>CAIYYA010000048.1 GCA_903930255.1 uncultured beta proteobacterium
GTCAAATTTTCATTTTTAAGGCATTTTTTGTTTTTTTATGTTGCTAATCGTATTTTTTCTAAAATTGACTTTTTCCAATTTTCTCTAGAGCCACAACGGTTATAACCATTTTTCGCACTATAAAAACGCTTAATTTAGTGTTGATGTACTAGCCTCCGAAGCCGAGGGTCGTGGGTTCGATCCCCGCCAGTCGCACCAAACTCACCTTCGCCACCCTTCGCGGTGGCGTTTTTGTTGGCGGCAAGCTCATGTTTTTATAAGCTTTTTCGAAAAATCAGCTTCGCCAAGCACCGCCGTTATTCGCCAACAACCGCAAGTTTCAGGGGTTTGGCGAGGGGTTTGATGGCAAATCTGCCAAGTCCAAACCCCTCGATGTGCCGCAAACCTATATCTGACACGGCTTTGCGGGAATTGTTGGGCTACAAAAATTGACTACCGTAAAACGTCCCGCGCTCGCGCGAGCGCGCGTACATCACGGTTTATCTGATAGGTTGACTGGGAATGCCGCTTCTGCGGGTTTGCCTTGAAGGGTTGATGTGATTTCGCTGAGTTGGGTAATGGGTATGTTCATAATATGCTACTCAAAGTCTGTAGACCCAAACGCATCATAACTAGAAACTGCTTGCATGCAAATGCAAGTACAAAATTCTTTAACGGCCAGATCACGTCTGGCAAAAAACATGCGCCTGCTGCGCGCCAGAGATGGCTTATCCCAGGAAGCGCTGGCTGATTTGGTCGGTTTGCACCGTACTTATATCGGCTCGCTGGAGCGGTGTGAGCGCAATGTTTCGCTGGATAACATCGAAATCATTGCGCAGGCTTTGGGAGTGGATATCACTGAAATATTGGCTGACAAACTGGTAATTGGGAAATCGGCTCTGTAGTTTGGCGGCCAATGTCTCTGCGAAAGTGGGAGTCACCGAGCTCGGCGAAGCTGTTACAGCTTATTGAAAAAAAGGGGCTGCTCACGTGGACAACCTGTCCAAAGCTGCCATATCCAGCCCTCGCGCTGCCGCCTCAAGTTCCTCAGCCATCGAGGCACTCTCAGGCGAGCGCCTTTTCAGGTCTTTCGCCCAAGCCATGATGGCTGACATCTGGCCGCTGTCGATCAGCTTGTGCAAGCCTGCCAGGTCTTGCGCGGTCAACACCCCGCTGGGTCTCAAAACAGCAGTGGATGTGTCAGGCTGGTTGTCAGGCTTCATGTCCCACTCAATGTCCAGCAGTTCGCCCATCAGTTTCAGCAATTTTTGGTAGTCCAGCGGCTTTAACAAATGGGCTGCAAAGTGCAGTCCGGGAGGGAATTTCAGAGGACGTTTGGGCGGCGCGGCTGACATCAGCATCACTGGCATGTCTGGACAGCGCACAGCCACTTGAGCCAGCACGGACCAGCCATCACCGTTCTCCATAAACTGGTCAGTCAGAATCAAATCAATGGGTGAGGTCGTGGACAGCAGCTTGACGGCAGCCGCACCGCTGTCGGCTGTGTGCACCTGCATGCCCAGCTCGGTGAGCAAATTAAACAGGGTTTGGCGGATAGCTGCTTCGTTGTCAATCACTATCACCGACTTGCGAGGGCCGGTGTAGCCGTTTAGCAAGGTCAGCTTCAGGCCCACGTCCATGGCGTTGTCTGCCTGAGTCAACAATTTATCAGCCTTGTCGGCCATGATCCAAAAACTAAAGCATGCTCCCTGGCCCGGCACGCTCTGCACGCTCAGTTGGCCGCCCATGGCCTCGACTAATTGCCGTGCAATGGCCAAGCCCATACCAATGCCTTTGTCCTGGGCTTGCGTGCGGTTCGTGCCACGCTCAAACGGCAAAAATATGCGTTTTTGATCCGCCAGCGCAATGCCTTCGCCCGAGTCTGTCACAGCAAAACTCAGCTTCCATTGGCCGTTGTGCTCTTGCGCTGCGCAGTCCAGGTGAATTGAACCGTCCCGGGTGTGTTTGCTGGCATTGGTCAACAGGTTGTCTAACACCTGGCGCAGGCGTTTGCCATCGGTGACCACATGGCCTATGGCGTCAGCGGTGTTTCTCATCGTAAACTGGTTGGCGTTTTTGTCAGCCAGTACCTGAGCGTTATGGGCTAGGTTGCGCAAAAACTGCGGCCAATTCAGGCGAGCGTTTTCTATTGGCAAGTGGCCCGCTACGCCGCGTGAATAGTCCAGAATTTCGTCAATCATGCTCAGCAAATGCCAGCCGCTTTGTTGAATATGATCCAAAAACTCACGACGCAGCGGCGACCCTGCGGCCTGGCGTGTGAGCAACTGGGCGTTGCCCAAAATGATGTCCAGCGGGGTGCGCAGTTCATGACTCATTTGCGATAAAAATTGAATCTTGGCTTGGTTATCGCTCTCAGACTGAAACAAGCGGGCGTGGATGTCGCTCGAGCGATGAAAAATACTCATCAAAATCACCGGTGTGGTCAGCACCAGTGCCCACGGCCCCAACAAAATCTCGGCCTGCGAAAACGACCTGAAACCCAGCAGCGTCACGATGCGACCCACCTCCAGCGCCAGCACGCACGAAAACCCCAGCAACAGCGTGCCCGCAGGCTTGAAGCCGCTGCGCCAAGCTAGCCACACAATCCAGATACCAAGAATCAAAACCACATTCACCAACATGCTCCACACCTGCACCGCCACACCGTAGTCCACTGCAACAGACCACACCTGTGCCGATACGGTGACGACGATGGCCAGTACAAAGGCGCGGTAGTGCAGCCGGTGTTGGGGCAGTTTGGGCACAAAGGTAAAAAAGAAACCGGCAAACGACAGCACCGCCATCATGGATGCCACCGCAGCCATTTGCGGTGGCAGCGGCCAGTCAGCGGGCCAAAAAAAGCGCTGCAACAAGCCGGTGCGATAGGCTTCGAGCATGATCTCGCCCAGCATCGCCAAACCAAAAAACAAAAAAGGCGGCTCGCGTGTCATGCCAAAAGCCAGCCCCGAAAACAAAACGGCAATCAACAAGCCCCCCAGCGCCAGTGCCAGGCTCAGTTGGCCAACGCCAAACGTGCGCTGGTACTGCGCCGGCGACCATACGGTGGTACCCAAATCAACTGAATTGCGCGATGCCACACGCAGCCACACGGTTTGCTGAGTCTGTGCTGGCAGCATTACTGGCAGTGCCCCATAAAGTCGTGGAATATCGTCTCTACCCAACATGGCATTGCCTAAGCCGCTATCAATATGGTTCCATCTACCGGTCCCATCAGGCACAAACAAGCTTATAAATTCGAGTCGGGGATGCCCCACCGTTAACCAGCGCTCCAGCACTTGGTTGCTGGGGTTATCCAGGCTGAGCCGCAACCAGAATGCCCGCGTATCAAAGCCGGGGTGCAAGTCAGCCCCGTCAGCCAACTTTGGGGTGCAGGCACCTTGCAAAACCTGGTTAAGCGTGGTGTCTTGCGCAGTGGTGCACCACCACAGATCCGTGTTGACTTCCACGCGCCCGGCTTTCGAGACATCCAGCGCCCAAGTGGGTGCGGCCCAAAGCAATAACAAAAGCCACCAAAACTTCATCGTGCATGACCCTCTGGTTATTAAGGTAATGCTACACGCTCATCAACACACCGCCAAAGCCAAAAGTGCTCAGTCCGTGGTCATTGGCAAATTCAATCAAAGCACGCGAGATGTCATCGGCTGGGCTTGCAGCGCTGAACTCTGACAACAGGTTTCCCAGTGTTTTCATAAAGTCTGCTCTGTGCACATGGTCTGCGTCCAGGCTTTTCGCAGTTGTTCGCCAAAGTTCTTGGTGTAAACATCAGGGTTCCAGGCGGGCAGGGCCAGTTGGCGCTCTCGCAATGCGCGCTTGAGCTGCAACAGCCCATGCCTGTCCGCTGCCATGCGCACCGCAATCGCCACATACTGTGCATCATCAGCCGCCACCCATTCGGGCAACCCGGCGGCCCGCATAAAACTGGCCCCCATGCGTGACACAAAGTGGCCGCCCTCTTGCACCACCACGGGCACGCCCATCCACATGGCTTGCAAGGTGGTGGTGCCGCCGTTGTACGGCATGGGGTCAAGTCCAATGTCAACATCAGCATATTCGGCCATCATGGCACTGAGCTCAACCGGGCCCCGAAACTCCAGTCGGTTTGATGCCACACCACAGTCCAAAAACAAGCGGGTGTATCGCGCACGCGCGCCTTGGTCTGTAAAACTTGGCGCTTTCAGAATCAGGCGTGAGCCCGGCACCGCCAGCAGCACCTTAGACCACAGGCGAATGGTGTGCGGCGTGAGCTTGGGGATATTGTTGAACGAGCCAAACGTGAGCGGCCGCAAGGCCTGCGAGTCAGGCATGTCGGGGTAGGGGTAGTTGGCCTCAGGCGCGTAGCAAAACACCGTGTGTGGCAAGCGGGCCACTTGCTCAGAGTACAAATCGTGGTGTTCGGGCGGTGTCACCACCGGGTCGCCAAAAATCCAGTCCATATTGGGGATGCCGGTGGAGCCCGGGTAACCCAAAAACGTCACCTGCACCGGTGCCATGCGCTGCGCAAAGAGCGAGAGCCGTTGCATCGAGGTGTGCCCGGCCAGATCGATCAAGATGTCAATGCCATCGGCCTCCACTTGCCGTGCAAACTGCGCCGGTGTGGTTTGTGTCATCTCGCGCCAGGTGCCCACGCGTGCTTTCGCCAGGTGGGTCTGGTGGTCGTAGCTCACGCCGGTGAAATAGATCGTCAGCGGAAATTGCGCCAGATTCCAGCGCGCCAGCAACGGCTGCATAAACAAGTTAACTGGGTGCTGGTGATGAAAATCTGCCGACACCAAGCCTATGCGCAAAGGGCGATTGGGGTCGCAGTCATTGCGAAAACTGACCCTGCTGCGGGCACTCTGACCCATGTCAGCAAAC
>CAIYYA010000049.1 GCA_903930255.1 uncultured beta proteobacterium
CTGACTTGTCAGGACCTTTGGCACAAGCTCAAGCATCGCTATACTTCGCTGGAATCTTGGTTTGATGCACTCACATAGATTCTTTAGTTAAAAGTGTATAGTTAGTTCATATGCAAATTTTTCGTTCAGGAGCAGGTGCCATGAAAACAAGTCATTTTTTTAAATATTTTTTGACTGCAATTTCAGGAGCATCAATTAGTCTGGGCGCCCAGAGTGCGACCACCACTATGGATGTAAATGGATTGAATCCATCTTTCACTCAACTTATGCCCTTAGATGGTAGCTTTAGTGATCAATTGCGGTTTACGTTAGATCAGAGCCAGTCTTTCACACCTTCGGTGACCGGGATTGGTTCTTTTTCCGGTTTTTCTGTATCACTGGTTTCTTACAGTAACCCAGGTTATTCAGCAGGTTTGACTACTCTTTTGAGCAATGCAGCCAGTGGCAGCACATGGAGTGGTTCTCAAACAACTGGAAATATGTACTATCAATTGAACATAACTGGCAATGCAAATGCTGGAAGTCTTTATGTTGCTAGTCTTTCCGGAGTGACTGCTCCTGTTCCCGAACCCGAAACTTATGCCATGCTGCTTGCTGGCTTAGGTTTGGTAGGTGCGGTATCTCGCAGACGCAAAACAAAGTTAGCTAAAGCCTAGTGACAACGAAGGCTTTTTCTACTTATCACAAGGGGATTGCATTGCAGTCCCTTTTTTCATGGTGCCGAGGTCATTTTCGAAATGTTGTCTTTCGCTCGTAAATTTTTAGTTCAGGTGGGCGTGCTTTTTTGCTGTGCCGTTGTTCACGCAGAAAACTCTCACCTTACCCTCACAGCTGCAACATCCTTGGCATTTGACAACAACCTGTTTCGATTGTCTGCACCGCAACAAGTCACCATGAAATCTTATGGGGCCGAACAGATCAGCACGACCAATCTAGGTCTGAATTTCAGCACAACCATCAGCCTGCAAAAGCTCGATGCATCCATCAGCATTGCAGATCATCGTTACCAAAACTTTGACTATCTCAGTTACACGTCGTACGACTACGCCGTTAACCTGCAATGGAGCATGACACCCAGCTTGCATGGCTCGCTTGTTCTGAACCGCAAAGAAACGCTGAATAGCTTTGCAGACTTTGCGGGCACCAACCAACGCAACCAACGCACCGACAGCAGTAACAGCTTGAACGCTATTTATGAAGTCGATGGCCCCTGGCGCATCCTGGCTGACCTAGTGCAAACCACCCAGGCCAACCAACTGGCGTTGCAGGTGGACGGCGACTACAGCACCCATGCTTTGGATACCGGGTTTGCTTATGTATTTCCCAGTGGCAGCAGCATTACATTCATACAAAAGACTGCGCTCGGTCAATACAAAAAACAACTGACCAGCGACTTTGAGCAGCACAGCACTGACCTGCGTTTGCATTGGATTTTGCCAGACACCAGCACGGCCGACCTGGTTTTGACGCCATTTAATCAAAAACACCCAAACAACGCTCAACGCGACTTTAGTGGCTTGAACACTGGAGCCAATCTGAATTGGCAAATTAGCGGCAAATCAAGCTTAACCCTAGGCTATGCCAGCAATGTTTCCAGTTACACCAGCGCCACCACCAACGACTACTACTCAAACACTAAAAGGTTCTACATATCCCCCAGCTGGCAAACCAGCGCTAAGACCGTGCTGCGACTGCGTCATGAGTGGGCTGATATTCAATATTTAGGTGCTCCCTTTCCCAGTCAAAACCAAGACAGCACGCGAGACACCTCTGTTTCGCTGCTTTGGAAGCCAGACCAGCGTCTGACCTTCAGCACAGCACTGCAAAACGCCACACGCTCTTCCAACAAAACTGGCTTAGACTACGACAGCTCTCAAGTCTCTGTTTCTGCGCAATACAGCTATTAATGACATCCATGAAATACCCAACTCTTTGCCGCCCCGTCTCCCTCTTGCTTTGCTTTGCCTTATTGCTGGGTTTATCGGCCTGCGGCAATAAAGACGGCAAGCCAGCAGCCACGCAAGTAGCCGCCAAAGTGGGCTCCGAAGAAATTTCGGTGCACCAAATTAATCAGGTTTTGTCGCGCAGCAACGCGGCTGGCTCGACACCAGCCGAGGTTCAGGCCGCCAGCCGCGAAGTGCTCGAAAAGCTTATCGACCAGCAATTGGCTGTGAGCCAAGCCATTGAAAACAAGCTCGATCGATCCCCGGAAATTGTCTCGGCACTCGAAGCCGCCAAGCGCGATATTCTGGCGCGTGCTTATATTCAAAAAGTGGCTGGCACGGCAACCAAAGCCAGCGCCGATGAGGTGCCCAAATATTATGCGGCTCACCCCGAGTTATTTTCTGCACGGCGCATTTTTAATATTCAAGAAATTTTGGTACCAGCATCTCCCGGCATGCTTGAGCAACTTCGAAGCATGGCTGCCGCTGGCAAAACCACGGAAGAGGTGGCGGCATGGCTCAAAGGCAAAGACATCAAGTTTGGTGGTGGCAACGCCACACGACCAGCCGAGCAAATTCCGCTTGAGTTACTGACCAAAGTGCATGCACTAAAAGATGGCCAAAACTTGGTGCTCGACACACCACAAAGCATCACGTTTTTGCATTTGGCGGCCTCGCAATCAGCACCAGTTGACCAAGCGGCCGCCCTGCCCCGCATTGAGCAGTTTCTCAACAACCAACGTGCAACCGAAGTCATTAACGCCGACATCAAGCGCTTAAAAGCCAGCACCAGCATCACCTACATGGGCGAATTTGCCAAGTCCGATGTCAGCCCTCCCCTCGTTGCACAAAGTCCAACACCAAATACACCTGCAGCGCCTATGGATAAAGCGCAGAGCGCTATCGAAAAAGGTGTGGCAGGTTTGAAATAAAGGGCACAATTGGCGTCATGAGAAACCAACCTGTACAGTTGCACATTTTTTTTCAATTGCTGGCTTGGGCTTTAATGAGCCTGTGCTTCAATGCCCAAGCACAAGACAAGGCCGACTACCCGCTTGGCGCTGGTGATGCTTTAAAAATTCAGGTGTTTCAAAACCCCGACTTGACCATTGAAACCCGCGTTTCTGAAAATGGCGAAATCACCTATCCTCTGCTCGGAGCGGTGCAACTCGGCGGCCTTTCCATTGCGGCTGCAGAGAAAAAAATTGCCGATGGCTTGCAACAAGGTGGTTTTCTGCAAAACCCACAAGTCAACATTGTGCTGATGCAAATTCGAGGCAACCAGGTGTCTGTGCTGGGGCAGGTAGCGCGGCCGGGTCGATTTCCACTTGAAACGGCCAACACCCGGTTAACAGACATGCTCGCCAACGCAGGTGGCGCAACCCCCGGCGGCGACGATATTGTGGTGGTGATTGGCTCACGCAACGGCAAACCATTTTTGAAGCTGGTCGATATTCCGGCTGTTTTTTTGAATGCCCGACTTGAAGACGACATTTTGTTGCAAGGTGGCGACAGCATTTATGTGCATCGCGCACCCATGGTTTATATCTATGGCGAGGTTCAACGCCCTGGCTCGTTTCGACTCGAGCGCGGCATGACAGTGATGCAGGCGTTGGCGCAAGGTGGTGGGCCGAGTGCTCGCGGTAGCGAAAAGCGCCTGCGTCTGAACCGAAAAAACTTGGAGGGCAAAGCGTTGCAGCTTGAGCCCAACCTGACTGATCTGGTCATGCCGAACGATGTTATTTATGTCAAAGAAAGTATTTTTTGATGCCCCGTCTGCCGCATTGGATGAACACCCGGCACGCCAACCAAAGCCCTAGCCAGCCATGACCTTGCAACAGTTTCTGCTGATTTTGCGCGCCCGCTACAAGGTGGCGCTGCTGGCGCTTATCGTGACAGTTCTCACCACGGTCACGGTCAGCCTGTTGTTGCCCAAACAATACAGTGCCAGTGCAGCGGTGGTGATTGATGTCAAAGCGCCCGATATGGTCAGCGGGATGATTTTGCAAGGCATGATGGCGCCTGGCTACATGGCCACGCAAGTCGACATCATCAACAGCGACCGCGTCGCCCGCGCCGTGGTCAAGCTGCTCAAAATGGACGAGAGCCAGGTGATTCGTCAACAGTGGCAAGAAGCCACCAAGGGTCAAGGGCAACTCATTGACTGGCTCGCCGTGCTGCTGCAAACCAACCTCTCGGTTAAACCATCGCGTGAAAGCACAGTGATCAACATCGACTACACCGCTGCCGACCCAGAATTTGCAGCGGTGGTGGCGAACGCTTTTGCCCAGTCTTACATCAACGTGAATTTAGACCTGCAAGTAGCTCCGGCCAGACAATTCGCCGCTTTTTTTGAAGACCAAACCAAAACGGCACGCGGAAACCTCGAAAAGGCACAACAGGCTTTGTCAGACTACCAGCAAAAGCACGGTATCACGGCTGCTGATGAGCGCCTCGATTTTGAAACAGCCAAACTCAACGACATCTCCTCACAGCTTACCGGCATTCAAGGCCAAACCACCGATAGCCAAAGCAAGCGCAGCAACACCAAACTCGACACCGTCGCTGAAGTGATGCAAAGCCCGCTGATTAATGGACTAAAAGCCGACATCGGCCGCCTCGAAGCCAAATTAATCGAAAACAACATCAATCTAGGCAAAAACCACCCGCAAACACAACGTGCTGAGGCAGAGCTCAACACCTTGAAAGCCCAGCTGAATGCCGAAACCCACAAAATCTCCAGCTCTATCGAAACCACCTATCAAATCAGCCGCAAGCGTGAGCAAGAGTTGCTCGGTGCACTCAACAACCAAAAAACCAGGGTTCTGCTGCTCAACAGACAGCGCGATGAACTCAACGTGCTGCGCCGTGACATCGAGTCAGCCCAGCGGTCTTTTGAGCTGGTGAGTCAGCGCGCCTCGCAAACCAACATAGCCAGCCAAACCAACCAAACTAACATTTCCGTTCTCAACCCAGCTTTTGCATCAACCAAACCATCAAAACCTAAAGTGCTGCTGAACGTTTTGGTGTCGATTTTTCTCGGAACCCTGCTGGGCGTTGGGCTGGCTCTGATGCTTGAGCTTAAAGACCGCAAAGTGCGCTCAGCGCAAGACCTGTTTGACGCACTTGAGCTGCCCGTATTAGGCTCGATAGGCTCTGCTACCCAATTGCTGGCATCTGCCAAAGCGCGCGCATGAGCTCAGATATCGCGGTTCCGATTTCTCCCATTTTTTCTGCCAGTCGCTCAATTGGCGATATTTTGGTGGCCACTGGCCGGCTCAGCAGCAAAGATGCAGCGCGCATTCTGGAATACCAAAAAGCCAATAACGTGCAATTTGGCGATGCTGCCATCACACTTAAGCTGTTAACCAAAGACGACATTGACTTTGCCCTGGGCCAGCAATATGACTACTCTTATCTCAGCGCCGCCAACAGCAACCTAAGCCCAGCCTTGCTCACCGCTTACCAGCCTTTTAGCACGGTGAGCGAAAACATGCGCGCAGTGCGTAGCCAGCTCATGCTGCGCTGGTTCAACAAAATGCCTGAGCGCAAAGTGATGGCGGTTGTCAGCCCTGGCAAGCAAGATGGTCGCACATTTGTAGCCAGCAATCTGGCCGTTGTGTTTGCACAGCAAGGGCAACGCACCCTGGTGATCGACGCTGATTTGCGCTCTGACCCCGACAAAGGTCAGCAAGCCCTCTTTAAAACAGGTCGAAGCTTTGGCTTGTCTGGGATTTTGGCAAACCGTGCTGGGTTGGAATCGGCGCAACTCGTGCCAGGCTTGCCAAATTTAGCGATATTGAGTGCAGGTGCCAAGCCCCCCAACCCCCAAGAATTGCTGGGGCGCCTGGCTTTTAGCAACCTGCTCGAGGCTGCGTGCACGCAATTTGACGTCATCATTGTCGACACACCTGCCAGCACCGAGTATGCCGATGCCGAAATCATCGCCTCACGCGCTGGCGTTGCTTTGGTGGTGGGGCGCAAAAACAAAACCTTGGTGCCAGCCATCACCCACCTGTCACACCGACTGCAAGGCGGGGGTATCAGTGTGATTGGGTCGGTGTTGAATGACGCGTGATGAAGCACTGGTTGGCATGGATCTGCTAGTGGGTGATGTTGCCATCAACTGGGTCGTAGCGCAGCGCATTGTGCCGAACCATCTGACTGACTTTTCAATATTTCCAAAGTTTGCACTAGCCCTTCGGGCGTTAGCGCCTGCCCACAGCTATGCCCAATGACCGTTCCTGTATCTGCGCAGTTCTAGGTGGTCGATGTGATCAAAGAGCGCAAGGCTTACGGTGTCGAGGTGTTCTTCCACAGAATACGTTGGCAGCCTAACGCAAACCGTCGTCATGCGCAAACCTGAAATTCTTTGATGCTAAAAAATTTGACAACTTGGATGGTGCTCTGGGTGCTGGTGAGCCAGACCGCATGGGCAGGCACAGCGCCTACCAGCGTGACCATTCAACTGCGCTGGCTGCACCAGTTTCAGTTTGCCGGCTACTACGCTGCGTTGCACAAAGGCTTCTACAAGGATGCAGGTCTGGATGTGACGATTAAAGAAGGCAGCCCCAGCATTTCGGCGATTGACGAAGTGACCCAAGGGCGCGCTGACTTTGGGGTTTCGAACTCTGGCCTGGTCAAATCGTATCTGGAGGGCAAGCCAGTGCTGATGCTGGCACCGATTTTTCAGCACACACCGCAAGTTTTGCTACACCTTGACGAAAAAGCGAAAACTCCCAGGGATTTAGCCCAAGCGGGAGCCATTGGCCTGCTACCCGGCGATGAAAGTCTTGACCTCAAAGCCATATTTGTCAACGAAGGCATGGTGCTGGACAAACTCAACATCAGCACCGACGGCCTGGGTCTGAAAGACCTGCTTTCGGGCAAGATTGTGGCCATGAATGCTTACCTTTCCAACGAACCTTTTCTTTTGCAAAAGATCGGTATGCCCTACCATGTGATCGACACACGGCAATACGGCATCGACTTTTACAGCGATGTGCTGTTTACCAGCCGTGCTGTCGAAAAAGCCAAACCCGAAGCGGTTGCGGCCTTTCGCAGTGCCACCCTAAAAGGCTGGGAATATGCGCTGGCGCATCAGGACGAAATCATCGGGCTGATTCTGGCGCACTACAACAGCCAAGCCAAAAGCCGCGAGTATCTGGTTTTTGAAGCCAAAACGCTGGCCAGTCTGATCGACTCTGATGTGATCAGCCTGGGGCACAGCAACCCGGGGCGCTGGCGCCACATCGTCGAAACTTATGCCAAATTTGGCATCATCAAATTTAATTTCAGTCTGGATGGTTTTTTTTACGACCCTAATCCGCCGCCGCCCGACATGACTTGGCTCTACCGCTTGCTCGCCGCCGTGATGCTGGGCTTGAGTTTGATTGGGGGGGTCGTGTTTTACATTCACCGCCTCAACCGCAGGTTGCATCGCACTCAGCATGCCATTGACCAAAATTTGAACGAGCAGCACCAGTTTATGGACATGCTGACCCACGAGCTCAAGACACCGATCTCGGTGGTTACGCTGTCGCTTAACCAGATGACAGACCAGCACCCGCAAAAATCTGTCAAACTGCGCGCAGAGAAAGCCATGGACGACATGAACAGCATGGTTGAGCGCTGCCAACAACTCGATCAGTTTGAACACCAAAAACCCGTGCTGCACATGCAAAACTGCCATCTGCCAGACATTTTGGCGCAATTGCAGCAACGTTGTGCCAGCCCACAACGGCTAGACATCACGACCTGGGACTTGCCAGAACTGCAGAGCGACCCTCAGTTGATCAGCCTGGTGCTGGGCAACCTGATCAACAATGCGCTGAAATACTCCCCTGCCCTGTCAACGGTCAGCATCGAAGCACAAGCGGCGGCTGAGGCAGGTCGTGCCGGCATCCTGATCAGCGTGCAAAACCTGCCAGGCGCAGCAGGCTTGCCAGACCCGGCCAAGGTCTTTGACAAATACTACCGCAGCCCTGGCGCGCAAAAGCAAACCGGCACGGGCCTGGGCTTATACCTGGTCAAGAGCTTTGCCGCGCTGCTGGGCGGCCAGGTCTCCTATGCCGTCGAGCAACAACACATCCGTTTTACCCTATGGCTACCCTGCTGAACATCATTGTTGTCGAAGACCACGACGACCTGCGCGACATCACCGTGGAAACCCTGCGTGCCATCGGCCACCAGGTGGTAGGGGTTGATTGCGCCGAAGCACTGGTGGAAATTGCTGACACCATGCACGTTGACCTGATGTTGATTGACCTCAATCTGCCGGGTGAAGACGGCATCAGTCTGGCGCGACGCATTCGCCAAGGTCAGCCTGGCATCGGCATCATCATGTTGACTGCGCGCGGCAAAGTGTCAGAAAAAATGCTGGGCTATGAAAGTGGTGCCGACCTCTACCTTACCAAACCCACCACCATGGACGAGCTCAGTGCCGCCATCCAGGCCTTGTCGCGCCGCCTGCGTCCCGAAACACAGACCAGCGTTGCTCTCAAACTGGACCTGCACAAACTCACCTTGACTGGGCAGCACAACCAGCAAAGCCAGATCAATCTAAACGCCCACGAAGCCAGCCTGCTGGCGGCCTTTGCCCGTGCGCCAGGGCAAAGATTGGAAAACTGGCAATTGATCACCCTGCTGGGCAAGGGCGACATCAGCAAAGCAGGCCTCGAAATGCAAATTGCCCGGCTGCGCAAAAAACTGGTTCAGGTCAGTGTGGATGAGCATCCGATCAAGGTGATTCGTCAATTTGGCTACCAGATGAGCATTGAAGTGCAGGTGGTTTAACCCTATGCCGAATTTTTTATTTGCCCCCAAAAAAATCCGGAGCTATTGCCTGTGCCTTGGACTTGTGCTGGCGCTGAGCCAATCGGCTCTGGCGGCTTCGGCCAGCAGCACGGTGACGTTGCAACTCAACTGGCTGCACCAGTTCGAGTTTGCCGGGTATTACGCCGCACTGCACAAAGGTTTTTACCAAGATGCCGGGCTGGTGGTGACTGTCAAAGAGGGCTCCCCCAGTATTTCACCGATCGACGAAGTCAGCCAAGGGCGTGCCGACTTTGGCGTGTCGTCATCCGGGTTGGTCAAATCTTTTCTGGAAGGCAAGCCCGTGCTGGTTCTGGCGCCCATCTTCCAGCACTCGCCAGAAGTCTTGCTGAGCCTGGGCAGCAGTATCAAAACACCTTCGGATGTGGCTAAAGCCGGTGCCATTGGCCTGCAACCAGGCGATGAAAGCCTTGACCTGAAAGCCATGTTCCTCAACGAAGGCATTACGCTGGACAAACTCAACATCAACACCCAAGCCAACGGACTCGATGATTTGCTCGCTGGCAAGATTGTGGCAATGAACGCCTTTTTGTCGAATGAACCTTTTTATCTGCAACAACGCAAAATAGCCTACAGCGTGATTGATCCGAATCAATATGGCATGGATTTTTACAACGGTGTTTTGTTCACCAGCCAAGCTGCACTAAAAGACCACCCCGAAGTGGTTGCTGCGTTTCGCAATGCCACCCTCAAAGGCTGGGAATATGCGCTGGCGCATCAAGACGAGATCATTGAACTGATTCTGTCTCGCTACAACACGCAAGCCAAAAGCCGTGAGTATCTGGCCTTTGAAGCAAAAACCCTGGAAAAACTGATTGGCTCGGATGTCATCCATATGGGTCACAGCAATGCCTCACGCTGGAAGCTCATCGTTGACACCTATGCCAAATTTGGCATCATCAAATTTGACTACAGCCTGGACGGATTTCTCTACGACCCTAATCCGCCGCCCCCCGATTTGACCTGGCTCTATCAATTGCTGGCGCTGGTGCTGCTAGCCAGCAGCGTACTCTCAGTCGTTGCGCTTTACATTCACCGACTCAATCGCAGGCTTCTACTTGCCAACAAGGTGGAACAGCAGACCCTACTTGAGCGGCATCAGTTTATGGACATGCTCACCCATGAGTTGAAAACCCCGGTATCTGTGGTGACATTGAGTCTGGATCAGTTGACCGCCACAACCTTGCAAAAGCGCCGTGCCACACAGGCGTTGGAGGACATGAGCAGCCTGATTGAGCGCTGCCAGCAGCTTGATCTGCTCGAACACCAAAAGCCTGCGCTGCAATTGCAAAGCTGCAATGTGGTTGAAATTTTGACGCAAATACAGGCTAATAATCCATATCCAGGGCGCCTGACCATTACTTCGGAATCATTACTCGACTTGACCAGTGACGTGCGGTTGTTAAGAATGATTCTGGGAAACCTGATCAAAAGCGCACTGAAATATGCTCCACCGCTGTCGCCCATCACCATCAGTGCCCAAGCCGCCACCGATGCCAATCGTGCAGGCATCCAGATCTGCCTGCTCAATCTGCCAGGCGCAGCCGGTTTGCCAGATCCGGCCAAGATATTTGAAAAGTATTACCGCAGCCCGGGCGCACAAAAACAATCGGGTTCGGGCCTTGGTTTATACCTGGTGCGCAGCTTTGTTACCCAATTGGGCGGGCATGTTCGGTACGAAACCGAACAAGGTAAAGCCAAATTCAGCTTGTGGCTACCGCTCGTCTGCGCTCAATCAAACTGACCGATTGATTCGATCAAGCCAAATTAAGCCAACGGGTTACACAAAGGGTCGAGCAAAGTAACCATTCGGTCAAACTGCATTTCACTCGACAGCAGGTTCAGTTGCTGCAAAAGCTCAGGTGCAAAGTAGTGGCCATGTTGCAGCAGCCAGGCGCTCACCTCAAGCCCCCTGCCCTCAAAAGCCAGTTGCCGCAAATTAGTCAGCAAGGCATCCAATGATTGCGCTGTTTCGGTGGGTGTCAACTGCTCAGGCTCTATGTTCACAGCTGGGTTCAATGTCCAATTCAGCTTGAGCAAATCGGTCAGTACTTGCTTGAGCTCCCAAACCCGCACGGGTTTGAGCATTTGCGCATCAAACTTCAGAGCATCGCCCTGAACGGCGGCAGGGGCGGCAGACAACACCACCACGGGCAAGCGTGACCTGCTTTGGCGGCACCAGCGTAACAGCGCCCAACCATCGCCGTCAGGCATGTATTGATCAGTCAGCACCAAGTCAACACGCTTGCCCAGTGGTTTTTGTAACATGTCAATGGCTTGCTGAGCACTGCTGCTTTGCAACACATCAAAATCCAGACTGGTAAGCAGGTCTGCCATCACCGCCCGATGCTCCGGTGTATCGTCCACCACCAACACGCAGCGCACGGGCGCTTCATAAGTTTGCAGCGCGGTTGTGTTCGACCACAGCGGCACCACCACATCAGTCTCGTTGGCTTCGATCGTTCGTAAAGCAAACGAAAAATCGCTCCCCTTGCCCAAAGTTGACACCACCGAAATATCACTGCCCATCAAACGCACGCTTTGCCGACATATCGCCAAACCCAAACCAAAACCAGAGCCCAAACCAACATCAGGCGCATCGCCGCCACGTTCAAACGGTTTAAATAGGCTATCAATAATCTGCGGCTCAATGCCGCTGCCATTGTCTGCCACCGAAAAATTCACCGCCACTGATGCGCCTTGTGGAAACTGGCTGCAGGCAAACTCAGCTTCGCCAACCACTGACTCGGTGTAATGGCAATTCACAGACAAAGTGATTTTGCCGTCATGGGTGGCCGCACACGCATTGGAGATCAGATTACACAAGACCTGGCGCACACGGTTTTCATCGAGCCACAGCACTGGCGCCGCCACACTGGCTTGCAACTCAAGCTGGTTGCCATGGCGTTGTGCCAAGCCTTTGGTGCTTTCGATCACATCACGCAGCAAGGCGCTCAGATAAACCGCGCGCGGCTCCAGCGTCAACTTACCCTCTTCACCCCGGGCAAACTGCAGCAACTCGTCGATCAGCGAAAGCACCCCTGCGCCACTGCGCGCCATGGCCTCGAGCATCACAACGGCTTTATCAGCCCCGGTGTTGGGGGTGTTTTGCTGTGCCAAGGCATTGCGCGCCAAATCACCGTAGCCCATAAAAGCATGCAAAGGGGTGCGCAAATCATGCGAAACGCGCGCCAAAAATGCCCCTTTAAAACGGTTTGCCGCCTGCGCCTCATCGCGCGCCAACGCCAACTCGGCTGTTGCAGCATTGACTTTGCTCTGCAAACTGGCGCTGTGCCGACTCTCATCTACCGCTTGCTGCGTGCGCAAACGACGCACCTGATCAGCCAAGGCCAGCATCAGAGAGGCCGAAGCCAACGCAGCCGCACCCGGAAAAAGCCACTCATCCACCGCGATCGGCCAATTGACCCAGCCCTTGTGCATGGCCACACGCGAGATCGAAGCCAGGGTTAAAAAACCAAAGCTTACCAAGATAAAGCGCGCTGGCTCAAAGCCACGCCACCATGCCCAGCAAGCAACCACCAACACCAGGCTGGGCAAAACCATGCCTGCAAGGTATTGAAGGCTAACCCCCAGGTGATAATCGACACTCAACGACAACACGGTACCTATCACACTCAGTGCACTGACACCCAACAAAACCCATTTACTCCAATTGGGGAAATATGCAGCTTCAAAAAATCGAATAAAAAAAGCACAGGCTGATACAAATGACAGTGACAGTGCCAAAAGCATGACCGGTGTCGTCCATTGCGCATGATCAGGCAGCAGCCACAAAGTCCCAGCACCGCTGTGCAAACTAAGGTAGAGCACCAAACCAACATTCGTCAAACCATGCCAAAGCCAAACCGATTCGCGTAGCCAAAATGCAAACGACAAAGAAACCAAAATAGCAAAGGCCAAAGCCCCTGTTTCCATGCCACTGCGCCAATCCGTCAGCCGACTCAATTGCTGCCAGGCAGCCGGCTGCCAAATTGAAATTTCGGGCGCGAGAGAGCCAGTGGTTTTGAGCCGCAGCACAAGCGTTGTCACACCGGCTGGCACGGTCAACGGGAACGCGGCATTGGTGGCATTCAGCGGTCGCTGCAAAACAGGGGTGTTCAAGCCTGCAAAACCCAGGTCTTGCAGCGCTGCCGGGCTGAGCAGCGAAGCCCCTGCAAACTGCCACGCCTGAACGTTTTCGATATGCCCAGGTGCCACTTGCAGCACACGCAGGCTTAGCGCACCGGGGTTGTGCAGCACAAGTCGAACCCACAGCGCACCTTTGTAGTGACCCAAATTGCTTGTCGTCAGGGTCTCGTGAATTTTTGGCAGTGCAGCCAGCATCGCAGTGCGCTCAACCCTGGGAGCACTGGCTGTTTCATCGAGCCAATAACTTAACAACGCATTGGCTTTCAACACCGGCTGGTCGTTCAGCATGACCTGCGCATCTGCAGCCTGCGCTATGGCAACGAAACAGCAACACAACAGCCACGCCATCCGCCAGAAACAGTTCAACAAACAACGCATGAGCAGTTAAGCCAACTAAGGAATGCGGGTTTGGCGGTATTCGCGCGGAGAGATTCCAAAACGATCTTTAAAAGCAGTTGAAAAATTAGCCGCATTCGGATAACCCACTGAAAAACCAATCTCAATGATGTCAAGCTTGGGGTTGCCCAGTAACCGGGTCGCTTCTTGCAACCGGGTTTCACGAACATACGTAGCACAGCTCACCCCCATATAGCTCAAAAAACCAGCATTGA
>CAIYYA010000050.1 GCA_903930255.1 uncultured beta proteobacterium
CGGCTTCCATGGCGCGGTCAAGTTCGAGGCTGTCAAGGTATTTGAGGAACAGTAGCCAAGAGGTCTGCTCGGTGTAATCCAGCTCGGTGGTGCAACCGGCTTCTTTGAAAAGGATGTCGTCGATATTCTTGAAGGCTTGTTCAAACATGAGGGTGTGACAGGTAATTTGGTATCAATCTTATAGGACTGGATTAGGCCACATTGAACAATACGTGGAGCCATGATGCCGCGCCCCCGGAGGCGATGCCGGTGGGGCAGTTGAGTCAGTGCCGATTGAAATTGAGCCAGGTGATGTTGCATCAACAAACTTTGCTCAAATTTTCCCGCATAATAATTTCATTCAAAAATTTCAAAAATCAATCCTTGATCAGCACCCCCAAAAATCCATTAGCAACACCGCGCGCCCAGATCATGGCCCGTCTGGCGCAGGCAAAAACCTATGACATCGCCATTGTTGGCGGCGGCGCAACGGGTCTGGGTGTGGCGCTGGACGCTGCTGCCCGGGGCTTTAGCGTGGTTTTGGTTGAATCGGATGATTTTGCCAAGGGCACATCGTCGCGCTCGACCAAGCTGGTGCATGGTGGCGTGCGTTATCTGGCGCAAGGCAATATCAGCCTGGTGCGCGAAGCACTGCATGAGCGCACAACACTTTTGCAGAATGCACCGCACTTGGCGCAGCCCTTGGCATTCATCATGCCGTCTTACCGATGGTGGGAGGTTACGTTTTATGGCTTGGGCTTGACACTTTACGACGTGTTGGCGGGCAAGGCAGGGCTTGGTCGAACCGAATTTTTGAGTCGTGCCCAGACTCTGGCGCAGTTGCCTATGGCTCAGGCAATGCAACTGAAGGGCGGCGTCAAATACTGGGATGGTCAATTTAACGATGCCCGCATGGCGTTGGCGCTGGCGCGCACAGCGGCTTTGCAGGGTGCGCTGCTGGTCAACTATTGCAAAGCAAGCGATCTGCTTTATGCAGAAGGTCAGGTAGCCGGTTTGCTGTGCGAAGACACCTTGACCGGTCAAGCTTACCCAATCCAGTCACGCTGCGTGGTCAATGCCGCGGGTGTGTGGGTGGATGAGCTTCGGCAAAAAGATGGTGCAGCCAATCGCCACGATGGCCGCGGTCAGACCCGCCCGATGGTGGCACCCAGTCAGGGCGTGCACATGGTGGTTGAGCGCGCGTTTCTTAATGCCAACGTGGGCTTGATGGTTCCCAAGACAGCCGATGGACGGGTTTTATTTGCTGTGCCATGGCTCGGCAAAGTCATCTTAGGCACCACTGACACCCCCCGTAGCGACTTGCCACGCGAGCCATTGCCGTTCAAGGAGGAGCTTGATTTCATTTTGCGCGAGTCAGCACGATATTTACAGCGCGCGCCATCGCGCTCAGATATCAAAAGTGTCTGGGTTGGGCTGCGCCCATTGGTTAAAGCGCAGGACGACGACACCAAGAGCACCAAGGAGTTGAGCCGTGAGCACACCATTCTGATCAGCCGAAGCGGGCTGGTCACGGTGACGGGGGGCAAATGGACAACTTATCGTGCCATGGCCGAAGATGTGCTGGACCGATGCGCCGCGGCAGCGTTGCTGGCCAAAAGAGAAAAAGGCGTCACCACGCATTTAAAACTCATTGGTGCGTCTGTTGATGCGACTGAGCTGCGCTCGATTTGTGAGCCCCCGGGTTTGCACTCTTACGGCGACGAGCGGGCGGCTGTGTTGCGCCTGCCGGGTGCACAAAACTGGCTTTGCGAGGGTCTGTCCGAGGCTATGGTGCGCTTTGCGGCGCGCTTTGAATACGCCATTCACGTTGAAGATGTGCTGGCGCGGCGCTCACGCTTGCTGTTTCTGGATGCACGCCTGGCGCAGTCACTCGCGCGCAGGGTGGGTGAAATTCTGCAAGAGGAAACAGGATTGGATCCGCAAATCGATCCATTCATGACGCTCACAACACACTATTTATGTTGACCCGCAGCGGTGTTAGCAGCCCGTTTCAAGCTCGCGCCTCCAACAATGCCTGCGCCAGCTGAACAAATCCGGCGCCGGCGCGATCGCGCGTGATGTAGGTGGGTGCAGCGTCGAGTCGATCCGCAAAATCCAGCACATTGGCGACCCCAACGGAGTTGCCAAAATAAGCAAACATGGGAGCATCATTGGGTGAGTCGCCCACAAACACCCATTGCTCGCGTTGCGCATCTTCATCTAGCGAAGTGGCAAATTCTTGCCGGAGCATCTGGCGTGTGGTGGTCAATTTATCGTAGTCACCAAACCAGCCATTCACATGGATCGAACTGACTTTGGCGTGCATACCAGCGTTTTGCATGTGCCGGACAATGGCATCCACCGCACTGCGTGGCAATGGGTCAACATCTTCACAAAAATCAATCGCCAGATCAGCCACGCGGCAAAACTGGTCTGAGGCCAGTGCACAGCCAGGCACTGCGGCAAGAATTTCAGCCGCCAGTGCATCGAGGCGAAGTTGTCGGTCGGCTCTGGGGGGGGTGGCAAAAACTGTCTTGAGCTTTTGCATGTGCTTGTCGTAGCGCATCCAAAATGCACCGTTTTCACCCACAACGGCATCCACTGGCCACATGCGGGCGATGTGATCGCACCAGCCCGCCGGGCGACCTGTCACAGGAATGACTCGCAAACCGGCAGATTGCAGTTTTTCCAGCGCGCTGTAGGCCGCTGCCGTCAAACGTCCTTCGCTGGTGATGGTGTCGTCAATATCCGTCAGCACGCCAACAATGTGCGAGCGCTGCAACAGCGAAAACTCCGACAAATCTCGCATTTCAATTCACTTTTTGCGAAGGATTCAGGGGCTCAGCGCAAGCCGCTTGCCCGACTGAGCGTCAAAGTGGTGAATCTTGCCCGGACGCGCAGTGACGCTCAAGGTGCTGCCCGGCGCAGGTGCAGCGCACGATTCCTCGGTGCGAATAATCACCATTTCGTCCGCACTTGCATATAACCAGCGGCCATAGATCAAGCGTTCGGCACCGAGCATTTCAGTGGCTTCGACGCGCAAATCCCAACCGGTCGGGGTGATGTCAAGGTGTTCGGGACGCACACCAACGATGGTATTCGCGGGTGCATCAGGTGCATTTTTCAGCAGATTCATCGGTGGAGAACCCATAAAGCTGGCGACAAAGGTGCTGGCCGGTCGGTTATAGACCTCTTCGGGTGTGCCAAATTGCTCCATCACACCGGCGTTCATCACCATCATGCGCTGCGCCAGCGTCATGGCCTCCACTTGGTCGTGCGTGACAAACAGCGAGGTAATGCCGAGTTCGCGGTGCAATTTTTGAATCTCAAGTCGGGTTTGCGCACGCAGTTTGGC
>CAIYYA010000051.1 GCA_903930255.1 uncultured beta proteobacterium
CTACACTTAGCGCAACTGTCAAAAGTTATTCAGGCACATCGTTATCGGGGATACCTGTTTCATTTGCATCAACTGACCCCACTATTATTTCGCCCAGTCAAGCGACGGCCATAACAAACGCATCGGGGATAGCTTCAGTCACCGTGTCTGGCATTAGAGCAGGCACTACTGCCAAAATCGATGTGACTGCGCTTGGAAACGCCAAGTCGCAAACCTATACCAGCGGAGCAGCAGCGGCAATTTTAGCTGTAACGTCTCCTGCTAACGGAACGGTTGTCGTAACCAATATGCCTCAGACCATTTCCGTAGCAGCACCAACTGGGGCAACTTCCGTCACTTTTGCAACGACGATTGGGACATTCGCAAATGGTCAAAGTAGTGAGACCGTTCCCGTCGTAGCGGGAACTGCTTCAGCCACATTAACGGCTAGTCAAGCTGGTACAGCCACAGTCACCATCTATGACAATGTTTTACCAATCTCACACAGCTCAAATTTATCGGTAGTAATCTCCCCACCCGTATCTGCTGCCAACAAAATTCTTCTTAGCGCCAGTCAGACATCAGTTCCTATTTCAATTTCAGGAGGAGCGCAATATTCATTAACACTTTCTGCTCGTGCAATTGCGTCTGACGGGCAGACCGATCAAGCAGTAGCTCTTGTGCCGATTCAATTCTCAATGTCTGGAGGCTCTGGCTCTGGGGAGTATTTATCTCCTGCTTTGGCTTACACTAACAATTCAGGCGTTGCCACAGCGACATTTACATCTGGCACAACAGCTTCCATCTCCAATGGCATATCTGTCACAGCCATGATACAGAATACAGCAGTTCAAACGGGTACCCTTCCGTCCAACAACAATGTTTTGCTAACTGTTGGTGGGCAGGCTCTGTCTGTTGCATTTGGCCCTGCATCAGTGCTGGGAGAAAGCTCGGACAAAACTTTGTACGTACAGGCTTACTCTGTCCATGTTACAGATGCCAACAACAATCCAGTTAACGGGCAAGTGGTGACTTTACGCATGCGACCTGTTGCTTTTAGTACTGGGAGTTTCTGCTCACCTACGGCTACTTACTGCTCAGAGGACTACAACGGTAACGGATCTCTTGATGCAGGGGAAGATGGTGTTCGTATCACGACATCTGCTGCCACAGCCGGATCATGTCCTAAAACGAGTGTTTCAGTCGCAGCCGCAATTACTGCGGGTGGTCTGCCAGCAGGAACAAACGATACATTTCTTACACCGCCCAACTCTGACGCAGGAGGTGTGCCTTCAACAGTTACCACCGATGCCAATGGCATAGCACCTTTTAATCTGACCTATTTGAAAGGCTCTGCCATTTGGGTTGTTAATAGCTTAACCGCCACTGTCAGCTCGAATGGCACAGAAACCAGTCGGTCAACAATTTTTCGCTTAGCGCCAAGTGCCACAGATCTCGTTCTAACAAATGGAATCGTAACAACCTGTAATTTACCGGCTTCTCCTTACGCCTATTAAGTTTTTTTCGTGATCGCCAATCGGCCTGCATGAATCTGACAAATCGACTGTTGGTTTGCTGACAAGGCCTCCTCCATCGTGACCTGAATGGCGATTTAAAGTCGGAGCATCAGCTGCAGAGTAACCCGTAGTTGATCATTTTTTTCTAATTCACTGTGCTGCCAATTGGTGCGGCAATTTTTACCAAATCATTTCGGTAGAGCAGCGCTATTGAGGTCAAGCGCGAATTCTTGATTGCATCTCACGCACATTCAACGGCAGTTCGAAGTCAATCTAACATACAAGCTTCTCCCAATGTTTCCGGGTGTTACCATCGTGTCACCTTTTGGAGAATGTCATGCCCGCCACCACTTCGCTCAAGCTCCCGGACGCTTTGAAAACGGCAATTGCCAAAGTCGCCGCCTTTGAGGGCAAGACCGCTCATGCGCTGATGCTTGACACCTTGCAAGCCGCTATGGAAGATGCGCTGCTACGCCAGCAGTTTTATGTCGATGGCGAGGCTTCGTACCAAGACACTTTGCGTAGCAACGCTGTCTTTGGCGGCCCGGATGTCAAAGCCTATGTCACCGCCCGCGCAGCGGGTAGCAAGCCTGGCAGACCGCACATGCAGCCGTTGGATACGACCCAGCCAATGCCCCCCACGCATGATTGAGCTGGTTTACACCGAACAAGCGCTGGCCGACCTGGAAAGGTTCAGCGATTTTTTGGCTGAAACCGACCCGCGAGCCGCACAAGATACTGCCGCTCTGATTTTTAATGCGCTGGAAATTTTGGTGCAACACCCCGAGATTGGCCGCAAAGTCTACTTTGGGCAGCGAGAGTTGGTGATTTCACGGGGACGAACCGGCTATCTGGCGCTCTACCGATTTTTGCCTCATATCGATCGCATACTGGTGCTGGCACTGCGGCATCAGCGGGAGTGTGGATACAAGGGGAATTAATGCCGGACAGTTTTTACCAATCAAGTACACCGCATCAATTATTGATATACATTATCAATAATGTATATTTAACAAAGGTTGATCATGCAGGTTTCCAAATGGGGCAATTCACTGGCGGTGCGGTTTCCGGCCGGGTTGGTTCAAGCACTTGATTTGAAAGAAGGAGAGGAAATTGATCTTCACCTGGTTGGCAGCCGGTCTTTTGAAGTCGTTAAAAAACCATCGGTTGCCGAGTTGTTGACACGCTTGCACCAGTATCGTGGGCGTTTGCCTGCCGATTTTCATTTTGATCGGCTTGAAGCCAACCAAAGAGACGATGCCCTGTGAACAAGCCATTTATCGACAGCAATATTCTGTTATATCTTTTGTCGGGCGATGCAACCAAAGCCGATAAGGCTCAGGCTATTCTGGCAGCGGGTGCGATCATCAGCGTCCAAGTGCTGAATGAAGTGACCTCTGTATGCCTTCGCAAGCTCAAGATGCCGTGGCCAGAAATTGATGCCCTGCTGATGGCTGTCAAAGCGGCTTGCGAGGTTGTGCCTTTGACGCTGGCATCACACGACAAGGCCATTGCGCTTGCCAAGCGGTTCAGGTTGTCGTTTTATGACGCCCATATCGTTGCCTGCGCCGTCATCTCCGGGGCTTCTGAGTTATTCACCGAAGACATGCAAAACGGGCTTCAGGTTGGGGACCTGGTTTTGACAAACCCTTTTGTTCATTTGAGCCAGAGCTAATTTCCACCCTATCAAGTGCCGTTGAATTGCTTAAATTTAATAGCATCTCACGCTTATTCCACAGGCGTTAGATGCCATTTTTTCAAACGATAACGAGCAAGTGACGTCCAGCAGCGCACGCATCAAACCCCCTCTGTGTCGCGTAAAGCATCAATCTGGGCGTTGCTGATAACCAGCCCTTGAGATGCAAAAGCCTGAAAACCAGCAACTGCCGGTTGCGTTTTCGGTGTATTTTTTGAATAATTTTGCCCCGTCATCGCTTCGCGTAAGAGACGCGAAATGACCCGGCCAGCCGATACGCACTGGCTACTGGCCATTTCCTTTGCGGCTGCGAGCAAGTCGTCGTCAATATCGAGCGTTGTACGCATTCATTTCTCCATTTGGCTAATTTGCATCATGATGCTAATCAAGTGCGGACTTGGGCAATCAATAACATGCAGAAAATTTTCACACCCTGCTATGATATTTTCAAGTGATATCAAAATAAGGCAACATGAAACGCACATTAGTCGGTTTGTCAGATCAGGATTTTCAGGCGCTTGACACCTTGTCAGATGCCAAACATGTTTCGCGCGCGGAGCTTATTCGTCAGGCCATTTCACAATATCTTGAAAAATTCAAGTCCGACTCACCCTCGGATCTTGCATTTGGTTTGTGGTCAGATAAACAAACAGACGGCCTTGTTTATCAGCAAAAAATGCGGGATGAATGGTGAAGGCGCTTTTTGACACCAACATCCTGATCGATTACCTGAACGGCATACCCCAGTCAAAAACAGAGTTGGCACGGTTTCCCGACAAGGCCATCTCGATCGTGACCTGGATGGAGATTCAAGACGGAACATCTGCAGCAGAACAAACCGCAGTTGATCATTTTTTGCTTGGCTTGACCGTTTTGCCCATTGATTCTGCGGCTTCAATCAAGGCAGTTGAACTGCGTAAATCAACCAAAATCAAACTGCCTGATACCATCATTTGGTCGACTGCGTTGACCGATCAGCGCTTGCTGGTTACACGCAACCGTAAAGATTTTCTGCCCACCGACCGCAGTGTGCGTGTCCCTTATTCTCTTTAACATGATCTCCCTCATCGGCCTGCCCGGCTCTGGAAAATCGACTGTAGGTCGCCAACTCTCACGACGGCTGCAGCGCCCTTTCTTTGACTCCGACCACGTGATCGAGCAGCAGCTGGGTTGTTCGATTCGAGAATATTTTGAACGCGAAGGTGAAGCCCGCTTTCGCGATATTGAGTCTGCAGTGATTGATGAGCTGACACAAAAGCACAACAGCATTTTGTCCACTGGCGGCGGCTCTGTGCTGCGGCCTGCTAATCGCGGTTTTTTGCGCACCCGAACTCAAGTTGTTTATTTGAACTCGTCACCCGACGAGCTTTTCAGGCGCTTACGCCACGACAAAAATCGCCCACTGCTGCAAGTCGCCGACCCTTTGAGCCGCCTGCGCGATCTGCACGCGCAGCGCCATCCGCTGTATCTCGAGACAGCCCACGTCAGCATCGACACCGGACGCCCCTCGGTTTCAAGCCTGGTGAACATGATCATGTCTCAGCTCGGTTTGTCCGACGAGCGCGTGCAGCTGTAAGCCTTGCAAGGCCGCTAAACTCAGGCTCATGAACGCACCAGACCTCCAAACCGTGGCCATTGACTTGG
The DNA here is from genome assembly GCA_903930255.1 of uncultured beta proteobacterium. Classification (GTDB taxonomy): domain Bacteria; phylum Pseudomonadota; class Gammaproteobacteria; order Burkholderiales; family Burkholderiaceae_C; genus Rhodoferax. Next base: position 4,837 of record CAIYYA010000051.1, read on the forward strand.
CCGATCGCAGCTACCACATCGCCATCCGTGGCTCGCTATTTGACAACCCACTGAGCTATGCCGAGCTGCCCAAAGCTCACTTTGCACTGATTGTCAGCAATACCGTGGTGGGCCCTTTATATGCCCAGCGCCTGCAAAAAGCATTGAGCGCGCAATATGCGCAGGTGTTTACGGTCATTCTGCCCGATGGCGAAGCGCATAAAACCTGGGAAAGTCTGAACCTGATTTTTGATGCCTTGCTGGCCAACGGCTGCGACCGTAAGACCGTGCTGTTTGCTCTGGGTGGCGGCGTGGTGGGCGACATGACCGGTTTTGCAGCTGCCAGCTACATGCGTGGCGTGCCCTTTGTGCAAGTGCCAACAAGCTTGCTGGCACAAGTCGATTCTTCGGTGGGTGGCAAAACCGCCATCAACCATCCGCTGGGCAAAAACATGATTGGCGCGTTTTACCAGCCGCTGAAGGTTGTGTGTGACCTGAACACCCTGAAAACTTTGCCTGAGCGCGAGTTGGTTGCAGGTCTGGCCGAAGTCATTAAATACGGCCCCATTGCCGACATGGATTTTTTGGCCTGGCTCGAAGCCAATATGACCGCTTTGCTGGCGCGTGAACCCACCGCTTTGGCACATGTTGTCAAACGCAGTTGTGAGATCAAAGCCTGGGTGGTAGGGCAAGACGAACGCGAATCAGGTTTGCGCGCCATTTTGAACTTTGGTCACACCTTTGGCCACGCCATTGAAGCCGGCATGGGCTACGGCAACTGGCTGCATGGTGAAGCAGTGGGTGCAGGCATGGTAATGGCGGCGCATTTGTCACTGCGCCTTGGCCTAGTCGATATGTTTTTTGTCAAACGACTGAGCATCCTGATTGAAAAAGCTGGACTGCCCGTGAAAGCACCTGTGCTCTGCAGCACCGACAACGCTGCGCGCTACCTGGAGCTGATGCGCCTGGACAAGAAAAGCGAGGCCGGAGAAATCAAGTTTGTCGTGCTCGACGGCCCAGGTCGCGCTAAAGTGCAGGCTGCGCCAGACCATATGGTGCGACAGGTAATTGACTTGTGTTGCAGTAAATCACTATTAATACAATAGCATGTCACGTACTATCTGTAAGCGCCAGAGCCCTATTTCTCATAAATAATGACGCTCGCCCCTTACGCCTGTGACCCTGCCCTGTCGCGTGGCAGGCGTTTTTATCAAACGCCTGCGCCAACCCGCAGCGAATACCAGCGCGACCGCGACCGCATTGTGCACAGCACCGCGTTTCGCCGTTTGGTCTATAAAACCCAAGTTTTTTTGAACCACGAAGGCGACTTGTTTCGCACCCGGCTCACGCACTCGCTCGAAGTTGCCCAATTGGGGCGCTCGATTGCACGCTCATTGCAGCTCAATGAAGACCTGGTCGAAGCCATTGCGCTGGCGCACGATCTCGGGCACACCCCATTTGGCCACGCCGGGCAAGATGCGCTCAACACCTGCATGGCTGATTTTGGTGGCTTTGAGCACAACTTGCAAAGCTTGCGTGTCGTCGATCAGCTGGAAGAGCGCTACCCCGACTTCAATGGCCTGAACCTGAGCTTTGAAACGCGCGAAGGCATTCTCAAGCATTGTTCACGCAGCCATGCGCAAGCCCTTGAAGCAAACGAACCTGATGGTGTTAGCTTGCGTTTTTTGCAAAACAGCCAGCCCAGTCTGGAGGCGCAGCTGTGTAATCTGGCCGACGAAATTGCCTACAACGCGCATGACATCGACGATGGCGTGCGCTCTGGACTGATCACACTCGAACAGTTGCAAGAGGTTCCGCTGTTTGACAACTTTCGCCAACATACGCTCGAAGCCTACCCGACCTTGGCCGAACCCACGCAAGTGCGCCGGCTACTCTATGAGTCGATCAGGCGCATGCTGAGTGCGCAGGTTTATGACGTGATTGCCAGCACGGCGGCCGCGCTAAAAGATGCAGCCCCCCATAATTTGACTGCCGTGCGCCAGCATCCGACCACCTTCATTCGCTTCAGCAGCCCGATGCGGGCGCAATCGGCAGAGTTAAAAGCCTTTTTGCTGCGCAAACTCTACCGCCATCCGCAAGTCATGCAAACCAGCGGACAGGCACAGCAAGTGGTGCGCGAACTATTTGCCGTTTATCAGTCGCAACCGAGCGAAATGCCTGCAAGCCATGCCAGGCGCATCACTCAAGAGACTATGCAGGGCGTTGCCAGCAGCCAAGCCACTGCACGGGTAGTGGCAGATTACATTGCCGGCATGACCGACCGCTTTGCCGTTCGCGAACACGCCCGCCTGACCGGTCTGAATTTATTGTCCTAAGGAGTTTTATGAATCAAACCGATGTGGTGGTGCAAGACACCGTGGCCTGGCTAGAGCGTGCCGTGATTGGCCTGAACCTGTGCCCCTTTGCCAAAAGCGTGCACGTGAAAGGGCAAGTGCATTACGCGGTGAGCACCGCAACCACACCGCAAGCTTTTTTAGCCGATTTAATTTCTGAGCTAAAAGACCTTGTAGCGCTTGATGCACAAGCACGAGACACTACGTTATTAATAGCACCAGAGTGTTTCAGCGATTTTCTGGATTTCAATGACTTTCTGGCCGATGCGGATCAAGCGCTGGTTGACCTGGATTTAGATGGTGTGCTGCAAATTGCGTCCTTGCACCCTCAGTACCAATTTGCCGGCACAACCGACGACGACATCACCAACTGCACCAACCGCGCCCCCTACCCCACGCTGCATTTGCTGCGCGAAGACAGCATTGACCGGGCAGTGGCTGCTTTTCCTAACGCTGAGGCTATTTTTGAGGTCAACATGCAGACCATGGAGCGCCTCGGGCCTGAAGGGTGGGCTGCGCTTAAGGTGAGTGCAACGGCACAAGAAGATAAGCAGCGTTAACTGTCATGGTTTTCACACCACCCCGAATGAAACCGTTCGCCCTGCGTTTGGACGTTGTTTGGTTCTACACGCTCACCACGATCGGTATTTCACGTTAACAAACGATGGATTTTTTGGCGACTTGCACGCTTGTCCAGCGTCTGCACTGCTGCGTAACCCAGCGCTTGCATTTGCGCGCCAATCAGGTGGTCTGCCCAGTCCCCGCCATGGCGTTGCCAGCTTTTAAAGGCGGCCAAAACGGTGGGCATAGCCTCAAACCGCAGACCCGCAAAACCCAGAAGACTGGCCATGGTTTGCTGACATTGAAGCACCGTGTAGCCATACAGCCGATCGATACCCAAACAAGTTCACACAGCACGATCTGGCCGACCAGGCACTCCCGCCTTGCCGTCAGCTCAGCGTCTAGCGCATCCTGTACGCGTTGCGCCTGTGCCGGGTCATCATTGGTGAGCAGCCGCACCAGAATATTGGCGTCAAGCACCAGCATGTTGACGAACGGCCACGGCATCCAACACCGCTTGCTTCATTTCCTCGACCGTATGTGCCTGCTTGGGCTGAGGCAAGATGCCACGCAGTTTGGCAAACGATGCCTTATTGGCCTTGGCAACCGTGATCTGGCCATCTGCCATCGGTAAAAAAGCAATTTTGTCGCCTGGCTCAAGTTGCAACAAGATCCGTATGTCTTTGGGCAGGGTGATCTGGGACTTGCTGGTCAAGGTGCATAGCATGGTTACTCCTTACGGATTGGCAAGGCAGTTTATCGTGTTGGCGTCTACTGAGTCAGCACTGTCCACCTCAAACGCCACCAGGTTACGTGCTTCTTTGCTGAACTCCACGCCGATCAGGTAGATGGGCTGGCCCTCTGCCAGGTATTTGGCAGCATAGTTTTTAGCCTTGAGTTGCGCCATGGCGTTACCCTCAGGCACCAGCTCAACCACTTTGAACTCAAACAAATAAATGCGTCCACCAAAGCGCACCGCCATGTCGAGGCGGCCCTGGTTGCTGCTGTCTTCCACGGTGATGTCCAGCCCCAGCGCGGCAAAGTAGCTGTAGAACACACTGGCGTAATAGCCTTCGTATTGGGCAATGGGGTTGTTGCGGTACCAGTCGGTGGGGATACTGGCAAAAAAGGCGGTGATCAGGGTTTGCAGGCCTGGCAAATCGTTGGCTGCAAGCAGGTCATACAAGCGAATGCGGTTGTCCAGCCGGTTGTGGGCACTTTGCACCAGCACATCGAGCAAACTGTTGTGCAGGCTTTGGCGTACTTCACGGTTGGGGTAGCGCAACGCGTAAACGATGTCTTGCCCTTGCATCGACTGATGATCAATGGTCAAGTAGCCGGCCTGAAACATCAGCGCTACCGTGTGGATGTTGTCCACATCAAAGGTGGACAACAGCTCGGAGTCGGCTCGCAACGTGCCTAATTCAGGAATGAAGCTGGCGCGTGCAGTGAGCAGTTTGATCAAAAAGGTGGGCGTGCCGGTTTCAAACCAAAACGCCCGAAACTGGCGTTCATCAAACAGCAGTAGCAAATCAAACGGGTTATAGACCGCCTCGCCCAGCCAGTTGTAGCCGTTGTACCACCGGCGAATCTGCTGCCGATCCAGCCCCAGCAACTCGGGCGCAAAGACGCTGTCAACATCGGCTTCGGTATAGCCACAGATGGCGCTGTAGCGGGCATCGAGCGTGATGTCTTTGAGGTTGTTCAGACCTGAGAACAGGCTGACTTTGCTGAACTTGGACACCCCGGTCAAAAAAGCAAACTTGACATGCGCATCGGTGTCTTTGATCACCGAATACAGGTCTTTAAGCGCCTCGCGGATTTGCAAGGCGATGGTCGGGTCTTCTATGCGGTCCAATATTGGCTTGTCGTATTCGTCAACCAGGATGACGACGCGCTGGCCGGTGGCTTCGGCCACACGGGTGATGATTTCAGAAAATCTGCTGCGCGTATCTTTGAATTCAGCCGTTAACTGGTATTGCCGCTCAAGGTTCGTGAATTGACGGTGCAAACTCTCATTCAGGTCTTGCACCGAGCCCAGCACCCCGCCGCCAAAGCTGAGGCGCAGCACCGGGTATTTGACAGCCCAGTCCCAGCGGCCCTCGGCGGCCAGCCCCTTGAACAGCGATTGGTTGCCCTCAAACAACTCTTTCAAAGTATCCAGGAACAAGCTTTTACCAAAGCGCCGGGGGCGTGACAAAAAGTAATGTGAGCCCGCTTCAACCAGATCAACCGCAATACCGGTTTTATCCACATAGTAGTAATCTGCTTCGCGAATTTTGGCGAAGGTCTGGATACCAATAGGCAGCTTTTTGCGCGTCATGGGATGTTGATGTTCAGTTTGGTGGATGGCAGCAGTTCAGTTTAACAATCTACAACACTTGTCAGCATTACGGACGGTTCACCCAAACACCGGTTGTAGCTGACAACGTGCCAAGCGGTGTGCCGGGAATTAGCGCAAAGTCCAGATACCCCTTGCTGGTGATATATGTTTGTAGCGTGCCTGCATTGGCCAGGCTTGGAGCCCAAAAGTACCAGCCAGCGTTGGCGGTATCCCAGGCCCACAGTGATGTCAGATTAGCGGGGGTGCTGCCCGGCGATGGATGTATGAGTGACAAGTTGTTGTTGAATTTGCCAGATGTCGGGTTGTCGCCAGTGGCAATCAGGCTCCAGCCCTGGGCCAGCGGTCTGCTGCCCGCAGGGTTATAGCTGTTCGATGCTATCGGTGTTGCACTGGGCAGGTTCACGGTAACGGCTTGCTTGGTATTGACCCAAAAGCCCTCCCCGGCTTGGATACTGGCCAGCACCTCATAGCCTTTGCTTGCGGTGTAGTCAATGAGCTGCTGGGCTGTCAGTGCAGGGGCATAAAAAGCCCAGTTTGATTTGGCTACCAACCACTTCCACACGGTGGTGAAATTTGCTGCATCACCCAATACCGTTGCCACGTTAAAGCTTGTCTCGTAGCCGTTGCCAATCAAGTTCCAGCCCGCAGCCAGGTTCAATGTGGTTTGACCTGTACTGGTGTTGAGTGTGGTCGTGGTGGTTGAGCCCACCGTGGTTGAGGTTGCCACTCCGGTCGTCGATGTGGTCACCCCCGTAGTAGATGTCGTGGCTGTCGTGGTGGTGCTGCTTTGCCCGTTATTTGCCACGGTAACAAAGCTCACCCGTGCTGACAGCGCTGGCCCGTTGCCGCTGGGGTCGCTCGATGCCACTTGCACTTGGTAGGCGGTGCTGGGTAGTAGCTTGCTTAGCACCACACTGTGCTGTTTGCTGTAGGCAATGTCACCGCTGACTTGGCTCAGTGCGCTACCGCTTGGGCCGTAGCTGGCTTTGCTGTCTGCGAGTTTGTCGGTGCTCCAGCTCACGGTGGCGGTGGTGGCGTTGGCTTGCACACTGGGGCCGCTGGTGATGCTGGGAGCCTGGCTGTCGGGCATGGGTGGGGTGGTGAATTCACCCATGGGCTGGCTCACGGTGTTGCCCCACAGGTCAGTTGAGGTGACTGCCACGCTGTAGGTTTTGTTGGGTGTTAAGCCGGTCACTGAAACTTCGTGCTCGCCTTTAAGTTGGCCATCGTCTTTGATGCGTGGTGGCTCATCAAAAGTGATCGGGGTGATGGTGACCTGGCTGTCGGTGAGCTTGTCGGTCTTCCATTGCAGCACGGCTTTTTTGTCAGTGGTGTAGCCCACTGCGGGTGGGGTGTCAAAAATGGGCAGTACGGTGTCGGCGTTGGCACGCGTGCTAAAGCTGGCAATGGCACTGGCAGGCGATACCCGGCCATCGCTGTCGCTGGAGCGCACTTGCACTTGGTAGGTAGTAGCTGGCGTCAGGCCAACCAGCGCCAAGCTGTGCTTTTTGGTCAGTGCGGCGCGGCTGTCAGATTTGTCCAGGGTGGTAATGCCGTAGGAAACTTGGCTGTCGGTGGGCTCGTCGGTTTCCCACTGCACGACCGCGCTTTGGTGGGTGATGCTGACGATGCTGGGGGCTGTCAACAGCTCTGGGGCGTGGATGTCGGCTTGGGCTTGGGTGGCAAAGTCAACCGTTTTGCTTAAAGTGGGGCCGTTGCCTAGCGCGTCTTTGGATGAGACTGTGAGGTGGTATGTTTTGCCAGCTACCAAGCCGGTGATGCGGGCGCTGTGCTCAGTGTCAAGTTTGTCGTCACTGAGTACGCCATAAGCAACGCCGTCGTTCCAGGAGACCCCGCCGCTGCTGGGCTCGTCTGTTTTCCACTTGACCATGGCTGCGCTGTGGGTGATGTCTGAGACCAGCGGGCCGTTAATGATGATGGGGGCGCTGGTGTCAGGGGTGGGCAAAGTGCGGCCGGTCCGGGTGCGCGACATGGTGGGGCCGTTGTTGGCAGCATCGGTGGCGCTGACGCGTACGCTGTAGCTGCTGTCAGCTGTCAGGCCCGTGAGTTCAATGCGGTGCGCTACGCTTAAAGCTGTTTCAAGAACTGAGGCGTTCAGGGCTGTGCCAAGGCCATAAGACAGTGCGCCTTTGGTGGGTTCGCTGGTGCTCCATTGAACAACCAGGCTGGTGGCGCTGGCACCTGAGACGGTGGGGCCTTCGAGAATTACTGGGGCGATGACATCGGCCGCTGCTGCAGTGGTAAAGCTTGCCGTCTTGAGTGTGGGGCCGTTGCCGGTGGCATCGGTGGCGCTGACTTCGGCGGTGTAGGCGGTAGATGGGGTCAGACCAGTGATTTGGACGCTGTGGGTGGTTAGCAGGTCGCTGGCCAGAACCGTTGTGGCACCTAACTTGACTGCTCCTTTTGTGGGCTCGTCAGTTTGCCATTCGAGAACCGCTGAGGTTGAGGTTAACGATCGAATAATTGGGCCGGAGGTGATGACGGGATTAATGGTGTCACTAAAGGGAAGAACGATTGCTTGATTAAGGTTGGCTTGAAGGCTGAGGCTAAGACTGGCATCAAGAAAACCACTGCCAGCCGGCGGACGAATTGTTTCGTTGTAATTACCTACGATGACTTGGTAGCTAAATGATCCATCGGCCGCAGATTTATTCTTGTCAGGTGGAATCTGAAATGAAACACCCGAACTCTCCATATCCTGAGGCGAGATAAAAACATCCAAAGTTACACCACCAACTGGTATGCCATTGGCATCCGTTGTTTTGCCCTGCAAAGTTACCAATTTTGGATAAGTGATAGATATATCCTGAACGGTATTGCCATTTACAACAAGACCCGTTACTAAAGAACGGATGGTGTAAGAGCCGATGCTACTACCGTTTGCTGCTAAATAATATTTAGTCAGATTAAGGTTATAAGTTCCAGGGCCTACCGGCATTGAATAATTGCCACTGCTGTCTGTGGTTGTATCGCCACCAATTGACCC
>CAIYYA010000052.1 GCA_903930255.1 uncultured beta proteobacterium
GACCACTAAAACCTTGTAGATAATATATATTTGCAGCCATTCGACCAAAATCAGGGGTACGGTTCATTCTGATATCGACAAAACCGCCCCAAACAAAATCGATTGGGACGTTTTTCAGTTGTGGAAAAACCTGTCCCATTCGGCGTGCCATCACAGCCTGCAAATTGGCAGGCGTTCGGGTGGTGTAACTGACACGCCCACCAAACAGCATTCGATGATCTGCACTGAAGCGGAAATAATCCAGAATGAAATTGTTATCGCAAACGGCTGCATTGCTGGGAATCAGCATCTGACACAGCTCTGGCTCCAAAACTGCCGAGCCAATCATGTAGGTTCCAACCGGCATGATGCGTGGGGTCAGTTCAGGTGCCACGCTTGGGCCATATTCCGCCAGCGTGCAGTTGGCGGCCAAGACACCGAATCGGGCAGATAAAGTGCCTTGCGCAGTGCTGGCTCGCAAACGTGCACCGCGCTGCAAACCAGTCACTGCTGAATGTTCAAATATTTGGACACCCAAAGACTTGGCTGCACGCGCAAGACCCAGTCCATATTTCAGTGGATGCAAATGCCCCGATTGCTGCTCGTAGGCACAAGCACAGTAGCGTGGGCTGCTGATATATTGTTGCACCTGGCTACCCGTTGCAAAGTCACTTTGATACCCATAATCACGCGCCAAAGTGAGCATGTCAGCTTCAAGTGCATGCGCTTTTCGCAAAGAATCTGCCACATGCAAGTATCCCAATTGACGGTCGCAGGCAATGTCAAACTCTTGGATACGCTGATCGATCAAATCAATCGCATCAACTGACAGTTGCCACGCCAACCGCGCCTGCTCTGCGCCAAGCTGCTTCTCAAAAAGGGACTGTCCACTGGCATAACCTACGATGGCTTGCCCGCCATTGCGCCCAGACGCACCTGCACAAATGCGATCCGCCTCCAAAACAACAACTTTGTAACCCTGCCGGGCTAATTCGATCGCTGCGGACAAACCGGTAAATCCGGCGCCAACCACCAGCACATCAGCCTCTAGAGCACCTTGCAGGGGGGGGGTCGAAGCAGGCCGCGAAACACTGGCTTCGTAATAACTTTTTTGGTTCAGTTGCGTGTCGGACTGGAGCAGCATCGTCTGCTTACTTTTTTAATTTAGCAATCTGACCAGACAGATAAGTCCAGACAAAAGTTGCTGCAGCGCTGCTGGTCAACTCAGCATGATCATAGGCCGGTGCAACCTCGACACAGTCCATGCCCACCATTGTTAGCGTAGCTAACTCTTCTAGCAGCGTCAACACTTGCGAACTAGTTAAACCACCTGGCTCTGGTGTGCCTGTACCAGGCGCAAATGCGGGGTCTAAACAATCAATGTCCAATGTTAAATAACACGGTCGATTGCCCAAACGTGCCTTGATTTGCGCCACAACATCGTGCAATGCGGCGCCATCTCGTCCGCGCAACTGGCGCGCCGTAAAAATCAAGCCACCCTGCTCTTGCACAAATTCTCTGATCACGCGTTCGCCACTCGAACGCAAGCCAATTTGCACCGTATGCAAAGGGCAAACAAGTCCTTCTGAAATCGCTTCATAAGTCCAGGTTCCATGTCCCGATGGTTCATCAAAATGATTTTTCCAGGTATCACAATGGGCATCAAAATGAACCAAAGCAAGTTCGCCATGCTGCGCATGCGCTGCACGTAGCAACGCCAAGGTAACCGAGTGGTCACCTCCCAAAAACACACAATGATGACGCGCCATCAGTGCGGCGGCTTGCGCCTGGATGTGCTCACGCACAACACTCAAGCTAGCGGCATTGGGCAAGCGCATATCATGCCCATCCCCCAAATAACCCAAAGGCGTGACTTCAAAATGTGGATGCAGGCCATCACACAGCATCAAACTGGCTCGGCGTATTTCTTGCGGCCCAAAGCGCGCACCCGGACGGTTGCTTACCGCACCATCAAACGGCACGCCAACCAGGGCAAAGGGCTGATCTTCAAGCACAGGTGCACCTAAAAACCGATTGCTGTTATTGGCATAAGCAAATTCACCTGTCGCCATGAAAAATCCCCGAAAATAAGGCTACGCGATTGACGCAATCTGCAACATTGCAATTTGACTCGATTTTGACAAGCTCTGCGCATTTCATGCTGAGCTGATGTGAACTCTCTGTACAAAACCCTGACTATATTACGTGAAATATCCCAGTCACAACGCTCAAAACTTTGCCCCTCGTTGGTTCGCCTACTTGATATTGGCATCCAGCATGTCACTGGTCGGCAGTTATGTGGCGTTGTCTAAGCCATTGGTTGCCGTGTTCCCGGTTTTCTTGCTCGCTTGGCTGCGTTTTGGCCTTGGGGCTCTGGCCATGCCACATTGGTTGATCAAACCGGCCAGCGAACCAGCGATGACCAAGAGCACCAAAAAATTGCTTTTCTTGGAGTCGTTCTTAGGTAATTTCATGTTCACCATCTGCATGCTGTATGGCGTCAGCATGACCAGTGCCGTCTCGGCTGGTGTCATCATGGCGAGCATTCCAATGGCAGTTGCATTGCTCAGTTGGGCCATTTTGGGCGAACGAATTGGTATTCGTGTGTGGTTAGCAATTGCCTTGGCAGCTCTTGGCATTGCGCTTTTTTCGCTATCAAAATCAGAGCTGTTAACGCATGCTAATCAAGCGCTAGAGACCAATCAGTTGTATAAAAATTCGGCTTGGGGTAATGCCCTCGTATTGGCAGCAGTGTTGTGCGAAGCCGCTTATGCCGTGATCGGCAAAAAACTCACAGGGACGATCTCACCCAAGCGCATCACCGCACTGATTAATCTGTGGGGCTTCGCCTTGATGACACCGTTTGGAATCTATGCGGCGCGGGGGTTTGACTTTGTCCAAGTTAGCGTTGGCACTTGGCTGCTATTGCTGTTTTATGCACTGGCTGCGAGTGTCTGGACTGTTTGGCTATGGATGACAGGCCTCAAAACCATACCGGCTGCACGAGCCGGCGTATTCACCGTGATGCTGCCAATTTCGGCCGCACTGATCGGTGTCACCCTGCTCGGAGAGCAGCTTGATGGCATGCAGTTATTCGCATTTGCACTGTGTTTGACCGGCGTTCTGCTGGCGACCGTTCCGGAGCGAAGTTCGCCCTTGAATCGTCAAGCATGACGTATCAATCCAGACACATCGAGCTCACAAGCATTCCATCGGCATCGGCGTAAAGCCAGTCGCCGGGTCGCACCCAAACACCCTGAATTTGCACAGCAACGTCTTGCAAGCCCTGATTTTTCTTTTCCGTAGGCATTGGCGTGCTCGCTAAGGCTCGAATGCCAACCTCAAGCACAGCCAGCTCCTGCACATCGCGCACACAACCGTCAATCACCACACCAGCCCAGCCATTTTTTGCAGCAGTCACACCCAAATTGCCCCCCAACAATGCCCGATGCAAAGAGCCCGCCCCATCAACAACCAGCACCTTGCCAACCCTGCCATTCGGCGTTTCGATGAAACCACACGAATCGACTGCAGCCTTCACCCATGTGTTGTCTTCAAAACACTTCACCGTAACCACAGGTCCAGAGAAAACCTTGCAAGCAGCGAAGTCGCGAAACAGCGGTGGCAGCACACGAAACTGCTGACCATCAGCGCTTTTATGCGCATCGCAAAAATCACAGGTGGAAAACCTTTTTTTCATAAAAATATCCTTTTTGATTCAAAAATTGCAGTGAGCAGCAGAAACACCTTAACAAAGACTGAATTCATTCGCGAAATAGGTACCATTCCGGTTGGAAAAAGAGGATTTCTCCAGTAGCATTCACATCAGCCAGATATTCTTACGTAATCTGGTCATCGATCAACTTACAGAAGGACGACTCCAACATGGCAACTGCAAAAAAAGCCCCCGCTAAAAAAGCTGCTCCCGCAGCACCTGCAAAAAAAGCTGCTCCTGCAAAAGCTGCAGCACCCGCCAAAAAAGTAGCGGTGAAAGTCGCAGCCCCTGCTAAAAAGGCTGCAGCGCCTGCTAAGGCAGCGGCACCGGCCAAGAAAGCAGCGGCTCCTGCTAAGGCTGCAGCACCAATTGCAGCACCAGCACCGGCAGCTGCTCCAGCAGCCAAACGCACTGTCAACGCCAGTTTCATGAAAGCTTTGACGCCAAGCGCCGCTTTGGCAGCCATCGTTGGGGCAGCCGCACTGCCACGCACTGAAGTCGTCAAGCAAATGTGGGTTTATATCAAAGCCAACAAACTGCAAGATGCCGTCAACAAGAAAATGATCAACGCAGACACCAAACTCAAGGCTGTTTTTGGTAAAGCCAAAGCTGATATGTTTGAAATGCAAAAACTGATTGGCAAACACTTGAAATAATTCATCTGTCATTCGTCGCAAAGCCGACTCCGGTCGGCTTTGTTACTTATGCCATGATCCCAATTCATGTCGTTATTATTTGATTTTTGATGCTGCGTTTTTTATTAACCCGCCTAAGTTTGATCGTGCCGACTTTTATCGGCATGACTTTGGTGGCGTTTTTTCTGATTCGCCTCGTTCCAGGTGACCCCATCGAGACACTGGCCGGCGAACGTGGTATTGACCCAGAACGCCATGCAGAACTACTTAAGGCTTACGGACTGGACCGTCCCGTATTGGTTCAATACGGCATTTACATTGGCCGAGTACTGCAAGGTGACTTGGGCAAATCAATCATCACCCACGAACCTGTTTTGCATGAGTTTCTGGCGCTGTTTCCAGCCACCATCGAACTCGCGCTGTGCGCCATGCTGTTCGCCCTGCTGATTGGAATACCCGCAGGAATTATTGCTGCCGTGCGGCGTAACACTATTTTTGATCATGGTGTCATGGGTGTTTCGCTTACCGGCTATTCGATGCCCATTTTTTGGTGGGGTTTGCTGCTGATTCTGCTTTTTTCAGTGCAACTCGACCTTACACCAGTTTCCGGTCGCATAGCCGTTGAATACTTTATTGAGCCAGTCACCGGTTTTTTATTAATTGACACTTGGCTGGCTGGCGAAAAAGAAGCCTTTTGGTCTGCCCTCAAACATCTGATATTGCCAACCGTGGTACTTGGCACCAATCCATTGGCCGTGATTGCGCGCATGACCCGCTCGGCCATGCTGGAAGTATTGGGTGAAGATTACATTCGCACGGCCCGTGCCAAAGGTTTGTCTAATTTCAGAGTAGTGGCAGTGCATGCGTTGCGCAACGCACTCATCCCGGTGGTGACCGTCATCGGTTTACAAGTTGGCGTGCTTTTCACCGGTGCCATTTTGACTGAGACGATTTTTTCCTGGCCCGGCGTTGGCAAATGGATGATCGAAGCCATTGGACGGCGCGACTACCCGGTGCTGCAAGGGGGCATGCTACTGTTGGGCGGTATCGTGATGCTGGTCAATCTGCTGGTCGATGTGACCTATGGCATCATCAATCCAAGAATCAGGCACTAATGATGAGCAGCGAAACCACCCTACTCGTGCCGAGACCGCCGCACCCACTGCGCGAATTTTGGGACTATTTCAGCACCAACAAAGGTGCTGTGGCAGGCTTGCTGATCGTCTTGCTGGTTTTGCTGATGGCAGCACTTGCCCCCTGGATTGCACCCTACGCTCCGAACGAAACCGACCCCAGCGTTTTTTTAACCCCACCGGCATGGTCTAGTGGTGGCTCCAGCGCGCACTGGCTCGGCACCGATGCGATTGGCCGAGACATCCTCTCTCGACTGATCCACGGTGCCAGGTTGTCCTTGGCAATTGGTTTAGCGGTGGTGGCTCTATCAGTAATGATTGGCACAGTGCTAGGTCTCACGGCAGGCTATTTTCGAGGCATCTTCGAAATTGCCGTTATGCGTTTAATGGACATCATCCTGACTCTGCCAAGTCTGTTGCTGGCGATTGTGATCGTGGCCATTTTGGGCCCCGGTTTGATGAATGCCATGCTCGCCGTGGCGGTTGTCGTGCTACCGCACTACGTCCGCATTACCCGTGCTGCGGTCATTTCGGAAATGTCCCGCGATTACGTCACTGCTGCCCGCATGAATGGAGCAGGCCATTTTCGACTGATGTTCAGTGAAGTGCTGCCCAATTGCACCGCACCTTTGATCGTGCAAGCCTCACTGGGTATCTCTGCCGCCATTCTGGATGCCGCAGCATTGGGGTTTTTGGGGTTGGGAGCACAACCACCCGCGCCAGAATGGGGCACGATGCTGGCTGATGCGCGCGAGTTTGTGTTGCGAGCCTGGTGGGTTGTCACGTTTCCTGGCTTGGCAATTTTGATCACTGTTCTGGCATTTAATCTGCTGGGTGACGGCCTGCGCGACGCATTTGACCCCAAACTCAAACGATAAGAATAACTTGCCCATGGCGCTCTTAGAAATCGAAAACCTGTCTGTGCAGTTTCCGTCCAAATCGGGCGTCATGCATGCCGTGGATGGCGTATCGCTGTCGCTCAATGCAGGTGAAATATTGGGCATTGTGGGCGAATCAGGTTCTGGCAAGAGCGTTACCATGATGGCGCTGATGGGCCTTGTTGCTTACCCTGGGCGCATCACTGCCGACAAACTTTGCTTTGATGGCCATGATCTGCTTCGCCTATCGGAGACTGAGCGACGCCGACTCACCGGAAAAGATCTGTCCATGATCTTCCAAGACCCCACGACCAGCCTGAATCCCTGTTTTACTGTGGGTTTTCAACTGGCAGAGACCCTCAAGCTGCACATGGGGATGGACAAGGCGGCAGCGCGGCGACGTTCGATTGAATTACTGGAGCAAGTGGGAATTCCAGCCCCCGAGAGTCGACTGGAAATATATCCGCATCAGCTTTCCGGTGGTATGAGCCAGCGTGTCATGATCGCCATGGCGATTGCCTGCAACCCCAAACTACTGATTGCAGACGAACCCACCACGGCACTTGACGTGACCATTCAGGCACAAATTCTTGACCTACTGCGTACACTCCAAAATGAACGCAACATGGCTCTGGTCTTGATCACCCACAACATGGGCGTGGTTTCTGAAATGGCTAAGCGCGTTGCGGTCATGTACGCAGGTCAAGTCATGGAAGAGCGCAGTGCAAATGATATTTTTGAACACCCACAACACCCCTACACAGAAGCGCTGATGGCCGCCATGCCTGAACGCAGCCAAGGACTGACTCAGCTATCGACCATTCCAGGCATGGTTCCTGGCTTGTATGACCGCCCCAGTGGGTGCCTGTTTGCACCACGCTGCACGTACGCCAAAGATCTTTGCAAGGCCCAGCGCCCTGCATTACGAGAATGGCAGACTGGCCAGGTGCGGTGCCACGAACCACTCAGTTCACAAGGTGCAGTGTTATGACACAAACACCATTAACCCCTCAGCACACCAAACAAGCGGTTGTGCTAGCACAAGATCTGGTGCAGGTGTACAAAATTCGACATGGCGCATTTCGTGCTGCTGACCACCTGCAAGCTGTTAGCGGTGTATCGTTTGAATTGCAGCCAGGCAAAACACTGGCAGTTGTCGGTGAATCCGGTTGTGGAAAATCGACCTTGGCGCGCATGGTATCGCTGATTGAAAATCCAACTGGTGGCAGTTTGCAACTAAACGGTGTTGATGTTATGCACGCCAACACCGAACAGCGCAAAGCCTTGCGTCGGACGGTGCAGTTGGTATTTCAAAACCCTTATGGCTCGCTCAATCCACGTAAAAAAATTGGCGCCATACTGGAAGCACCGCTGGAAATCAATACCCAGCTCACGGCTGCAGAGCGTGCCACACAAGCCCGTGCCATGCTTGCACTGGTCGGTTTGCGCCCAGAACACTACGACCGTTATCCACATATGTTTTCAGGTGGTCAGCGTCAGCGTATCGCGATTGCACGTGCCTTAATGCTAAAACCAGCACTCATCGTGGCAGATGAGCCAGTGTCGGCTTTAGATGTGTCGATTCAGGCTCAAGTTTTGAACTTGCTGGCAGACTTACAAAAAGAGCTTGAGCTTGCTTATCTGTTTATTTCGCACGACCTCGGAGTGGTACGCCATATCGCACACAATGTGCTGGTCATGTATTTGGGTCATGCGGTTGAACAAGGTGAAAAACATACCATTTTTGCCCAGCCTCTGCACCCCTATACCCAAGCGCTGATGGCCTCAACACCCGGAATTTCCGGCGCTGCAGGTAAGCGTGAGCGCATCGTTCTCAAGGGCGAGCTACCATCCCCACTGAGCCCACCCAGCGGGTGTGTGTTCTCCACTCGTTGCCCTCACGTCACCGCACAATGTCAGACAGATCGCCCATTATTAAGAGAACTGGCTGGGCGTAAGTTGGCCTGTCACCTGGCTGAACAATTTATCCAACCCGCTGCAATGCAGCATTAACCTCCAAGGAGTCCAAAAGATGACTTTTCTGAAAACAAACCGCAAGTTTGCACTCAAACCAACGGCACTGTGTGCCTTGGCGCTACCCGTGCTACTCGCCATGGGTCAAGCCAATGCCAAAACCCTGGTTTATTGCTCTGAAGGTAGCCCGGAAAACTTTGCGCCAAGTATCAACACCACGGGCACCTCCTTTGATGCCAGCGAGCAGATTTATGACAATCTGGTTGACTTTGAACGCGGCGGCACGAAAGTTGTGCCAGGTTTAGCTGAAAGCTGGACCGTTTCCAAAGATGGGCTTGAGTACACCTTCAAGCTGCGCAAAAACGTCAAGTGGCAATCCAACAAAAACTTCAAACCGAGTCGCGACTTCAATGCCGACGACATTTTGTTTATGTTCGAGCGTCAATGGAAAGAGAACGACCCCTACTTCAAGGTCACCAGTTCCAATCACGCTTATTTTGGCGACATGGGCATGCCCAAGCTGCTGAAATCGGTCGATAAGGTCGATGAATACACCGTCAAAATCGTGCTGAATGCACCTGAAGCACCATTTTTGTCAAACCTGGCCATGCAATATGCTGGTGTTCAGTCGAAGGAATACGCGATTGCCATGCTAAAGGCCGGCACACCAGAAAAAATTGACCAAGAACCGGTCGGCACCGGCCCCTTCATGCTGGTGCAATACCAAAAAGATGCCATCATCCGATATAAAGCATTTCCGCAGTATTGGGCGGGCAAGGCAAAAATTGACGACCTGATTTTCTCCATTACGCCAGATGCGTCGGTGCGCTGGGCCAAGCTGCAAAAGGGCGAATGCCATGTCATGCCTTATCCCAACCCAGCTGATTTGCCCGCCATCCGCAAAGACCCCAATGTGACCGTGCTTGAGCAACCTGGCTTAAATGTCGGCTATTTGGCATACAACACCACAAAAAAACCTTTTGATGATGTGCGCGTGCGCAAGGCTGTGAACATGGCCATCAACAAAAAAGCCATTGTCGATGCGGTCTATCTGGGAACAGGCGTTCCAGCAACCAACCCAATTCCACCCACACAATGGTCGTATAACAAAGCCATCAAAGACGATGCTTACGATATTGATGCAGCAAAAAAACTCCTGGCCGAAGCTGGTTTGGCAAATGGCTTCAGCACCGACCTCTGGGCTATGCCAGTGCAGCGTCCCTACAACCCCAACGCTAAACGCATTGCTGAGTTGATGCAGGCAGACCTCGCTAAAGTTGGCATCAAAGCTGAAATCAAAAGTTTTGAATGGGGCGAATACCGTAAACGCATGCAAAGCGGAGAGCACCAAATGGGCATGTTGGGCTGGACCGGTGACAACGGAGACCCAGACAACTTCCTGAACACGCTGCTGGGCTGCAGTGCGGCCAAAAACAATGGCTCCAATGTGGCGAAGTTTTGCTACAAACCGTTTGAAGATCTGGTGCAAAAAGCCAAGGTCGTGAGCAACCCAGCAGAGCGAGCAAAACTGTATGAACAAGCGCAAGTGATCTTTAAGCAGCAAGCCCCTTGGTTCACCATTGCCCACGCAGTGCAAATCAAACCCGTGCGCAAAGAAGTGATCGACTTCAAACTCAGCCCGTTTGGTCGCCATTCGTTTTATGGTGTTGACATGACCAAGTAAGGCTTTGATTTATCAAAAAAACCAGCTTTAGGCTGGGTTTTTTTCGAAAAACTCGACCAGTATGGGCTTATTCATAACAATTCTCACCTGCAAGTTGCGCTGCAGCACCCTCTGTGAAATTGCAGTGCTGTTCCGAGCCTAGCGGACTCAAGCTGACAGGTGATTCAGCCGATAAGTAACTATAAAAGACTTTTTTGAGTCCTCTACCGGACGCTGAATGCATCATGAAAACCAAGCCTACTACCTTTCTATCACTGAATTTTTTCTGCCAACTCAGCGTGCTTTCGCTTAGCTTGTGTGTGCCTGCAGCGTGGGGAGCAGGTGCTGTCGCAGGCCATGTGGCGGCCACCGATCACGCGGCGCCCGCTGACACCAAGACTAGTGCTAAAAAGCCTGTTGATACAGCTTCAGCCGCTGAATCGGCAGAATTGGTTGGCGACATCAAAAAAGCGCTCAAAGACAAACTGATCGACAAAAAGAAATTGACTCTGGTGGTTTCCGAAAAACCTGTTCCCAGCATTAAAACGGCGCCGCGCGAAACGCCAGTCAGTGCCTCCAATTCACATGCGATGCCAACACCAAGCCATGCACCTGCCGTGGCAGCGCGCACAGCGACTGCTGCACACGCACCGGTTGCCGTGGTCAATCCACGGGTCAGTCGTGACTACATCAAGGCCAAGGCTGCAGCTTTGACGGGTCATGAAAATGGTGTCAGTGTTACTGGTGACGGACATGGTGAAGCACATTGGTCTTACTCCGGGGCTACCGGTCCACAAGCCTGGGGGCAGATGAAACCCGAGTTCAATGTGTGTGCTATTGGCAAACGTCAGTCACCCATCAATATCGAGGAATCAGCCACCTTGCAAGGCCCCGCCGAAGCGCTGCAATTTAACTACACGGCATCGAGTGGTGTAGTCGTCAACAACGGGCATACGATTCAGGTTGACCTGTATGGTGACAACACACTGACAGTGCGCGGTTCTGTTTATAAACTGCTGCAATTTCACTTTCACACCCCGTCCGAAGAGCAAATCAACTACCGAAATGCAGCCATGGTGGCTCACTTGGTGCACAAAAACGCCCAGGACCAGTTGGCCGTAGTAGCCGTTTTGCTCGATCCGGGTTTGGCTAACGCGCTCATCAGCAAAGTGTGGACATATATGCCGCTCGACGCCAACGATCAGGTTCGCATGCCCACAGGCATCGTTGATATGAACGAGCTGCTGCCCAAAGATCAACGTTATTACCAATTTATCGGTTCACTGACAACCCCACCCTGCACTGAAGGTGTGCTGTGGATGGTGCTCAAACAGCCCACCCAACTCAGTCGCGAACAAATTCGCCTGTTTCAGCAACTCTACCCAAACAATGCCCGACCTGTGCAGGCCGTTAACGGACGCCCTGTTCGCGATGCGCAATAAGTGCCCGACTGCCAGCGTGGTTATCTGGCTAGAGATTTAAGCGCCAGCTTGATGCCATCGCTCACGCCCACATCCTTCGGCAGTGCTTTCAAAGCCAGGGCAGCTTCTTTGTCGCTGTAACCCAAGGCCAGCAGTGCTTGCAAAATGTCAGCTTGCGCGTCACTTGCCACTGTCGCCACCACGCCGATGTCCGGCCCCATCTTGCCTTTAAGTTCCAGCAGCAAGCGCTCGGCTGTTTTTTTACCAATGCCTGGTACTTTGATGAGCCTGCCAGCCTCTTGCAAGGTAATGGCTTGAGTCAGCTCGCTCACGCTCATACCAGAGAGTACAGAGAGCGCTGTGCGCGGCCCCACGCCGCTGATTTTGATGAGCTGACGAAACGCCTCACGTTCGGCCGCGCTGGCAAAGCCATATAACAGTTGCGCATCTTCACGCACCACAAAATGGGTCAGTAAACTGACTTTGGCGCCCAATTCCGGCAAGTTGTAAAAAGTGCTCATGGGCACCAGCACCTCGTAGCCCACGCCGTTGCAATCCACAATCACCTCGGGTGGATTTTTGTTGTCCAGCGTGCCAGTTAATTTGCCGATCATTTTGTGCCTATCATTGGTGGTATCCCAGTTTGCTTTTGCAGGAATTATCAACTTGATTCTCAGACATATTTTCTCCCCACCCAACAATACCCGCCTGGCCAATTTGTGCGGACCCATGGATGGGCATTTGCGCACCATCGAAGTGGCTCTGCAAGTCAAAATTGCGCACCGGCATGAACAGTTTAAGGTCGATGGACTCAAAGCCAATGCCAAGCGTGGCATGGAAATGCTGCAAGCACTTTATGAGTTGGCTGCTCGGCCGATTGAGCCACGCACCGTGCAGTTGATGCTGGCTGGTGATCCGGAAATGTCGGAGGGCGACGGTCCAAGTTTAAAAACCAAACGCAGCGACCTCAAACCTCGTTCCATCAACCAGGCAACGTATCTGGACTGCATTGCTGCCAACGACATCACTTTTGGTATTGGGCCTGCAGGTACCGGTAAAACTTACTTGGCTGTGGCGATGGCTGTTGATGCTTTGCAACGCAGCACGGTTCAGCGCATTGTGCTGACGCGGCCAGCCGTTGAAGCGGGTGAACGGTTGGGTTATCTACCTGGCGATTTGGCACAAAAGATCGACCCATATCTGCGTCCACTGTACGATGCACTGTATGACCTGATGGGTGTTGAAGCGGTGCAAAAAGCGTTCGAGCGCCAAACCATCGAGATTGCACCGCTGGCTTTTATGCGTGGTCGCACGCTCAACACAGCGTTTGTCATTTTGGACGAGGCGCAAAACACCACGCCGGAGCAAATGAAAATGTTTTTGACACGCATTGGTTTTGGCTCCAAGGCTGTCGTCACCGGTGACGTCAGCCAGATTGACCTGCCCAGCACGCAACTCAGTGGCTTAATTGATGCCGAGCGCGTGCTCAAACAGGTCGAAGGCATTGCCATTTGCCGCCTGACCAGCGCCGATGTGGTGCGCCATCCGCTGGTGGCACGCATCGTGGATGCTTACGATGCGCCGGGGCGCAACCTTTCGAAACGTCAATAATGATATAACTTTAGTAGCATGCCGCGCTTGTCCATCAAGCGCTAGAAGCCAATTTAACCTATTTTTTAAAATGATACTGATGCCTGAACTGACCCTGTCTTTGCAATTTGCCAAATTTGATGATGTCGCCTTGCACCGCACTGCATTGGCTCGCAACAAGGTCAACCGTTGGATACGGCACGCGTTGCAAGACGATGCTGAAATAACCGTGCGCATCGTTGGTGCCGAAGAAGCACAGAACTTGAACCGTGAGTACCGCAAAAAAGACTACGCCACCAATGTGTTGACGTTTGACTACAGCACCGAACCAGTGGTTACTGCTGATCTGGTGCTGTGCGCGCCAGTGATACAAGCCGAGGCTCAAGAGCAAGGTAAATCACTACAAGCCCACTACGCCCATCTCTTGATTCACGGCGCTTTGCATGCGCAAGGCTGGGATCACGATACGGACGAAGACGCACAGGTGATGGAATTGCGCGAAAGCGAGATCATGGCTCGGCTCGGGTTTGACAACCCATATGCAGATTAGGGTTGCCGAAATAGCCAATATCCCTCAATAGCCGCGCACGCGCTCAACCACGCCTGCTACCGTTTCACCACGTTGCAGTGCGGCAATTTTGCCGGCGATTTGCGCAATACTGGTCTCGCGCAGAGTGCGTGCAGAGGTGTGCGGGGTGAGGGTGATTTTGGGATGCTGCCAAAAAGGGTGATCCAGTGGCAAAGGTTCGACCCGAAATACGTCCAGCGTTGCACCCGCCAGCTGCTCACTGTCAAGCAGCGCAAGAAGGTCTTGCTCCACCAGATGGGCGCCCCTGGCTACATTGATGAGGTAGGCACCCGGCTGTAAACGACTCAGGCTTGCGTGATTCAAGATGTTGCTGGTTTCGGCGGTCAGCGGTAGCAAATTCACCAAGACACGGCTACTGGCCAAGAAGTCGTTGAATTGCGCAGGGCCATGAAAGCCTTTGACCCCTTCAAGCACCTTGGGTGTGCGACTCCAGCCGTTGACCGGAAATTCAAAATGGGCCAGGGCTTGCGCTACCCGTGCACCTAATACGCCCAAGCCTAGCACCCCAACTGGAAAATCGACACGCTGGCGTGGTTTGTGAAACGTCCACTGACCTGCGCTGATGTCTT
This sequence comes from uncultured beta proteobacterium, assembly GCA_903930255.1. Lineage (GTDB taxonomy): Bacteria > Pseudomonadota > Gammaproteobacteria > Burkholderiales > Burkholderiaceae_C > Rhodoferax. Next base: position 14,147 of record CAIYYA010000052.1, read on the forward strand.
GGGCGTAGAGGTCGAGTTCACGAAAATGCCGTATGACGGCCTGACAAACATATTCAGCCATTTGCACGGCCATACCCGCATCGTCCAGCCGCACAAGCACGGACTGCTCTGGTAGGTCTAATTTCAGCAAAGCATCAACGCCTGCACCAATTGCAAAGATGCCTTTGAGTTGACTTTGCTCGTCAAAAAACTGCTGCGGTGGTGCCCACACAATAGCGTGGTCAGCCGGTGCAGCGCCTGGCTGCCAAAGCGAGATTTGTGCTTGCGGCAATGCCGCACGCAGACCTTCCAGCCAGGGTTGGGCGTCGGTGTTGGTGCAACAAAAAGTGATCTTCATGAAACCTCTCACGAATAGTGACATCGCGTGTTCGGATTGTGACGCATACCTTGCGTTGTACAGATACGTAGCACCACTGGATACGGTCTTTGTGCTGGCCATGCGAAGCCAGCGCGCATCCGGGTACAAAAAAATCAAACGCCTTCGATGGCATGACCCAGCTACCACGCCTTCAGCTCGTTTGAAATACCTGACCCCAATTTTGACGGTCGTCATTGGATTACGACGAATGACTTCATAAAGGCACAAAGCGGGTGCAGCAATTTTTCGATCTACCTTCGCCAAACCGGGCATTCGCACTTACAGACCGGCCGTTGGCTATGTGTAACCATTTCGTTAAAGTGGGTTGGAGCAATCCAGAGTCAACCCCATTTCACCATTAGCGCTGTTCAGCGGTGCACTTCATGGATTACGCTGACTCCAATGAAGTACCATCTAACCTCACCCGCTGACTTGTGTGCAGCGAAAATAAGTCGAGTGAATCTATTCACATCAATTTGCAGAACAAATCATTCACGCCAGTTGATCACCAACATGCACCAGCGCAACAGAAGCTGCGTGAGATGTTACGCCGCCCGGCGTTTTTGATTGTTGTCTGGGCAACTTATTCACTGCTTGCGCTCGGCTATTTTGGCTACCAGAGCGCATGGCTCAAGACTATGTGCATCACACC
>CAIYYA010000053.1 GCA_903930255.1 uncultured beta proteobacterium
AGGTAGGTGGGCAGCAGCGCTTCGGCGTCGTCCATGATAAAGACGCGTTTCACATACAGCTTGACCCCAGCGGATTTTTCACGGTTATACAAATCCATCGGTGCTTTGCCGGGGATGTAGAGCAACTGGGTGTATTCGGTGCTGCCTTCGACCCGGTTGTGGGTATGCGCCAGCGGGGCTTCAAAGTCGTGGCTGATTTGTTTGTAAAACTCGTTGTACTCGTCGGCGCTGATGTCTTTTTTGGCACGCGCCCAGATCGCGTTGGCCTTGTTGACGGTATCCCAGTCACCGGTTTTGACCATGCCGCCGGGCTGGCGACCGCCTTTTTCGTCACTGGGGTTAATCAGTTCGCCGTCTTTCCACTCTTCTTTTTCCATCAAAATGGGCAAGCTGATGTGATCCGAATATTTGTTGATGATGCTCTTGACCTTCCAGGCACTGGCGTAGTCCATCGAATCTTCACGCAGGTGCAGGGTGACACTGGTGCCGCGGCTGGCTTGGGTGATGTTTTCAACCTCAAAGTCGCCAGCACCACCGCTGATCCAGCGCACGCCCTCGTCGGCCTTCATGCCGGCACGACGTGACTCCACGGTGATCTTGTCGGCCACGATAAAGCCCGAGTAAAAACCCACGCCAAACTGGCCAATCAGTTGTGAATCGGCTTTTTGGTCGCCACTGAGCTTGCTGACGAAGTCTTTTGTGCCGCTTTTGGCAATGGTGCCCAAGTGGTCAATGGCCTCTTGCGTGCTCATGCCAATGCCGTTGTCGGTGATGGTGAGGGTTTTGGCGTCTTTGTCAAAGGTGACCTTGACCTTCAATTCGGCATCGGTTTCGTACAAGCCACCATCGTTAATGGCTTCAAAACGCAGTTTGTCGCAGGCATCAGAGGCGTTGCTGATGAGTTCGCGCAAGAAAATTTCTTTGTTGGAATAAAGCGAATGGGTCACCAAATGCAGCAGTTGCGCAACTTCGGCCTGAAAGGAAAGGGTTTGTTTGGTCATGATTTCAACAAGGAATAAAAACAGATGCGCCAAAGTTATGCACTCTGACGCGACAGGAACAAGGCAAATATAGACTAAAGCAGATTTTTCAAGGGCTGTTTGACGACAAATTCGCTGGCTTCAACCACGCCAACAATTGCTGCGTCACCAGCGGACTGCTGAGCAGCTGCATATGGTTCATGCGATAGAGGATGCACTGACTCTGCGGGGCGAATATAAGGCATCTGGCTGGCTCGTCGTGCTGACCCAGCGCACTGTGCAGTGGCACCAGACCATCACCCACCAGCCGGTCAGCCAGCAGGCTGCGTTTGCCTGCCGTGGTGGCAGCCACTGCAAAACAAGCGACACCTTCTGGCAAGGGCAACGCGGTTCGGCTGTCGGGTTTGCGACGAAAGCGCGCATGGCCTTGCCAATCCTGATCGAGCACATGACCATAGCGCAGGTCTGTGATGCCCGCACTGCGCAACTGGCCAAGCTTGGCAAAGGGGCGGCTAAAAGGCGTGCTGCCCAAGATCACATCAACCCAGTTACCTGCGCGTTCGAGCGGTGCGCCGTGATGCGGAGTTCCTAAAAACGCCAGGTTTTTGAGCAGCTTGGGCCACGCCATGGCACCTTGCTTGGCTACCTGCACCGCACTGCGCGTGACCAAGCCGCCCATGCTGTGCGCCAGCACGCTGATTTCTGCCACGGGCATTGGCCAATGCAAGATGAGTTGCGTGAGTTGTTCAGCCAAAGCATGGCCATTTTGCGAGGTGTGCAGCCCGGTGTTGTAGCGCACATAAACCGGGGTGTAGCCCAAAGCATCTGCGAGCGCCGTGGCATGGTTGACCTCATGACCCTGGTGCTGTGCAGTCCACTGCAAGTCATTCATGGACAGGCCGTGAATAACTATCAGCACTTTTGAAGTGACGCTTGAGATGGCCGGCATGGCTTGCCAATTTAGCACACGCCCCTGCATGCGCAAGCTCATTGACATGGCCAGCAAACTATGCTCGGCAGCTAGACGGTCGCCCATCACGCCATTCAGAGCAGCCAGCACAGCAGCACGCTGTGGCGAGTCGGCTGGGGCGCTTTCGAGCAACTCAAGCAAGGGTTGCAACTTATGCAGTGCAGCATCGACGCTGCGACCGATGGTTTGCGTGATGCCGTTAATGCTTTTATAAATGAGCCCCGTGAGGCCGCGCGTTTGGTCAACTTGTGCGCCACCGGGCAGCCCGAGGGTGCGCCAAACTGACTGGTGCACACCTTCGGTGATGCGAGTCACGCCCAGGGTTCCCTGGGTGAGCAATTGGGCGATCGCGCGCAAGTCGCTTGCCTGGAGGTGTTTCTTTTGCATGGCCTATTGTCGCCCCCGAACACCGCACACTATTAGCCGGACGAATGTTCTTCTTGATTGACTGATTTTTGTTTCTTTGCAAGGCGCTTTGCCAGACACTGCGCGTCTTTCAAGCAACACAACCGGAGAACAGCATGCGCATCGGACTACCCCAAGAAATCAAAAACCACGAATACCGTGTCGGCCTGACACCGGCCAGCGTGCGCGATCTCGTGACCCACGGGCACCCCGTGCTGGTGCAAAGCGGCGCAGGTGCTGCCATTGGCTTGACAGATGCGCAATATCTGGCTGCAGGTGCCACACTGGCCAACACGGCAGCGCAAGTGTTTGCCGAATCTGACATGGTGGTCAAGGTGAAAGAGCCGCAAGCGCAAGAATGCGCCATGCTGCGCCCCGGGCAAATTTTGTACACCTATTTGCATCTGGCGCCTGATCCTGAACAAACTGCAGCGTTGGTGCAGTCGGGCGCTGTGTGCATTGCCTATGAAACTATTACCGGCCCAGGTGGCGGCTTGCCTTTACTGGCACCGATGAGCGAAGTGGCCGGGCGCATGGCGGTGCAAGCCGGTGCTGCGCATCTGGAGAAGTCCAAAGGCGGCATGGGCATTTTGCTCGGTGGTGTGCCGGGTGTGGCAGCAGCGCAAGTGGCCATTTTGGGTGCTGGAGTGGTCGGCACACACGCCCTGCAAATGGCTGTTGGCATGGGAGCACAGGTCACGGTGCTGGATAAGAATGTCGATCGCCTGCGCTATTTAGATCTGATATTTGGCAACCGCATCCACACCGTGTATTCCAATGCGCAAAGCGTTGAAGACGCCGTGCTGGCAGCCGACTTGGTGATTGGCGGTGTGCTGATACCGGGCGCGGCAGCACCCAAGCTGGTGACGCGCAGCATGATCGGACGCATGAAAAAGGGCGCTGTGATCGTGGACGTGGCGATCGACCAGGGTGGCTGCTTTGAAACTTCGCATGCCACCACCCATGCTGAGCCAACCTATGTGGTCGATGGCGTGGTGCATTACTGCGTGGCCAATATGCCGGGTGCGGTGGCACGCACCTCGACCTTCGCCTTGAACAATGCCACCATTGGTCACGCAGTGGCGCTGGCTGACAAGGGCTGGAAGCAGGCGCTCAAAGACAACCTGCATCTGAAAAATGGCCTGAATGTGGCCAATGGTCAGGTGACCTATGAGGCTGTTGCGCAAACGCTGGGCTACGCCTACGTCAACCCGGATCTGTTGTTGGCATAAGCCGTTCGGCAGCTATTGCGCTGCTCCAGCATAATTGCTACCTACGCAATTTTGACCGCCTGCCCAATGCAGGCAAGCTGGAGCAGCTATGCAATTGATAGAAGACATTGTTAGCCAAAGCGCTGCGCTGAGCGCCTTGCGACGTGATTTGCACGCTCACCCCGAGCTGTGTTTTGAAGAGCGGCGCACCGCCGATGTGGTGGCTGCCAAGCTCACGCAATGGGGTATTGATATCCATCGCGGTATGGGCAAAACGGGTGTCTTGGGTGTTATTCAGAGTGGCACTTCCAAGCGCGCGATTGGTTTGCGCGCCGACATGGACGCGCTGCCCATGACTGAGGCCAACACCTTTGCCCATGCCAGCCAGCATGCAGGCAAGATGCACGCCTGCGGCCACGATGGTCACACCGCCATGCTGCTGGCGGCAGCGCAGTATTTGGCGCAACAACGTAATTTTGATGGCACTGTATATCTGATTTTTCAGCCTGCCGAAGAAGGCGGCGGCGGTGCACGCGAGATGATGCGAGACGGCCTGTTTGAGCGCTTCCCGATGGATGCCGTTTTTGGCCTGCACAACTGGCCGGGCTCGGATGTGGGGGTTTTTGCCGCCAGTTCGGGTGCGGTGATGGCCTCCAGCAACGAATTCAAAATCACTCTGCACGGCAAAGGCGGCCACGCGGCCATGCCACACGACGCGCTCGACCCGGTGCCGGCAGCGTGCCAATTGGTGCTGGCCTTTCAAAGCATCATCAGCCGCAACCTCAAACCGATCGACGCAGGCGTGATTTCAGTCACCATGATCCACACCGGCGAGGCTACCAACGTGATACCCGACCGCTGCGAGTTGCAAGGCACGGTGCGCACATTTTCTGTGGCTGTGCTGGACATGATCGAGCAGCGCATGCAGCAGATGACCGAACAGATGTGCGCCGGGTTTGGTCTGCGTGCAGACTTTGAATTCAAGCGCAACTATCCGCCCACCATCAATAGCGCCAAAGAGGCTGAGTTTTGCCAACAGGTGATGGCAGGCATCGTGGGCGCAGACCGGGTGCAGGCACAAGAACCCACCATGGGGGCGGAAGATTTCTCTTACATGTTGCAGGCCAAACCTGGCTGCTACGCCTTTATTGCCAACGGCACGGGCGATCACCGCAGCATCGGCCACGGCGGCGGGCCCTGCATGCTGCACAACGCCAGCTATGACTTCAATGATGAGCTGATACCGCTGGGGGCGACCTATTGGGTAAGGTTGGCAGAGACGTGGCTCAGATCGACCTGAACCTGGCGGGCGGATTTATGCTTGGCTGGGTGGGGGGAGCAACGCCCAAAGGGGGACGACCTCAATGCCTGGTGTCAGCGCATAGCGATGCAAGCCGGGATAAACCACATACAGGGCATCGAGTTTGAGGTTGTCAATGGCAATGTGCATACTTCGAGTGACCTGCGGAGCATCCGCACGTTTGAATTCCACCCCAATGCGTTGATTGCCTTTGAGCAGCAGCAAGTCAAGTTCAGCACCTTGGTGGGTAGCCCAAAAATAAGCCTGATCGGGTTTTGCGATGCGCAGCATTTGTTCGAGCGCAAATCCTTCCCAACTGGCGCCACAGTGTGGGTGTGTTAACAAGTCTGGCAGCGTTTGCACACCCATCAAGGCGTGCAGCAGACCTGAATCTCGGAAATATATTTTGGGTGCTTTGACTTGCCGTTTACCCAGATTTTCATGCCACGGCTGCAACTGGCGAACCATCAATGTTTGCGTCAGGGTGTCGAGATAGCGGCGAATGGTGGGTTCAGACACACCCATGGACTGTGCCGGTGGGGCTGCCGACCAAATTTGTCCGTGGTAATGCGCCAGCATTGTCCAAAAACGCAACATGGCGGGGGCTGCGATGTTGATGCCAAATTGAGGCATATCAACCCGCACATGGTTTCCAATGGCCTGCGATCGCCATACCATGCTGTCTTCATCAGAGGCTGCCAGATATGAACGAGGAAAGCCGCCGCGCAGCCAGAATTTCAGCGTTGCGTCCTCGCTGTAGCCAGTGGCATCTGCGCTGATTTCTTGGAGATCAAAACCACCGACCTCGACCGTTTCTACCCGACCTAGCAATGACTCACCAGCTTGGCGTAGTAACGTTGGGGATGCGCTGCCGAGCAATAAGAATTGACCTGAAGCATCTGTTCGATCCATCAAAACCCGTAACAGCGGAAATAAATCGGGTTTGAGTTGTACTTCGTCAATCACAATGAGTCCGCTTAAGTGCTCCAATGTGTGTGCTGCCTGAGTTAGGCGCTGAGCATGTGGCGGGTATTCGAGGTCGAAGTAGTTGGGCGACTGTCGGCTAAGAAACTTTTGAGCCAGGGTGCTCTTGCCAGATTGCCGTGGACCGCTTAGAACCACGCCACGTGAGCGTGCCAGTGCTTTTTTGATTGAGTTTTCGAGTAGTGTCCGGTTCAGCATGATGAAATGCTAACACCAACGACCATGAAATAGGAATATTTGATATTCGATTTTCATGGATGGATGAAATCAGCGACGTTTTTCGAGCGGCTTGCAGAAATCGTGATGCAGAAGTTGCAAGCACACAATGGTGGGTCGGTCAACCAAACCGACGCACCGCCATCTCCAACAAACCATCAAAAATCAGGTTATCTACCAGCTCAAAAGACACCGACATGCTGGGTGCCATTTTCCACCCAGCACCACCGGTCATGATGCAGCGCGGCTCAACACCGCAGTGTTGACGCACATGCTGGATCATGCGCTCCACGGCTCCCGCAATGGCATAAGTGCCACCGCTGGTGAGGGCGTCACTGGTGTTGGTAGGGAATTCGCAAACATTGCCGGTGGGCACATGCAAGCCAGCTGTGCCGGATTCGAGGGCACGCAGCATGATGCCGTGGCCAGGCAGAATCAGGCCACCCAAAAATTTACCATGGGTGTCGATAGCATCCACGGTGACGGCTGTGCCGATCATCACCACCACCAAGGGGCGCCGAATGCCGTCGGTTTGTGCCTGGTGCCAGGCACCGATCATGGCGACCCAACGGTCAGCACCCAGTCGAGCCGGATAGTCGTAGCCGTTACTCAAACCGGCTTCGGCAGAGTTGGCCACCACCCACTGGGGTGCGACGTCCCAGATTTCCATTTGATCCTCGACACGCCGTCTGACGGCATCGCCTGCGACTACGCAGCCGAGCATTTTGCTGGGCGGGCTTAAACGTGACCAATCACCCTCAGCAAGCTTGTCGATATTTTCAAGAAATTGTGTGCCCTGAGCCAACACGAGCGAATTGCGCTGCGGTGCAGCCAGCAAGGCCCATTTCAAGCGGGTGTTTCCAACGTCAATGGCCAAAAATGTCATAACGGCATTATCGGTTTAGCCCTGACGCCAGGGCAAGCCCTGCAAACGCCAGCCGCCACGCCGATTGCGCTGTCCATTTTCATCGGCATCGCCCTCAAAACCTTGCAGGATGTTGTAGGCCTGTAGACCCAGTTCTGTGGCACGCTTGGCGGTAGCCACTGAGCGCACACCGCTGCGGCAGAGCATGAGCACTTTGTGCCCGGGCGGCACACCGGCCAGCAATTGCGCATCAAAGTCGGGGTTCATCGACATGCCAGGCCATTGTTTCCAGCTCACCACCAGCGCACCTGGCACGTAACCGACCCATTCGATTTCGGCGGCACTGCGCACATCCACCAACACAGCACTGCCAGATTGCCACCACTGGTAGGCCAGCGCGCAGGCAACGTCACCAGCATAGCCGTCAGCGCGGCGATCGATCAAAGAGCTTGAATTCATGGGCATAAAACATGGATTGGAATGGGCGTGGATATTACTAGCAAAAAAAGTTAAAGGAATTTTCACCGACAACAGGGCCGCTTCAGTGGAAACCCTAGCATTACTTAGGTCAAAGTGTGCACAAAATGGCAACACCTTTTTACAACAGGAGACTCCCATGACTGATAGCAAAACCCCACGTCGTCGCAGCCTGCTCAAAGGCGCCGCTCTTGCAGCCGGTGCCGTGACAGCCCCCATGATCGCCAAAGCGCAAACTGGGCCGATTTCGATGCGTTGGCAGAGCACCTGGCCTGCCAAGGATATCTTTCATGAATACGCGCTAGATTACGCCAAAAAAGTCAACGACATGACCGGAGGCGACCTGAAGATCGAGGTGCTGCCTGCGGGTTCGGTGGTGCCTGCGTTTGGCCTGCTCGAAGCCGTCTCCAAAGGCACGCTCGACGGTGGCCATGGTGTGCTGGGTTATCACTATGGCAAGCAAAACGCTTTGGCGCTGTGGAATTCTGGCCCGGCCTTTGGCATGGATGCCAACATGATCCTGGCCTGGCACAAGTATGGCGGTGGTGCCGAGCTGCTGGCCAAGCTGTATGCCTCGATTGGCGGCAACGTGCAGTCGTTCTTGTATGGCCCGATGGCCACACAACCGCTGGGCTGGTTCAAGAAGCCCATCACCAAATCGGCCGACTTCAAGGGTCTGAAGTTCCGCACCAACGGCCTGGCAATCGATTTGTTCACTGCCATGGGTGCTGCCGTGAATGCGCTGCCAGGTGGCGAGATCGTGCCGGCCATGGACCGCGGTTTGCTCGACGGTGCCGAGTTCAACAATGCGTCTTCTGACCGCTTGCTGGGCTTTCCCGATGTGTCTAAGGTGTGCATGCTGCAAAGCTACCACCAGAGCGCCGAGACTTTCGAAATCATGTTCAACAAGACCAAATACGACGCGCTGCCCGCCAAGATGAAAGCCATCATTGCCGGCGCCACCGAAGCCGCTTCGGCCGACATGTCCTGG
>CAIYYA010000054.1 GCA_903930255.1 uncultured beta proteobacterium
ATGTTCAGCTTCAATGGGTTTGGGCAGGCAACTGTGGGGCAGCATGGAAGCCGTTGTTTCATGACATTGCCGCAATACAACAACCAGCCAACCGACTGCCAGTTTGCTGACCCACTGGGAAGCAAACAATTAAATTGGACTGAGCAGCCCATGCCCAATCAACCCATCAAGACGGTAACCACGTTGGCTTACCAAGCGCAACCCTGGCTTGGCGCTAAATTTGATTTGGGCAAAGGTTACAAACTCGCAGGTTTGCTCAGTCAGCGCTGGCGCGATGACACCGTGGATGGTCAGATTCCCTACAGCTACCGAGCTTCCAAAGAAAGCGTTCCCGGTTTTTGGTTTGAAAAGAACCTTGCCCTCAGCCACGAAGACTATGGCCGCCTGACCGTTGGTCATATGACAACCCGGTCGTGGCATGAAGCTGATTACCCGTATGGTGGAAATGTGGGCTTGTCAGAGGCTTGGTCAGCGAGCGGCGCCGGCTACGGCATGCTGACCAGCGCCATACGGTACCAGTCGCGACTCATTGATTTCTACAATGGCGATCTGGTATTGGAGGCCACCTATGACATGGGGAACACCAATTTCACAAAAAACAAACCACAGTTTATTGAGCTTTACGGCAAATACTACCGCGGCCCCCTCGAGCTTGATGTCATTCTTCAAGACACAAAAAACGGTGGGCCTGGTGCCTGGGGACAAACGCCATTCACGGCGCAGAGTCAAAACACAACCGATGACGTTTGGCTGAGTGGAACCAGCCAAGGTGTTGCCATCGTGATGGCACGCTACTGGGTTAACAATCAACTTGAACTGTCGGGTGGTCTGCGCAGAAATTCGTGGAGCGGTGCAGGTGCCAAGTACAACCAAACCGCGGGGACTTTAATTCAAACGTCGCTCTTTAACGTAGACTGGAACACGACAAATGCTGACGGTAGCAGCCCAGCTTATTCAGCCACTTCATACGATGTGATGCTGGGAGCCCGCTACCGCGTAGGCAAGTGGATGCCCTCGATAGGATTGGTGCACCTGGGCACAGCCAGCACCGACAACACTTACGATCATGGCCAAGGAAACTCTGCATTGTTTGGCGTGCTGGGTCTGCAATATGACCATGGCAACGGACTCACTGTCGATGTTCAGGCAGGTGCGGTGCATTTCGCCCGATTGGGGCAGTCGCCCTTGTCAATGCCCAGCAACACTTCATTTAGCGGTGTCGATTCGCGGTTTTCACAAGACGGTCGCTGGTTCACCGTACAGATGACCTACAGTTTCTGACCCATCCCTATTTGAGACTCAAATTATGAAATCAACTCAATTGAGCATGGTGCAAAAGCACTCAGTGCACTTGGTTCGTGCCGCTTTGACTTTTGCCTTGACATTGGCTCTGGTCGCCTGTGGCGGTGGCGGTTCAACGCCGGGTACCAGCACGGTGATCCCTAATGCAGCCCTACCGGTGACGGCTTTGCTGGCCAGCACGACATTTACCACCACCAGTGCCACCATCAGCTCCACGGCCAATGACCCGAATTCCGGGGCAGTTTGTGTTCCAGCAACCGGCTTGAACTGCGTGGTTCAAATTACCGCAACATCGCCGACACCTGGCGCAACCGTTACCTTGGCAGCGGGACAGTCGATTCCTTTTTCAGCCAGCGCGCAGACCCTGACACTCAGAGTTTATGCATCGGCTGCCAACATCCCGGTGCGGATCAGGGTTGAAAACAGCGCCGGTTCAGCCAGTGCAGTCGATGCCCAAGCCTTGACAACCACGGCCAACGCCTGGCAAACCCTGGAATTCAACTTTATTAACAATTCGGTGAGCACCCTCACCACGGCTACAGCTTCTGCAATTTACAGCAGTAATGCAACAACTCCCGTCAAGACCAGCAAGCTACTTGCCAGCATCAGCCCGGCTGTGATTGATCTGACAAAGGTCTATAACAAAGTTTCTGTCTTTTTCAACGAAGGCAAAGCTGCGACCAATGAAACATACTTCTTCCACAACCTGTATTTCAGCGCACCAACGACCTCCGGCCAGCGCCCGCTAAGTTCCGAATTTTTGGCCAGAAAGGCAATTAATTACTCACCGTTTAGAAGCGCCACAACCGTCGGTGACGCCACCAAGGCCACCGACATTACCAACGAAATCATCACGCCTGAAATGGTGTTGCAAGACCTGACCCTGCTGCAAAATGCTGGTTTCGGAATGATCCGGCTATTCAACAGTGACAGCCAGGTGGGCGAACTGGTGCTGAATGTCATCAAAACATACAAACTTGACATGAAAGTCTATTTAGGCATGTGGATGGCTGGCTACAACGACGCGGGTAACAAGGCGCAAATTGAGCTGGGTATCAATTTGGCAAATGACCCCTACTATCGTGACACGATTGTGGCTGTCAGCGTAGGTAATGAATCTATGGTGAACTGGAGTGACCACCGCATGTTGCCTGCCGTGCTGGCGGGTCATCTGGCTACAGTGCGCAACCGGATCAAACAGCCCGTCACCACTGATGACAACTGGGCCTACTACGCAGCGGCAGACCGACAAATTCTGGACAATATTGACTTTGCTTCCGTGCATACCTATGCCATGGTGGATACCCACTATTTGCCCCTTGCGCAGCAATGGGACTGGAAACAGCTTGGCGAAAAGGATTTGACCAAGCGTGCCGGCGCGATGATGGATGCAGCCATGCTAGCAACCAAAAAAGACTATGCCGCAGCCAGGGCGTTCATGGATTCAAAAGGCTACACCGCCATGCCCATCGTGATTGGTGAAACCGGCTGGATGAACAAAGATCCAGGCAGCGCTTGGTACAGGTTCTTAGCCCACCCAGTGAATCAAAAAATGTACCTAGATCGTTTGACTGCCTGGGCGAACGAAGGCAAAACCGGTGCTGGCCCTAAAAACATTTTTTACTTTGAAGCCTTTGACGAACAATGGAAGGGCAGCGACGATGGCTGGGGCTTGTTTAACAAAAATCGCCAAGCACGCTACGCTATTCAAAACCTTATTGCAGACGGCAGTCAGTTAAAAAATTGTGTTGTGACAACGCTCAACAACTGCAAGTGGAGCTGGGAAGCTGGTGCTTACACCGATGCCAATGCTTTGAAATTTGTGCCACCAGCGCCCAACACACTGTTCGCTGGCAGCCAGTACACGCTTTTTTCTGATGCCGCAGGTGCCACGATGGCAACTGGGTTGCGCGTTGATGCATTTGAGGGCAACAGTGTCAACGCGCCCGAAGTGACAACGACCGCTGCACCTGGAGATGGCAGCAAGAGTATTGCGATCACACCGACACCCAGGGACTACGGCTGGGGCTTGCTGTACAGCTCTACCACGCCTTATGGTTCGGAGAATCTTTTTGCTTTTGCAGGTGCTACTGGCCGACTCAACGTCTGGATCAAAACAGCTTACGCCGGAAAAATTGAACTGGGCTTATCAACTGACACCCTTGAAGGTGTACCTCAAGAAGCTTATCTGCAAATCGCTAATGGCGACTATGGTTACTGCACCAATGACACGTGGTGCCAGGTGTCGGTGCCGCTACAAGCTTTCCTTGCGGTCAACCCAAAGCTCGATTTCAGCATGGTGCTGACTCGCTTTGTGATTGCAGACCGCTATGAGAAGACCGGAAAAGCTCTGAAATCAAATATCACGACACCGCTAAATATTGACGGAATTTACTGGTCTAAGTAAACCACGATGCGCGCACGGAGCTGAGGTCGATCAGTGCGCGCGATGTCGTTGCTCGGTTTGAGCTTATAGGTTCACTGTTTGCCCCTATCTGATGCCTCGATACTGATTGATACCCAAAAAAGGCTCCCCAAATGCACTCTGCTCCAAACCATGCGGCTGAAAAAACTTTCACAGGTTTTTTCCGTTGGGTCTGTACTGGCATCATCACCTTCGCTTTGATTGCCTGTGGTGGTGGATCACAAACTGAAACACGCCGCCCACTCAGCGCCGACTTCACTGCTCGTAAAGCCGTGTCTTATTCGCCATTTAGGAGTAATAACCGTGACACCGAGACCATCACCTCCGCCATGATCAAGCAAGACCTGGACTTGCTGGTGGCGGGTGGCTTTGGCCTGATTCGGCTTTTTGACAGCTCAGACAAAGTGGCTAAAGCCACGCTGGATGTGATTCGAACCAATAACCTGAACGTCAAAGTGATGCTGGGTGTCTGGATTGCCAGTGGCCAAGATGCCGCCAATCAAGCTGAAATAGCCCGCGGTGTGGCACTTGCCAAGACTTACAGTGACATTGTGCAAGCGGTCAGTGTCGGCAACGAAACCATGGTTTATTGGTCTTTCAATGCCGTGCCACCCGCCACTATGGCCAGTTACATCGGATCAGTGCGCAGCCAGATCACGCAACCTGTCACCACCGATGACAACTGGGCCTTTTACGCCACGGCACCCAAAAGCGTGGTGGATGTGATTGACTTTGCTGCCGTGCATACCTACCCCTCAGCAGACTCGGTGTACAACACCTGGGACTGGAAACAAACCAGTGTTGCCAGTGCCACGCGTGCCACAGCCATGATGGATGCCGCCATTGCCGCAGCCAAAAAAGACTATATAGCCGTGCGCAACACTTTGAATGGTTTGACCCTGACACCCATGCCGATTGTGATTGGCGAAACCGGCTGGCAAGCCGTCAACACTGGTAACTTGCAATACTTGTCGCACCCAGTCAACCAAAAAATGTATTACGAGCGGCTGGCAACCTGGTTAAACGACAGCAAAACAGCAGACGGCCCGAAAAACATTGTTTACTTTGAAGCATTTGATGAACCGTGGAAAGGTGCCGATGACAAGTGGGGCCTGTTCAATGTGAACCGTCAGGCTCGTTATGTGATTCAGGCCTTGCAGCCCGCCAGCAGCACCTGGGTTTATGAGCCGGGCAACTTCACCGCTACCGATGCGCTGTTTTACACCGCCCCGGTTTCTAGCACTGCCATCACGGCAGCAAAATACACGCTCTACGCAGATGCGGTTCAAACGGGCTCCGAAGTGCGTCCCAGCACGGCCGATGCCGTTGCCTGGAACGCCTGGGATGCTGCCCCAGTGACTGCTACCGGGGCTTTTGTCACTAGCACCGCTGCGCCCGCTGATGGCCCCAATAGTTTTGAAATTACACCTCTGCCAAAATCCTGGGGTTGGGGCTTTTTCTATGGCTCAACTGTGGCCACCGCAGCTAATTTAAGCAATTACGCAGCCGCCGGGCATCTGCATTTCAGCGTTAAAACCACCTACCCCGACAAGCTAGAAGTGGGCATTCACACCGGCACCGCCAGTGGAGGCGCTGTCGATGCTTACCTGGCCTTGGCCAACACCGATTACGGCTACTGCAACACCGGTGCCTGGTGTGACGTATCGATCCCGCTATCGGCGTTAATCAATGGAAACGCCGGCGATCTGGCTTTGGTTGATGGCCGATTTGTCATTGCAGACCGGTTTGCCACAACCGGCAAAACCGCTGGTACCACCGGGCTGCCAAAGGTCTATGTTGACAATATTTACTTCTCGAACAATTAGCGCTTACCCATTCGCGGCGCGGACGCCGTTTTAACAAAGTCTTGTAGGACGGATTGATGCAAAGTAGCCCGGCACATGATTAGCAGATTTCTCACCCAACACGGCAGTGCAAGTCGTTTGACGCCTTGCGTCGCCCATGTGCCGCCCTCAACCGATTGTCAACACTTGCCCTCGGTCTGGGTTAACCCAGACAAGACTTTTCAAACCCTGCAAGGCTTCGGCGGCGCCTTCACAGAGGCTGCAGCTGTTACGTGGCAACGGCTAAGTCTAGCCAAGCAAGAACAAGTCTTGCGCGACTATTTTGACCCGGATCATGGCCACGGCTACACCCTGTGTCGTGTGCACATAAACAGCTGTGACTTCTCTTTGGGCAACTATGCCCATGTGGAAACACCGGGTGATGTGGATTTAAAAAGCTTCAACATTGATCGTGATCGACTCGCGTTGCTGCCCTTCATCAAAGCTGCGCAACGGGTTGCCCAACAACCGATCCAACTGCTGGCCTCGCCCTGGAGCCCACCGGCCTGGATGAAAAGTAATGACCAAATGAACCAGGGCGGCCACTTGTTGCCGCAATACAGGCAAGCCTGGGCGCGCTGCTATGTGCGCTTTATTCAGGAATATGCGGCTGAAGGAGTTCCGATCTGGGCGGTGTCGGTGCAAAACGAACCGGCTGCCACACAAACCTGGGACTCATGCATTTACAGCGCCGAAGAAGAGCGCGACTTTGTGCGTGACTTCCTTGGACCGGAGTTGGCACATGCCGGGCTGGGACACATCAAAATAGTGATCTGGGATCACAACCGGGACCTTTTGGTCGAGCGTGCCAGCACGGTTTACAACGACCCTGAAGCGGCCAAGTATGTCTGGGGCGCAGCTTTTCACTGGTATGGTGAGCCCCACTTTGAGCAAGTGCATCAGACCCACGATGCCTGGCCCGACAAGCACTTGTTGTTTACCGAAGGTTGCCAGGAGGGCGGCCCGCACACCGGTTCATGGAATTTGGGCGAGCGCTATGCGCACAACATCATCAACGACCTGAACCGTTGGACGGTCGGCTGGATCGACTGGAACTTGGTGTTGGACGAGACGGGTGGTCCCAACCATGTGGGCAATTTGTGCAGCGCACCGATCTTGATCGACACCGACCAGGATGCGCTGCTGCACCAAAGCTCGTACTACTACCTGGGCCACTTCAGCCGATTTATCAAACCAGGTGCAAAGCGAGTGCTGTGTGCGGTCTCAAGGCAAGACCTTGAGACCACCGCCTTTACGAACCCAGATGGTTCCGTCGCCGTGGTGGTGATGAACCGAACTGAGATAAACATCTGCTTTTTGTTGCGCCTGGACGGCGTAGACACGGCAACATCGTTGCCGCCTCGCTCAATTGCCACCTACCTGCTGGCGCAATACTCTACCCCAGAGTGATGACCAGGCTCTGCAATAAACCGTTGCGCAAATCAAGCGCCATCTGCTCTGGCAAAAACCGGCTGGTTTCCACAGTTTGCTTGCCGTCGACGTAATTTAACTCGTAGGCGACGGGGACAACTCTCGTGTCACCAAAAGTGTTGCACCGCTGCGGGTTGCTGTAAACCACCCAGGTGTGGCCGAACAACTTGAAGCCAAAGCTGTCTGCAGCAAAACCACCGGTCGGTTGGCTGGTAAACAGCCAGTCGGCCAAGCAAGGGCTGGGTACAAATCGCAGCTCGCCTTCCACCATTTGGAAAGGATGTGCGCCCAGCCCCATGTGCAGCACCATGCTGATCCACTCGGCAGTGGCACCACTGAGCCGGGCCACAAAACCAACCCCATGCACCTTGGCATCGGGAAAACGGCTGCTGGCAATGAATGAAGAATTCTCTAACGGTGAGCGGCCATACACAGCGGGGTCCTGAAACGCCACCAGGCCGCGCTTGATGTCTTCAAAAAATTCTTGAGCGAGGCCGCTGCGCAAGGTTTCCAGCAGAAACTTGTAATGCATGTGCAGAAAAATAGACTCGTTTTCAAGCCAGCCGGGAGAAAATATCTTGCTGCGACCAATCTCAAAACTCTCATGGGTCAGCGGTGTGTTTACACGGTACATGCCCAGCGCCTGATCAAAAAGTGCCGACTTGCGCACCGCTGCATACAGTGCCTGGGCCGCTAGGGCGCCGCCCACCGAGCGCAGGGCGTGCACCGAGCCTTCAAGAAAAGCGCTGACAGGTTTTTGCACAAACCGACGCGCCCGCACATGCACAGCCGCAGGCACGTCTTCATTCAATAGCAAAGTGCCAGGGGCTGGCAATATCTCCTCAAACTCAGCCAGTTCATTGATGTAGTAACTGGCAGGCAAACCATTGGCATTGACCGCCTTGGCCAACCCCGCTTGCAACACATGCGCCACAGCCACCAGAAATTGCAGCAGCTCAGCTTGCGACAAGCCGGTCTCTGTGCCAGCAATGCCAAAGCGGGTGCTGGCCCTGAAGCTTTCGCGCAGCGCTGCCAGTTGCTCCCAGGTGGCAAAGAAATGGCTGGGGTCAACCTGCGCCAATAGAGCCGTGACCGAGCGCACCAAGTCAGCCACCTCGCTGGGCAACTGCAAATCGGGCTGCTCCGCCGGCACGCGCTGCACCGCAGCATGGACAAACTGCACCCAGCGTTGCAGGGCAAAGGCCTCGTGGGTTGAAGACCCCAACAAACCGGGCAAGCCGTTGAGCGCATCGCACCAACCGGGCTTTTCGGCTTCCATTTCCAGGCCCATGCCAAAGGGGTCGAGCAAACAGACCTTGATGGCCATTAGGTTAACCATTTTGGCCAGCAAAGTGGTGCGGTAAATGGCGCCCTGCCCGTGGCCGATTCGCATGGCGTGGGGTGCAACTTTGCGCCCGGCCATCAGGGCAGACTTTTCAGGGTCACGCACCACACTGTGCAATTGCCGCACCGACCCGTCCTGGCGCAGCACATATTTTTTGGCACGCGGCTGCACTACGTGATCGTTGTCAAAGTAGCTGAACTCGGGGCGCTCAAAAAGCAGCGTGTGGAGCTGGTCCGGGTACAAGGCAGTGTAGCTCTCGAGCAGGTCAAGGTTGTAAATCCAGTGATCTACCCAGTAGCCTTCGCCATGGCTGGCATCCTGAATTTTGTCAGCCAGGCCCAGAATTTTTATCAACCAGGGGTCGGCCATTTCAGGCGTGGCGTAGTCGGCCATGAGCGCGTCCATCAGCTCGCCAGGGCTGAAGGGCTGGCTTAGCAAGACCTGCCAAGCTGGCGTATTGCCCGCATGCCAGGCTTGCCATAGCGCGCCCAGCCGCTCTGGTGGCACGATAAATTTTTCAGACTGAATCACCAGCGGGTTGTTGCCATCGAGCTGGATCAGGTCAAAAAATGTTTCGATGTTACTGGCCCCAACGCCGGGAAAAATGAAGTTCGCAGAGCGTCGGTTTTGATTGACATCTCGAAAATTGCCGTTGCCTTGCGACCAGTAGGTGGGGGCCAGCTCAAAGGCGTTGTAATCGCGCTCCATATCACCGTGCTTGCGGGTAAATGTATGAAACACGCGCGCGCCCTGCGGCCCATCAATCACCACCGGTTGGCCGCCGCGCAAGGTGTTGTCCAAAAACGCTTGCCGAGAATACGGGTCAAGCTGGGCAGGACCGGCAATCAGTGCGAACTGCGCGCTCAAGGCGCTGACCAAAGCGGTATTTTGGCCGCGCTTGTGGCTGGAGTAATGCGCATCAGCCAACACACGGGCTCTGAAATCCCGGGCCAAACCCCAGTGTGACACCTGCCCAAAATACGAATCCCAGGCCGTGCTTTGGCCTGCTGCCAGCTCCAGCCTGAGCTGGGCAAAGGCAGCGCCGGTCATGGTTTCGCGGCGCGCCTGCAGTGGCTCAATGGGGGCTTGCTGCATGAGCGCCAGCGGCATGCGCAGGCTGGTGTCGGTGCCAAAAACCAGGTCGGGGTCCACAATCACCGGCACACTTTGCCCCTGCTGCAGGGTAAATGCAAAAAAACCACCCTCAATGCGCACCATCTCGGGCCGGTCGGATGGCTCAACCTTGAGCTTGAAAAATGGCAAGCCAGCTTCAACGTGGCGAATCTCGGCAAACGCCTCCATGGTGCGCGACA
The DNA here is from genome assembly GCA_903930255.1 of uncultured beta proteobacterium. Classification (GTDB taxonomy): domain Bacteria; phylum Pseudomonadota; class Gammaproteobacteria; order Burkholderiales; family Burkholderiaceae_C; genus Rhodoferax. The sequence goes on from CAIYYA010000054.1 coordinate 9,661, forward strand.
TGGCCTTGAGTAGTTTTTCTTCCAGGCCATACGGCACAATTTGTGGCAGGCCGTCAATCACGGTGGCCTGCAGCGCTTGCGTGCCCATGTTTTCAACCGTGACCTGGCGTACCAGGGCCGGCAGGTTCTCGTAGGGCAAGGTGAAATACACCACCCGAATGCGCAAGCCCAAAGGGGTGTTGACTTCTTCAATTTCCAGCTCTTCAGGCCGAACGGTCAGGCGCTGCACCACGCCCGGGTTGGCATCCAGCCCGGCACTCTGAAACGGCTCGTAAAGTATCGAACCACAGGCAGATTCAAGCTTGATAAAGGTACGAAAACCCAGCAGTGAGGTGAGTGCATAAGCCTTGTTGGCAGCATGGAATTCAAGCATGGCACCATTTTTGTCGCGTACCCCAAAGCTGGCAATGCATTGCCCACGGTTGGTGTAAAACGCCCACAGGGGCTTGCCACTGGCCCCTGCAATACCGGGTAAAAAACTTGAGAAAGGCCGGGCCGAATTAAAGTCGGTAATGTGAAAGCCATCGGCTTGCAGAGATGTTTTTTGATGCATGAAAAAGCCCAAGGCTAATTAAAACGGGTCAGGACTTGAGCTTGTTGAGCATGGCCTGCGTGACCAGGGTGATGCCAGTGTCGGTGCGAAAGAAACGTGCAGCATCCAGCGTGGCATCTTCACCGATCACCATGCCATCGGGTATGACGCAGCCTTTGTCAACCACCACACGGTTCAAGCGGGCATGTCGGCCCACCTGCACTTCTGGCAGCAACACCGACCAGTCAACACTTGAATAGGAATGGAGCCGAATACCAGAGAACAAAACCGATCTAAAAACCTTACCTGAAATGATGCTGCCGCCCGATACCAGCGACTCAACGGCCATGCCACGGCGGTTTTCAAGGTTGTGAACAAACTTGGCCGGTGCAAGCTGCGGTTGGTAAGTTGAAATGGGCCAATAGGTGTCGTACAAGTTCAACAGCGGGTCGGTAGCGGTCAGGTCAATATTGGCGTCCCAATATGAATCGATGGTGCCGACATCGCGCCAATAGGGCGCCTCATCGGGCACGCTGGTCACGCAGCTCATGGCAAATGGGTGGGCCATGGCACAGCCATTGCGTACCGCGCGGGGAATGATGTCTTTGCCAAAATCGTGCGTCGACTCGGGGTCGGCCATGTCCCGCTCAAGCTCTGCATAGAGGTATTTGGCATTAAAAATATAGATGCCCATACTGGCCAGCGACCGGTCTGGCTTACCGGGCAGCGTGGGCGGGTCTACTGGCTTTTCAACAAAACTGGTCACGCGCGATTGGTCGTCAACGGCCATCACACCAAAGCCCTTGGCTTCTTCACGCGTGACTTCAATACAGGCCACAGTGCATTCGTTGCCCTTGGCCACATGGTCGGCCAACATCAGCGCGTAATTCATTTTGTAAATGTGGTCGCCGCCCAGTACCACCACATAGTCAGCGTTGTAACTGTCCAGAATATCGCGGTTTTGCGATACGGCATCGGCGGTGCCTCGGTACCAAAACTCTTCGTTCATGCGCTGCTGGGCCGGCAGCAGATCAACGAATTCGTTCATCTCGGTTTTCAAAAATGCCCAGCCCCGCTGCAAATGGCGCAACAAGCTGTGTGACTTGTACTGGGTGATGACCCCAATGCGTCGAATGCCTGAGTTCAGGCAGTTGGAAAGCGCAAAATCAACAATGCGAAACTTGCCGCCAAAATAGACGGCGGGCTTGGCTCGCCGATCGGTCAAGTCGTGCAGGCGACTGCCACGACCACCGGCCAGGACCAAGGCGATGGCCCGTTTGGGCAGCTCAAGTTGTCGTGCTAGATCTTTGGATAGCATGATGCCTCCAGTTGTAAAAGTTTGGGTTGAATCAAGTCGGGTGAATTGAAGCGCGATGAATTTCTAGATGAACTTGGATTGACCGTCTACCAGCATCATGTTGCCCATGGTGGCGACACCGAGTAAAAAACGTCGGTGTAAAACTTGCCAATGTAGATCGAGAACATTTGCCAAAACAGGTTGGATTCGAGATCACCAAGACCGTAACCGAGCTTTTGGTCACCGTCAGTTTTTCGGTTTCGTTTGCCATGTGTATCTCTTAGGACCAAAGTGAATTTGCCAGGGCCAACAGCCATAAAGCACCAAAAACAAATGGCAGTGCCTGCGCTGCCCACCGACCCCGATGCAAAGAATGACTCACTGGCGTCAGGCTGCAAAGTTGACTCAGCACGGCGCTGTCAAACTGCCTGCGAAGTTCGTCGGTGGCCGACAAGGCCGTGAAAATGCCCACACCGATCAGGGTTGCTATCGCCATACCAAAAAATGGAAAACCGAAAATGAGCCATTTCACATGGCCACCTGATTGCGTGCCATAAGCGGTGAACAGCAAACCTCCAGACATGATCAACCACATCAGGCGATGGTTCACCAGGTTGTCTTCGTGCGTCCATTGCTCGCGATAGGCCCGGTACAAATCCCAATCAGGCGCAGCGTTTTGGGTCTGCCAGGCAGCTTGCGTACGGGTGTTTTCCATAGCCTGCGGGCTGTGCTGTTCGAGGTTATCGAGCAGTGAGCAACTCGGGGTACAGCGCCCGCATGACCTGTTTGGGCTGCCGGTCGACCGTAAACAGGCCCCAATGTTTTTCTGGCTCCATGGGGTCGGGCGAGCCTTTCCAGGGCTCGTCAAAGGCCTCGAACACAAAAATCATGATGCCCGATTGCGCCGACCAGTCCATCAAGTCCTGGTAATAAATGGCTTGTAGCTCTTGCGACGAATTGTCTGGCTGAATGCCGCGCCCATTCGAGTTGGTAGCCCATCCTGCCTCAGTGATAACGATAGGTTTGCCAGGATACAGGCGCGCCACACTTTCAACGTTGTCCTGGGTGTAGGCGAGGGCCTCATGCACATGCTTGTACTCCCACACTGGGTAGGTGTGCAGGGAAATAAAGTCAACCTCGGCCACCAAATCTCGAAGTTTGTATTGCCAAGGCACGTAGTTTTCGCAAAAAGTAACCGGCTGCCTGACGTGTTGCTTGACGTGGCGCACATAGTCAATCATGTGGCTGACGGGCACAAAATGGTCGGTCCAGTCCACCGTGGCCTCGTTGCCCACCGCCACTGAAAAAATAGTGTCGGGGTAGCGTGTGGCCAAAGCAATCAGCCGCTCTATTTCTGCCAGATTGGCCAGTTTGCTTTGCTCCAGATGCGCTTCGCTGTAGGTGCCGCCCCAGGGGCAACCAAAGTTATTCATCTCCGGGCCCAGGTAGGCCCCCAGCATCACCTGAAAATCAAGTTTGTCTTCGGCAATGACCTGCAGCACCCGCTCGGCATGCAGGGTGCAGTCGTACAACCGCAGATAACGCCAGTTTCTTTGCAAAATGTGCAGGTCTTCACGAATCTCTTCTTGCGAGGGGAAAATTTGGCTATCAGGGCTTTGGCCGTGACGGTAGCCCGAATAGCAAATGGCATTGCCCGGCTTGAGATCGGGCAAGACTGTCATGCGGTCAATCCTGTGGCAAATTTTGACGAACCATCCTTATCCCACAAGCCCCAGTACGCCCCCACATCACCTTCAGCGCCCACTTTCCAGGCTTCGTCAAAGGCTGCAAAGTAAAAAACATCAATGCCATCGCGCTGGGCCCAGGCATGGGTCTCGACAAAGTAGCGCATGGCACCGACTTTGGATGGCACAGCGCCATGAAATGCCGAGCCCTTGTCGGGCCAACCCGTTTCACTGATGATGACCGGCTTGTCACCGGCCACCGCACGCACCCGCTGCATCATGCTCTGCATGTAGGCAATGGCCTGATCTAGTGGGCAGCCCTCCCAGAACGGATAGCAATTGGTCAGCAGCACATCGCACGCGGCGGTGATGCGGGGATGTTTTTCAAAAAGATAATAAGCATCAACATAACCGACCCGGACACCAGGCAGCGCTTGCTTGACCCGCTCTATAAATGAGAGCAACTTGTCTTCGCTCATGTCTTCGCGCAGCATCACCTCGTTGCCCACTGCGACGATGTCGGCATGGCCGGCGCGCGCCACGGCAATCACGCCTTCAATTTCGCGCTCGTTGATGGCAGCATCGGTGCCCAGCCAGGCACCCACCAGGGTTTTAAGGCCGCACTCGTGCGCCACACGCGGGATCAGCTCATTGCCATCGGTGCATGAAAAACTGCGCACCCAGCGGGTGTTGTTTTGAATAACTTGCAGGCGCGCGCGGATTTGTGGCTCGGTCACCACCGTGCCCGGGCCTTGCCCATCTACATAGGGGCTAAAACACAGGCCATGCACACCGGCATTCAAGGTGTCAGCAAAGGCAGTGTCGAGTGACTGTTGCTGTGTGGCGGTTAGCTGCATCGGTGCGCCGGGCACAGGGGGGGCGTTGCCGGGAGCAAACGCGGTACCGGCCGACAGTGGTTGCCCAGCAAGGCCTGCCACCGAGCCTGGCCATAAAAATTCACTTTTTGACATACTTTTTCAAACAGGCCTTAAAGGCCTGCGACCTTGGTTTTCTTTTGATAGGGGAGCTTGCCGTCGCCGCGGGGCGGCGTCTCGCCGTAGCCGCCCACCTTGTCGTAGACCCGCACATAGTCCACCACCATCTCGGCCGGAAAATAGGTCTCAGGGTTGGGATGCCCCGGAAAATTGCCCCCGACCGCAACATTCATCACCAGATAAAAGGGCTGATCGAAGGGTGCCGGCCAGGGGTTAATGTCGGCCTTGCGTTTGGCCACCACACCGGCTCCGTCCACTTTTTTACTGCAACTCCACCAAAAGGTCTGAGTGGCCCACAACACGCCGTCCAAGAGCCAGCGAATCTCGCCGGGCTCCCATTCAACCGTATAAACGTGCCAATCGGCCACCGTGCTACCGTCCGGTATGTCATACACATGCGTCACCAATTCACGTGCAGGAAAGCCTGAACCGAAGTGAATAGTGCCCAGCGTTTGATGGGGTTTCTCACCCACAATTTCCATCACATCAATTTCACCAGAGGCAGCCCAGCCACCGTATTTGTCGTCCAGGGGCAGCATCCACAAAGCCGGCCACATGCCCTTGCCCCAAGGCACTTTGGCGCGAAACTCAAACTTGCCATAAAGCTTGGAAAAAAGCGGTGTGCCATCGCGCTTGCGGGTTCGCAGCCGGGCCGAGGTATAGCCGCAGCCGTGCAAGGACTGCTTGACAGCGCGAATGGTCAGTTGGCCGTCTTTGACGAACACGTTTTCTGGTTCGCGGGTGTAGTACTGCAACTCTTCGTTGCCCCAACCCTCTATCCAGGTGTGTGACTTGTAGTCAAAGAAGCCATTGCCAATATCAAAGTCCCATTTTTCGGGGTCCACGCAGGAGCCATCAAACTCGTCGCTCCAGACAAGCGCCCACTGGGGATCGGGTTGATTTTCAGACATCAAAGCCCCTTGAGTTAGGAAACAAGTCGACCATCGGCACCAAAGGTCAGGGCCCAGGCGGGGTCGGGCATCAAACCCACGACCGCACCCGAATCACATTGGTTGCTCTCGGTGCCCACCTTGGCGTTAAGCAACTCGGCCACGCCCTCCACCCGCAAGTGCAAAATGGACGAGTCACCCAAATGCTCAGCAAGCACCACGGTCGCTGGAATACCCTGCCCTTGCGGTGCAATCCGCATATGCTCGGGTCGCAAACCCACACGCTGCACACTTGCAGGTGCTTGGCTTGCCAGTAAATTCCACAAGGCCAAATGGGCAGCCTGGGCACCGCTAGGTGTGGGACGATCCACCAAATTGATTTTGGGCGCGCCCAAAAATGTGGCGACAAATTCATTGCAGGGTTTGTTGTACAACTCCAGCGGTGCCCCCAGCTGCTCAACAACGCCTTTATTAAAAACCGCAATGCGGTCACCCATGGTCATGGCCTCAACCTGATCATGCGTGACATAAATCATGGTCGTGCCCAACTCTTTGTGCAGACGTGAGAGTTCGATGCGCATATTGACGCGCAGCGCAGCATCGAGGTTAGACAGGGGTTCGTCAAACAGAAAGACTTTTGGCTTGCGAACAATTGAACGGCCAATGGCCACCCGCTGTCGCTGACCACCCGAAAGTTCTTTCGGAAACCTACCAAGCAATTCGGTGATGCGCAGTATGTCGGCTGCATGCTGCACCTGTTCAGCTCGCTTGTCTTTGGCTACCCCTGCCATTTTGAGGGCAAAACCCATGTTTTCAGCCACGGTCATGTGCGGATATAGTGCGTAACTTTGAAACACCATCGCAGCACCACGGTCGGATGGTTTCAAGTCATTGGCGCGTACCCCATCAATCAGAATATCGCCTGCGGTGACACTTTCCAAGCCGGCAATCATGCGCAAGGTGGTTGACTTGCCACACCCCGATGGTCCGACAAACACCAAAAATTCGCCGTCGCGCACTTCAAGATCAACCCCTTTGATCACCTGAACATCACCATAACTTTTGCGGATTCCCCGCAGCGAGACTTGTCCCATTTCTAAGCTCCTATTGCGACCGTATTCCACTCTGAGTGGTTGGTCTGGGTTGCTGCCGCGTCGTAGTTTTCGCGCATGGCAGATTGACGATGAAGAAAACCTCGGTACCAAAGTGCACTGTCTTTCAGTGTGCGGCGCTGCGTGGCATAGTCAACATGCACAATGCCAAAACGTTTTTCATAGCCAGAGGCCCACTCAAAGTTATCCAGCAAACTCCACACCATGTAGCCTTTCATGCGCACGCCTTGGCGGATGGCTTCTGACACGGCAGCGATGTGACGCGCAATGTAGTCTGTGCGCAATGGGTCATGTATCTGCCCGTCGTTGCATACATCTTTGAAGGCGCCACCGTTTTCAGTCACGTAAATAGGTGGCACGGCATAGTCGTTGTGAACTCGCAATAGCAGCTCAGTCAACCCCTCTGGGTAAACCTCCCACCCCATGTCAGTGATCTCGCGGCCACTTAAATGCACGTCCCACGTGCCTGCAGCACTCACCACCGAACGTGAGTAGTAATTAATGCCTAAAAAATCCATCGGGGTCGCAATAATGTCGAGATCACCCGATTGCACGCGTGGTGCATCGCCCCCCAGGTGCTCAAGCACGTCTGATGGATAGGTTCCTTTGAACAAAGGATCCATGTACCAGCGCAGCAAGAGTCCATCTTCAAGCACGGTCTTGGCATGGTCTTGCGGCGCATCTGAGGCCGGATGCATGGGCGACAAATTCAGCACAATGCCCAAGCCGGCCGTGCAACCCTGCTCACGCAAAGCCTTCAGAGCCATGCCATGACTCAGCAAAAGGTGGTGCGACACCTGCATGGCAATGGCACGGTCTTTGATGCCAGGGGCAAAAATACCCCTTTTGTGTCCCAGCACTGACATCACCCAGGGTTCGTTGTGGGTCGTGATCGCGTGTACCCGATCACCCAGCCGCTGCTGGACTTTGCTCGCATATTCAACAAAACGAAACACCGTGTCACGACTTGCCCAACCCCCAGTAAATTGCAGCTCAGCCGGCAAGTCCCAGTGATTTAATGTGACGTAAGGCTGTATGCCACGTTTCATCAAGCCATCGACCAAGCGTTCATAAAAATCCATCCCCTTGCTGTTCCATTCACCGGAGCCGGTCGGACGAACTCGCGGCCAAGAGACAGAAAATCGGTAGGCATTGACACCCAAATCAGCAATCAAGTCGATATCTTCTTGCCAGCGGTGGTAATGGTCACAAGCAATATCACCATCACTGCCATCGGCAATAGCCCCAGGAACACGGCAAAATTTATCCCAAACTGAGAGACCCTTGCCATCTTCAATGGCAGCACCTTCTATCTGATAGGCACTGGTTGCAACACCCCAAACGAAGTCCCTCGGAAAATTCATCTGCAAGTCTGAGGGAACACTGTAAATCACTTGACAGCCCCTGTGGTCAGACCAGAAATGAGCTGTTTAGATGAAATCACAAACAGCACAACCAAGGGCAAAGTAGCAATGGCAGAACCCGTCATCAATGCACCCCACTCGGTGTCCACCGGGCTTTGCAAGCTGCGCAAAGCCAGTGGCAAGGTGTACATATCTGGAGAACGCATCACGATCAGAGGGCCAATGAAATTATTCCAAGACGCGATGAAAGTGATCAAACCCAAAGTACCCAAGGCTGGTTTTAATAACGGCAAAACTATGCGCATAAAAATTCCCATCTCGCTGCAGCCGTCCATGCGCGCAGCTTCAATTAAATCCTTGGGAATTGAAGACGTGACAAACTGGCGCATCAAAAAGATACCAAAAGCACTGGCGGCGCCAGGAATGTACAAAGCCCGCGGCTGATCGATCCATCCCAAGACATCCATGATCATGAAGGTCGGGATCATGTTCATGAATGACGGGAGCAGCATGGTGCCCATCACCAGACCAAAAAGAGCATTTTTGTACTTGAACTCAAACAGAGCAAAAGCATAGCCCCCCATCGAACAAAATAGCAATGTCAACACTGTTGACGCTATAGCCACGTACAAACTCCAACCCAAATTTCGCCAAAAAGGCATTCGATCTGTCAAAATTTTGAGATTGTTAAAAAAATCATCGCCAAAAAACATGGGCGGCGGCAAGCTAAAAATTTCAGTTCTTGAATGGGTCGCAAACACAAACATGAAATAAAACGGCGCCAGCATGATCAAGGCACCAATTCCCACCACGACATAGGCAGCCCAGGGGGCCAGTTGTTCAGATTTGATCTTCATGTGTCAGGTCTTTGCAGTTCATACGGACGAGCTACGAGGGCGAAATGCCCGGTTGGTCAACCAAGTCAAGGCCGCCACCAAAATGAATAACAACCACGACATGGCACTGGCCGCACCAAAGTCATTAAAGTCAAAGGCCATGCGGTACAAGTAGATGGCCGTGGTCATGCCCGATTGATCCGAGCCGCCACGCCCGCCAGTCAAAATGAAAGGCTCTTCAAACAGTTGCAAGCCGCCAATCACGCTCAGCGTGACACCGAAAAAAATCATCGGCTTCAGACTGGGCAAAGTGATGTACCAGAACTGCTGTAAACGTCCGGCACCGTCCATCGTTGCCGCCTCGTAAATATCTTTAGGTATGGTCTGCAGTGCAGCCAGATAAAGCACCACGTTAAAACCAACATAACGCCAAAAAACAATCATCGAGATGGCTGGTTTAATGTGGTCCGGGTCATTCAGCCAATCGACTGCCTCACTTGGCACCAGCCAACCAAAGCCGGGAATTTCATGCAAGGTTCTCAAACCCAAATTAATTAAACCAAAATCGGTTGAAAACAGCGAGCTGAACAAAATGGCAATGGCTACGGTGGAAGTGATGTAAGGCATGAAATAGGCCCCAACCACACCATTGCGAAGCCGCTTAAACGACGAGTGAATGAAATAGGCCAGCGGAATCGCTACCAGATGCTGAGGTACACCCGAAGCCAAAGCCAGCCAGGCGGTGTTTTTGAGGGATTTCCAGAACCATTCGTCTTGCAGGGCAAAAATATAGTTTTCAAAGCCCACAAAACGCATTGCCGATAAGCCACTGGTAGGCTCCCACGACTGAAAGGCCAGGTACAAAGAAAAAGCCAGCGGAAACACGCCAAATACCAGGAACAAAATCAGGAACGGACTCACAAAAACATAGGGCGCCCATTTAGGCGACAGTTCAAGCGCTTTTGGCAATTTCATGGCAGACCAGTCTTTGTTAAATCGTTATAGAAAAAGCATCAAAAAATGCCTTCAGCGATGCGCACGTTTTTGCAGCAAGCGCTGTGCGTCAGCTAACGCCAGACCAATGTCTTTGCCGCGATCAAGCACTTTGTCCAGTTCGGTGTTGATCACCTCATCGGCAAAAGCGTCTTGTTTGTGCACGCTCACAGCAACAATTCGACTGGTCGCGTCACGCCATCCCAAGCGCGCTTTTTGCTCCCCCAAAAATGCAATCGGCTGATCAAAAAATGCGTCGGTATAGGTTTCCAGCAAGGCCGGAAAAGCATCCTGTGACTTGAACGCACTAAGCTGGAGATCGCGGTTGAGTGTCATCATCTGAATGAACTCCCATGCCAAGGCTTTGTGCTCAGACGGCGCACCGCGTGCAATGGCAAAAAAGGTACCCCCATAGGCAGCAAATGCACCCTCAGGCAACTGGGCTGCATGCCACAAACCTTTGGTGCTGGGTGCCAGCCAATTATTCAGGTGACCTGCCAGCCAAGCACCCGTCATTTGCGTTGAAATAGTGCCACGCTTAAAACCTTCAGACCACTCGTTGGTCCAGGCACCCACCTTAGCATCAAGTTTTTGACTGCGCACCTTGCGAGCCAACTCAAAAGCGCGCACAAAACGCGGGGTTGTCACCAGGACATTGGACTGGCCGTCAAAATACAGTCCTTCACCAGGCTGTATACCAGCTCGAATCACAATGTCTTTCATGTCACGTGCATGCGCCATCAAATAGGCGCCCGTAGCGGATTTGATTTTGCGACCTGCATCAACATAACTGTCCCAAGACCGTGTCAGCTCTGCCTCAGAAACCTGCGCTTTGGCCAGAATATCAGTGCGATACAACAGGGTTCCAGGACCAATGTCTGTCGGAGCCGCCACAATGGCACCGGCACGATTGGTAGCCTGAGCAAACGCATAGGGCACAAATCGCGATTGAAATTTTTTGATGCCATAAGGCTCTTTGGCCAAATCTTCCAGCCCGCCGCCCTGCGCGAATCGCCCCACATAACCGACCTCAAGAGCCATCACATCGGGCAAGTAAAACGAGGTTGAAAGAGCTGTCGTCATCGCCGTGTGGTGGTCATTGAACTGACGACTCACCACTTTGATATCGACTGTGGGGTGCATTTTTTTCCAGGCTGGAATGGCTGCCTTGACGATTTCGTCTACAGCTGGAAAGGCCGCAATGGTCAAAGTTTGCTGCGCATGCGCCACATCCGAAGCAAAAACGCCGATGGATACGACAGCCAGCATGACCGGAGCAATGAAGCACCGCAAATTGAACATACGCATCTCCAAAAAAGAAAACTGACTGCAGGCCTGAAAAGTTTGGTCTGTATCGATGAATTTACAAAACGCTTGAAAGCGCTTTCAAATTTATTTTAAAGAAAGAAATTCGTAAATCACCTAGGGGAAATCCCGATGCCCAGGAAGAATTAACCCGGCAAGCGAAAAAAGATGACAATCAGATTGCAGCTGTTGAATCGCGTTGGATAAGCCTGGGGCCTGGCAATACACTGCCCGGTCTGATCCCTTGCAACAGCTGAAGCATGGACAGTGCTGCCAAACGCCCTAATTCATAGGCCGATTCATGCACACTGGTCAGAGGTGGCCACGCATACGTAGCAGCTGGCAAATCGTCAAAACCGACCAATGAAACATCGCCCGGAATGCGTAAGCCGCGCTGATGCAATGCCAAGGCAGCACCCAATGCCATTTGGTCATTGGCTGCAAAAATTGCAGAGAAATCACATTTTTTTTCTAGTAATTGGCGCGCAGCCAGTAAGCCACTAGCCTCACTGAAGTCACCAGAAACGACCAATTCTGCATCGAATCCGATTCCCGCAGAAACTAGCGCTTCGCGATAGCCCAACAGCCGATCAGCCGCATCTGGATGATTCAAGCTACCGCTAATGTGGGCAATTCTTCGATGTCCAAGTGAGACCAAATGCTGGGTCGCAAGGCGTCCACCCTCAACATTATCAAAGTGCAAAGAGTAAAGCTGTGGTGCTTTCAGTGACCGACCCGTTACCACGATCGGCACCCTCTTGGCACACGACTTTAATGTGGCATTGGTCAACCTGCCTGTCAAAACAATAATTCCGTCAACTCGACGCGACAGCAACACATCAACACATTTCGACTCAGTTTTGGCATCCCAATGCCCACTCACAAAAAGTGCGCTGTAGCCGGCCAAATCAAGTTCAGCCTCAATACCACGCAAAGCCACCCCGTAAAACGGGCTGTCGATCGCCTGCGTGACAACCCCCACGCTCAATGTTTTACCCCCTGCAAGACCACGCGCGATCGGATTGGGAATAAAACCAAGAGTTGAAATTGCCTCTTCAACGGCTTTCTTTTTGTCTGCACTGACCACAGCGGTGCCATTCAAAATGCGCGAAACTGTGCTTGGCGAAACCCCTGCTTTGGTAGCAACCATTTCCAACGTGACAACCTGATGTGATTTATTGAGTTCGCTTTTGCGAACTGCAAAACCGTTAACGCTTAATTGAGAGATTTTGTTCATGTTTTTCAAACGGTTTCGACTGTAATTAATGATGATAAAGCAACTTTTTTCAGCTTCGCTTTTACGAAGGAAGAGCCCCAGCACCAAGGCCCAGCGATCGATCCATCAAAACGACGTCGAGCCAACGTTCAAACTTCCAGCCACAAGCTTTCAAAACACCAACTTGCTCAAAACCGGCACTGCGATGAACGCCTATTGAACCCTCGTTGGCACTGTCTCCAATCACAGCGATCAGTTTGCGCACCCCCACCAGCTCAGCCTGCTGAGCTAACTCACTCAACAAAGCACGACCTAGGCCTTGTCCCGCAGCGTCAGGGAGAAGATAAATGGAATCCTCAGCAGAATAGCGGTAGGCAGGGCGCGGCTTAAACCAGGTGCAATAGGCATAACCTAAAACACGATTTTTATCTACCGCCACCAAGTAAGGCAATTTCTTCGCTAGAACGTCCTCTCGACGCAGTGCCATTTCGACAACATCGGGGGGGGCAACCTCAAAAGTCCCCGTTCCATGCACAACATGATGCGCATAGATCTCTGAAATTTGCGCGATGTCAGAACTTTGACTGGGTCGGATAATTGGCATAGTGTTCTTAATGGATATAATGCTCGGCTGTCTGGCGTGTCGCATAACCGGGTGGTCATGTCGCGTGTCTCAAACGCTGGATTGAAGTCTTATTTTCGTGGAAAAACTTTCCACTCCCCAAAGGATAAATTATGGTCGTCATTCGACTCGCCCGTGGCGGTGCAAAAGCTCGCCCGTTTTTTAATATTGTTGTCGCTGACAAGCGTACACGCCGTGATGGTCGCTTCATTGAGCGCATTGGTTTTTACAACCCGATTGCGACAGCCAATGAAGAAAGTATTCGCATCGCCCAAGATCGCCTGACTTATTGGCAGAGCGTTGGAGCGCAAGCATCGCCCACCGTTGAGCGTTTGATCAACCAAGCTGCCAAAAAAGCAGCCTGAACAGTGCACATGCTGCCCGGCCTGGAGGCTGCCGAACTGCCGGCAGATGCTATCGAGGTTGGGCGCGTTCTGGATGCATGGGGCATCAAAGGATGGATACGCGTACTCCCCTATAGCGCCGATCCCGAGGCGCTTTTTTCATCCAAACGCTGGTATTTGATGCCCAGTGAAAAAGGTGCAAAAACTTTTGAGGGTGGTGCGCTTTTGCGCATCAAAGAGGCCAAAACACACACCGATTCGGTCGTTGCTTGTGCGCATGAAATTGACGATCGAAACGCTGCGGAGTGCCTCCGCGGTGCACGTATTTTCATTGCGCGTTCAAGTTTTCCCAGTGTTCAACCAGACGAGTATTACTGGGTTGACTTGATAGGACTAACTGTAATTAATCGTCAGGGTGAGTGCTTGGGGCAGGTGCGCGAACTGCTCTCTACCGGCCCTCAAACGGTTCTGGTGCTTGAAGATGTCAGTACAGAACCCCACGTTGAGCGAATGATTCCTTTTGTTGGCGCATTCGTCGACAGTGTGCAATTGAGTAACAAAAAAATCCTGGTCGACTGGCACCAAGACTACTGAGCAGATTGTGCGATTTGATGTTATTACCCTTTTTCCTGATCTGTTTTCACCGCTTCTGTGCACGGGCATCACACGCCGCGCTTTTGAATCAGGTCAGGTACAAGTTTGCCTGAGCAATCCACGCGATTTCGCACAAGGCAACTATCGCCGCATTGACGATCGTCCTTATGGTGGTGGCCCCGGCATGGTGATGATGGCCGAACCACTGGAACAATGCATTCAGAATGCAAAGACGCTGCGTGACGACAAAAATACACCGGTTGTGCTTTTTTCACCACATGGTCAAACCTTGAACCATGCAATGGTGCAGCGCTGGTCTGGTAGTTCAGGCGCCATCTTGCTTTGCGGGCGCTATGAAGGCATCGATCAGCGATTTATCGACCACTACGTATCAGAACAAATCAGTTTGGGTGATTTTGTGCTTTCAGGCGGCGAAATTGCCGCCATGGCCCTACTCGATGCTGTGGCTCGACTGCAACCTGGCGTTCTCAACGACGAACAAAGCCATGCGCAAGACAGTTTTAACCCAGGACTCGACGGCCTGCTGGATTGCCCACACTACACCCGGCCAGAATTATGGAACGAAATGAAGGTGCCTGCTGTTTTGCTGAGCGGCGACCATCGTCGCATTGAGCGCTGGCGACGTGATCAGCGCTTAATTCAAACCTTGCGCTTGCGTCCAGACTTGATTGCCCAAGCACGCAATCAAGCCAGCCTCAGCGAGATCGACGAGTCGACGCTTTCTGGCTATAATCCTGAGCTTTTCGATCCTCTGTAAAACCGCTAAAGCACCGTGCCTTAGCCTTGCATCAATCCCGATGCTGGTGTTTATATGATCACCTAAGGCAACTATGAACCTGATCCAAATCCTTGAGCAAGAAGAAATTGCTCGCCTGAACAAATCGATTCCAGATTTTTCGCCTGGCGACACTGTGATAGTCAACCTCAACGTCGTTGAAGGCACTCGCAAGCGTATTCAAGCTTACGAAGGTGTCGTTATTGCCAAGCGTAATCGTGGCATCAACAGTGGCTTCACTGTTCGCAAAATTTCGAGCGGCGAAGGCGTTGAGCGTACCTTTCAAACTTACAGCCCGTTAATCGCCAGCATTGAAGTCAAGCGCCGCGGTGATGTGCGTCGCGCCAAACTCTACTATTTACGTGATCGCAGCGGAAAATCGGCTCGTATCAAAGAAAAACTGCCAGCACGCAAGGTCACTGTCGCTGCATAAGCACTTGGGTCAAAACAAAAAACCGCCCCTTCTTTGTGGCGGTTTTTTTTCGTCCGAACACAGAGCTCAGCAATTGTCAGCATGAAACTGTCCACGTTTGACCCGCGAACGGTGCCTATTCATCAGATTGATGTGCATTTGCCTGCTGTTAGCCTGAACTGTCTGCAGCCGCAAGCGCTGCGGCAGCGTTTTGCCAGTCCGCCCAATTGGCAAGTTGAACTCTTGGCTGAGAAACGCTTTGTTAGCGGACCCTCTGTACCAGCCGCAGTATTAATTCCATTGGTTATGCGCTCACAACCCAGCCTGCTCTTGACACTGCGCACGCAACATTTGTCAACGCATTCCGGACAAATCGCTTTTCCAGGCGGCAAAGTGGATGCATCGGATGCCAATGCTATTGCAGCTGCACTGCGTGAAACACACGAGGAGATAGGGCTGGCCGCAGCTTCCATTGAGATTTTGGGTCAATTACCAGTTTATTCAACCGGCTCGGCTTTTGCAGTAACCCCGGTGGTGGCTTTGGTGCGGAGTGACTTTACTCTGCAACCTAACCCCAACGAAGTTGCTGAGGTATTTGAGGTGCCACTGGCGTTTTTAATGAATCCAGCCCACCATCAGCACCATCAAATGCTCTGGCAAAACAGCCACCGCCATTGGTTGTCGATGCCCTATCACGACGGCACCACTGAACGTTTTATTTGGGGAGCTACGGCAGGAATGCTGCGTAATCTTTACAGATTTTTAAGTGCTTGATTGAGAGTCGCATATGATGCTCATATGAGTTTTATCTCTGTTCTTTTTGCCCTCTTGCTTGAGCAAGCTCGTCCGCTTGGCCCAGGTAACCCCATTCATGCAGGTATGCGCGCATGGGTTCGCTGGTGCGCCCGTAACTTTGACACCAATCGCCCGCAACATGTTTGGCTAGCTTGGAGCCTGGCCGTCGGCCTGCCTTCAGTGCTGGCTTTATTGGTCTATTGGCTGCTTTTGACACTAGCGGTATGGCCTTTGGCCATGCTCTGGAGTGCTTTGGTTCTATACGCTTCGCTCGGTTTTCGTCAGTTTAGTTTTCACTTCACACAAATTCGCGATGCGCTGGCGCAAGGCGATGAAACGCTGGCTCGTGCCCTGCTTGCCAGTTGGCAACAAATCGACACTCAAGAATTGCAGCATGGCCACTTGATTGGTCGCGTCATTGAAGCCTCAGTTTTGGCATCACACCGCCATGTGTTTGGTGTTTTGGCCTGGTTCTCCGTGCTGGCAGCATTTGGCTTTGGACCGACCGGCGCTGTTCTTTACCGACTGGGCGAATTTGTCGCTCGCTACTGGCAGTTTAAAAGCCTGTCTCAGCAGCAGCCTGTCAGCGAAACTCTACAAAAAAGTGCCTATCTAGCCTGGACGTTGATCGACTGGCTACCAGCGCGCATTACAGCGCTTGGGTTTGCCGTCGTTGGCAACTTTGAAGAAGCGATCGACGGCTGGCGCCAAGATGCGGCACAGTCTGAGTCGAATAATGACAGCCTCATGCTGGCAGCTACCGCAGGCGCCGTCAATCTTCAACTCAAACGTGCCACCAGTAACCCCGATGCAACGCAACGCCCAACACCAGAGTTGGCTCATTTGGCCATCGTGGTTGGGCTGGTGTGGCGTGCTGTGGTTCTATGGGTTTTTCTGCTGGCATTGTTAACGCTGGCACGGTTGCTCGGTTGAACCGAGCAAGAATTCTGTCTGGGACAGCTTCAATAGCGTCTGATCTGCTTCAGTTCGGCAAATAGTTCGCTATATATTTTGTAGCGCACTGAGCTTATTCCATAAGCTCCAGACCCAGAATCAACAGCAGAGATAACGCCACAGCCTGGTTCGTGCAAATGTGTGCAGTTATAAAACTTGCATCGCGATACGTGCGGCTTAATGTCTGGCATATAAGCGGCCAACTGAGCTGGATCGATGTGGTTCAGGCCAAACTCTTGGAATCCCGGCGAATCCAACAGTGCCGTGGTCTTAGCTGCGTCCACCCAATATAAAGTGGTGCTGGTGGTGGTGTGTTTACCTGCGTTAAGCGCCTGCGAGAGCTCTCCAGTTAACACCAGCGCGCCAGGTATTAAACGATTGATGAGTGTACTTTTGCCCGCACCTGATGGACCAAGCACCAGTGTTGATTTACCCGTCAGCCGCTCCATAAGGGAACCACGATCGCCCTCACTGTTGCTTGTAAGTGACAAGGGCAACACATCGTAGCCCATGTCCCTATAAGGCTGCAACCAACCCCATGCTCTCGCAAATGGAACGACGATATCTCGCTTATTCAGCGCAATGATCGGCGTTATGTGCTGCTCTTCTGCCGCAATCAAAGCACGCGTGAGTTGATTATTGGAAAACTCAGGTTCAGCCGCAAGGAGAATCAGAACCTGATCCAGGTTGGCCGCAAACGATTTGGTTCGGATTTCATCTTGACGGTAAAAAAGGTTACGCCGTGGTTCAATTTTCTCAATCGTGCCTTCGTCTTTAGAGGCCAGCCAATGCACCCGATCGCCAACGACTCCCAAACTTTTTTTACCACGCGAGTGGCATATCAACCGATCTCCCAGCGCAGTTTCAACCAAAAAATGTCGTCCATAGTTGGCCACAATGAGTCCCGCTGCGGTTTTGTGCTCGCCCATTAGCTGAGCACCACAGCATGTAGATTTGCTACTTTATTTATAGTCTGAAATGCTTTATCAGATTGCATTAGCGGCATTTATTCTTGGCTTCAAGCTGGGTTCGCCATTAACTCCCTGCATGCGCGCCAGTCGCTCAGAAGCGCCAGGGTGTGAGTAATAAAAAGCGACATACAGCGGATCAGGCGTCAAGGTTGACGCATTGTCTTCGTAAAGTTTGAGTAACGCACTGGCGAGGTCTGACCCACTGGTTTGCATAACTGCATACGCATCTGCTTGAAATTCATGTTTGCGAGAAAACTGGGCAAAGATAGGCGCAATAAAAAAGCTGAACACCGGCATGACGAGCATGAACAACAGCAATGCGATCGCATCGTTTGGTCCGGCTAAATTGGGCAACACACCCAGACCTGTGTAAAACCAGCCCTGCCCAGCCAGCCAACCCAATAGCGCAAACCCAAGTAAGCTCATCGCAAACATCGACACAATGCGTTTGATGATGTGCCGATGCTTGAAGTGCCCCAACTCATGCGCCAACACGGCATCCACTTCAGGAGCACTCAGTTTAGACAGCAGAGTGTCGTAAAAAACCACGCGTTTTGCTGCACCAAAGCCGGTGAAATATGCGTTGGCATGGGCACTGCGCCTGCTGCCATCCATCACAAATAAACCTTTGGCGGAAAAGCCACAGCGTTGCATCAGGGACGTAACCCGTTCTTTGAGAGCAGAATCTTCAAGTGGTGTGAACTTGTTGAAAAGAGGTGCAATCAGCGTCGGGTAAATCACCAGCAGCAGCAAATTAAAGCCCATCCAGACCAACCAGGCCCACAGCCACCACAGACCACCCGCAGCATCCATCATCCACAAAATCAGCGCAACAATGGGAAAACCGATAACTGCCCCCATCAAGCTCGATTTGACCAAATCAAGCACCCATAATTTAAACGTTGTTTTGTTAAACCCAAAGCTCGCTTCAAGCACAAAGGTCTGATACAACGAGAGTGGCAACTCCAGCACACCACCGACCAGGACAAAAGCCGCAAGCAGCACCAATTGCTGCAGCAGACCTGAACCCAGCCATGTCAGCAAGTGCTGATTCAAATAGCTAAGGCCGCCAAGCAAGGTCCAACCCAGCAGCAATGCAGCACCAAATGCCATCTCAAGCAGTCCCAACCGCGCTTTTGCGATGGTGTAATCTGCTGCTTTCTGATGCGCTTGCAGGCTGAGCATTTGTGCAAATGCAATGGGCACTTCACCCCTGTGCAACGCGACATGGCGTATTTGCCGCGAACTGAGCCAAAATTTCAACAAAAGCCCCAAGCCCAGAGCCAGAGCAAAGCTCAAACTTATCAATCCAGATGGTTCAGAAAATAGATTTGTTTCATGCATGGCTCCGAAGTTTAGGTGATCAGCGACAATTTGCCCCATGAGTACGCCGAACACCCCCACGCTAGCATTGACAAAATCTGATCAAAATCTAATTTGGCTTGACTGCGAGATGACCGGACTAAACCCCGAGGTCGATCGTATTTTGGAAATTGCATTGGTTGTAACCGGACCGAAACTAGAGCACCGCACAGAAGGCCCGGTGCTGGTGCTGCATCAAAGCGATGAACTGCTCAACGGCATGGACAAATGGAACACCAGCACGCACGGCAAAAGCGGCCTGATCGACAAAGTGAAAATATCCACACTGACAGAAGTCGAAGCGCAAGAACAACTTTTGACATTTTTGCGCCACTATGTTCCTAAAAGCAGTTCTCCTATGTGCGGCAACAGCATCGGCCAGGATCGTCGTTTTTTAGCCCGCTACATGCCCAAACTGGAAGCCTTTTTTCATTACCGAAATCTGGATGTGAGCACGCTCAAGGAATTGTCTAAACGCTGGGCGCCTGATGTGCAAAAAAGCTTCAAAAAAAAACAGCGCCACACCGCACTGGCCGATGTGCACGAATCGATTGACGAGCTAGAGCACTATCGTCAACACTTTATTCAATTGCCCGAAAACAAAATATCTTAGGTGTAAACCCGAAGTTGTGTCATAATCTTGGGCTGCGCTGCAATCAGTAGCGCTGATCACTGTGCATCTCCCAACATTCACCGGATTCAAATTCAAGCCGCTTGCGGCCTGAGCTCAAAAGAATCCCCGGCAATTGACTGAACTCACCTCGCAGTGAGTCAGCGCTGGTTCCGTTTGATGGTTGATGTTTTTTAACCATAAACGGAGCCGCCGCACAACTTGCGGCGCTCGCGTATGAAAGAAATCCATGACTGACGCAACTTTTGCGACAGGCGAGTCTTCGTCTGTCGAAATTATTTCCAATGACCAACTGTCGTTCGCCCATAGCGAAATTCCAGCAGATACAGCCGCCGCGCCAGAAACGCCAAATGGCTTTGTCACTTTAGGTCTGGCCCCGGAACTCATTCAAGCAGTGAAAGACCTGGGCTTTACGCAGCCGACCATCGTGCAGCATAAAACCATTCCGCTGGCCATGCAAGGTGTCAGTGAAGACGGCAACAGCGCCCGCTTTATCGACCTGATGGTTTCGAGCCAAACCGGCAGTGGCAAAACCGCCGCTTTCTTGCTGCCTGTGCTGCACACCCTGCTCAAACAACAAGAACAAGCCGAAACCAAATCACGAGAGGACTATGAGAAGGCTATAGCCGATGCAGCCGCCCGTGGCGAGGCACCGCCCAAACGCGCCAAACGCAAAGACCCAACCAACCCGCGCCACTTCAGCGCCCCGACACCGGGTGCACTGGTGGTTTGCCCAACCCGTGAGTTGGCGCAACAAGTTGCACACGACGCCATCGACCTAGTGCAGCACTGCCGTGGTCTGCGCATCGCCAACATCGTTGGCGGTATGCCATATCAGCTGCAAATTGCCAAATTACAAAATGCCAACCTGGTGGTCGCAACACCAGGACGCCTGCTCGACCTGCAGCGCTCGATGCAAATCAAGCTTGATCAAGTGCAGTTTTTGGTGGTGGACGAAGCCGACCGCATGCTCGATTTAGGCTTCTCGGATGATCTGGCTGAAATTAACCAACTTACTATCGAGCGCAAGCAAACCATGATGTTTTCGGCGACCTTTGCGCCACGCATCCAGCAACTAGCCGCCCGTGTCATGCGCGAACCACAGCGCATCACCATCGACAGTCCGCAAGAAAAGCACGCCAACATCAAACAAGTGATGTTTTGGGCAGACAACGCACAGCACAAACGCAAATTGCTGGATCACTGGCTGCGCGACACTTCGATCAATCAGGCCATCGTTTTTGCCAGCACGCAGATCGAGTGCGATGGTTTGGCCAACGATTTGCAGCAAGTCGGCTTTGACGCTGTAGCACTGCACGGCGCTTTAAGCCAAGGCTTACGCAACCGCCGCCTGATGGCCTTGCGCCAAGGGCAAGTGCAGATTTTGGTAGCCACCGATGTTGCAGCGCGCGGTCTCGACGTGCCCACCATCACCCACGTCTTCAACTTTGGTCTGCCCATGAAGGCTGAGGATTACACCCACCGCATTGGTCGCACCGGGCGCGCAGGGCGCGACGGCCTGGCCGTGACATTCGCCGAGTTTCGCGACCGGCGGAAGATTTTCGACATCGAGTCTTATAGCCGTCAACCCATCAAAGCCGAAGTGGTGCCAGGGCTTGAGCCCAAGCAGCGCATGCCTGAGTCACGTCCCAACAACTTTGGTGGCCGCGACAACCGTGGGGGTGGCGACTTTAATGGTCGCGAGCGCAAGTTTTCAGGCAGCGCACGGCCAGCGCATTTTGACAATCCACGTCCAGCCTTTGGCGATAGAAATGCTGCAGGTCCACGCGTGATGAACACTGACAGCTACTCAAATAATAGCAATGACAGTTTTAATGGACGCAACGATCGCCCTTTTGCGCCACGCGACAATTTCAGTTACGAGCGTAAAGGTGGCTTTAACGATCGTTTTGCAGGCGATCGCAACAATCTGCCTCCCGCCGGTGCGGCTCCACGTGGTGACTTCGCAGCACGCAAACCGGCCTTTGGCAAACCCGCTGGTGGTGGCAAGGTGTTTGTGCCGCGCGATGCGCAAAAACGCACATTCAACAAACCGCGCTAAAAGTTAGCCCACCTGCTGAGCGCGCTCATCAAGCCGCCAGCAGGGCTGTAGCCTGAAAATGGCCCAGCACAATCGCCAACACTTGCAGCACCAGCAGCAACACCAGCGGCGACAAATCGATCCCACCCACCAAAGGTAAAAACCGTCGAATCGGTTGTAGCGCCGGGGCAACCAGACGCTCAAGCACATCGGCCATGACAGATCGACTGGGTACCCACGAGAGCAACGCGTACACAATGACGGCTCCGGTCAGACCTGAAATCGCCATGCGCAGCAAGCCAAAAAATGCCAGAATCGGCACGGCAAATAAGCCACCGGCACCACCCGAAATGAGCCAAAGCAGGCCAAACTCAGCCAGCTGCAAGAAAAATCCGGCAACCAAACTGGCAGTGTCGAGCGCCCCGATAGAGGGCAAGACACGGCGTAATGGCAACACAATCCAGTCAGTCAAAGCAAAAACAAAACGCCCCAGTGGATTACCCGAGCGCACTGACATTGGCACACGCAAATACTGCATGTACAGGCGCAGCAAACAAGCGCCCGAGAGCACACCAGCAACAACTTCGAGTAGCAACGACACAATTTGATAGAGCAATCTGATTCCCCAGTGATCCAATAGCAGCGAATCATAGCGATACCCGCCACCCCCTTAAAATACGCCGCTTTGAACCGTCCAAGCGACCTGCCCTTCCCGATTGCCACTCATGTCCGAACAAAACACAGCCCCCTCCCCGCAAGACGAAAACCAGCTCATGGCGGAACGGCGCGAAAAACTCAAGGTACTGCGTCAGAATCAACTCGAAGGCAAAGGCGTCGCATTTCCAAACGATTTCAAACCGGCAGACCTTGCAAGTGCCTTGCTGAACGCGCACGATGCCAAGACACCTGAAACACTTCTCGAAGAAGGTACCGTTGCCCAGGTTGCTGGACGCATGATGCTCAAGCGTGTCATGGGAAAAGCCAGTTTTGCAAGCTTGCAAGACAGCACCGGTCGCATCCAGATTTACATCAAAGGTGAAGATGTCGGTGCCGATGTGTACGCCAGTTTCAAACATTGGGACCTGGGCGATATCGTGGCAGCCGTTGGCACTGTTTTTAAAACCCGCACCGGCGAACTCTCGATTCACGCCACTCAGATACGTCTGCTGACCAAGAGCCTGCGCCCCATGCCCGACAAATTCCACGGCATGGCTGACCAGGAGGTGAAATACCGCCAGCGCTACGTTGATTTGATGACAGACGAAGACACGCGCAAGCGCTTTGTAGCGCGTAGCAAAGCCGTCAGTGGGATTCGTGAGTTCATGGTGGCACACAATTTTCTCGAAGTTGAAACCCCCATGCTGCACCCGATTCCTGGGGGCGCCAACGCGCGACCGTTCAGCACGCACCACAACGCCCTCGACCAGCAAATGTTTTTGCGCATTGCCCCCGAGCTCTATCTGAAACGTCTGATCGTTGGCGGATTTGATCGGGTATTTGAGATCAACCGCAACTTCCGCAACGAAGGCATCAGCGTGCGCCACAACCCCGAGTTCACCATGATGGAGTTCTACGCGGCCTATTGGGATTATCAGGATCTGATGGGGTTTACTGAAGCGCTGGTGCGTGACGCAGCGCAAAAAGCCGTTGGCACCCTGCAATTGAGTTACGGCGGCAAGCCGGTCGATCTGGCCCAGCCATTTGCACGACTCACCATTCACGAAGCCATTTGCAAATACACCGAAGCAGGACAAATGCTCGACGACGGCTCAGGGCTCAAAGTGGACAGTGCCCAATGGCTTCGCGCCGCCCTGCCGAAACTCGGTATAACTGAGGCCAAGCAGCAAATTTCTACGCGCAGCCTGGCCAGTTTGCAGGTTATGTATTTTGAGGAAACGGTAGAAGAGAAGCTCTGGCAACCCACCTTTATCTGTGAACACCCAGTTGAAATATCGCCCCTGGCACGCGCCAGTGACAGCAAGCCCGGTGTGACCGAACGTTTTGAGCTCTACATCACAGGGCGCGAATTTGGCAATGGATTTAGCGAGCTCAACGATGCCGAAGAACAAGCCGCACGCTTTCAAAGCCAAGTGGCAGCCAAAGACGGTGGCGACGACGAAGCCATGTACTACGACCACGACTTTGTACGCGCTCTCGAATACGGCATGCCCCCCACCGGAGGCTGCGGCATTGGCATCGACCGCCTGATGATGTTGCTCACCGACAGCGCCAGCATCCGCGACGTCATCCTGTTCCCAGCCCTGCGTCGCGAGGCTTAAGCAAAATGCCTCCTGGCGCCCGTGCAGCAAGCGTCACAAGCTACTAACACAATAGCACGATGAACACCAACTCATGGCCTTACCCTCGCTGGATTGGGCACCGAGGTGCAGGCAAACTGGCACCCGAAAATACGCTTGCAGCCTTTAAACTCGGTGCCAGCTACGGTTACCGCATGTTTGAATGCGACGTCAAACTAAGCCGTGATGGTGTGCCTTTTCTACTGCATGACGATACCTTGCAGCGCACAACCAACGCACGCATAAAAATTGGCCAAGGTAACAGCGCCATCGCTGGCGACTACCCCTGGAGCACACTGGCGCAACTTGATGCAGGCAGCTGGCACTCCGAAGACTATCTGGGCGAACCCCTGCCAAGCTTTGAAGTCATTGCCAATTATTGCCTCGCCCATGATTTTTTCCTGAACATAGAAATCAAACCAACCCCTGGACTGCAAGAGCAAACGGGCGAAGTGGTCGCGCATCGCGCAGCACAACTCTGGCAAGGCGCCGCTGTCGCGCCACTGCTAAGTTCATTTTCCGTACTCAGTCTGGAAGCTGCACAGGCAGCGCAGACCGATCTGCCACGCGGCTTGCTGCTTGACAATTTATGGACCGGATGGCTAGAAACCGCCTTGCGCCTGGACTGTCGCGCCATCATCTGCGAGCAAAACCTGTGGGACGAGTCGAGCCTGACACAAGCTAAAAGTGCGGGCTTCAGAACTTTGAGTTACACCGTCAATGACGAATCGACTGCACAACGCCTGTTAAACCTAGGCATCGACGGACTCATTACCGATCGGATCGATTATTTCAGCGCCAACCGCGCAGCATGATCCACTGGCTACTGGCACTTAGCAGCAACACAGCCAGATAGGTAAGCATCTTGCCGTCGTTTCCAAAAACCACCAGGCCAGCCAGTAGGCCCAATAAACATACTACAAAATGAATAGCTGCCTGCGCATACCAGGAAAGCGCTACAGGCCTTTTTTTATAAAAAAATCTAGTCAAGGGTGGCATCAGCAAAGCCAACCATATGGCAGGAGCAACAAAATTCAGCGCGTGGTTGAAAAGAGCAAGCCAGCCCATCAGGAACTCTTCTCGCAAAAGTAAAAATGACACGGATCAAATTGCATGGCGCTGATTTTATAATTCACTCATGGCAGTCTGGGCATTAGGCATCAATCACACGACGGCACCGCTCGATCTGCGCGGTCGGTTTGCGTTCGCCATCGATCAGGTTGAACCCACTTTGCGGGCCCTGCGCAGCGCCTTGCACCGTGAACCCGAGGCTGCCCTGATCTCCACTTGCAACCGCACCGAAATATATTGCGCCGGTGAGCACCCCCAGTTGGAGCACACACTGGCCTGGTTGGCACAGATTGGCGGCATTTCACCCGACATGCTGCGCGCGCACTCTTACACCATGAACGACGGCTTGGCGGCGCGACATGCCTTTCGGGTCGCCAGCGGACTCGATTCAATGGTTCTGGGTGAACCGCAAATACTCGGTCAGATCAAAGATGCAGTCCGTGCTGCCGAAGCAGCAGGTGCCTTGGGCAGCACATTAAGCCAGTTGTTTCAGCGTTCGTTTGCTGTCGCCAAAGAGGTGCGAACCTCCACCGAAATCGGTGCCCATTCGATCAGCATGGCTGCGGCGGCCGTGCGTCTGGCCGGGCAGTTATTTGAAGACCTGGCTGACGTGAAAATCCTGTTTGTCGGTGCTGGTGAAATGATCGACCTGTGCGCCACCCACTTTGCCGCCAAAACCCCAAAAAGCATCGCCATTGCCAACCGAACCTTGTCACGTGGCGAAGAACTTGCCGCCAAATTTGGTGCAGAAGTTATGCGTCTGTCTGAGTTACCTGACCGTCTGCACGAATTTGATGCCGTTGTCAGCTGCACGGCCAGCACTTTGCCGATCATTGGACTGGGGGCTGTAGAACGTGCCCTGAAGCGACGCAAGCATCGCCCGATGTTCATGGTTGACCTGGCCGTACCGCGTGACATTGAGGTAGAGGTGAAATCTCTCGAAGACGTGTATCTGTACACCGTGGACGATCTGGCAGGTGTGGTGCAAACCGCTCAAGCCAACCGCCAGGCCGCCGTAGCGCAGGCCGAAGCCATTGTGGATGCTGGCGTGCAAAGCTTCTTGCATTGGCTTGAGCAGCGCGGCACCGTGCCTTTGATTCAACAACTCAATGCACAGGCTGACGAATGGCGCGCTGCCGAGATTGCGCGGGCACGCAAACTCCTGGCCAAAGGGGAAAACATCGATACCGTGCTGGAAGCCCTTTCCAAAGGCATCACACAAAAAATGCTGCACGGAGCCATGGCGGAGTTGCGTGGTGGTGACACCCAAGCGCGCGAACGCGCCACCACCGCTGTACAGCATTTCTTTTTGCGCAAAGAGCGTTAGCTAGGCTCTAACTCCCTCGACGGCCTTTGCGTCATGAGGGAATCAACCCGCAACAACCTGCCCAAGCAGGGCCTGTTCAAGCCTATGCAACCAAGATACCCAAGCACACCATCATGAAGCCATTTCTCCGCAAACAACTTGCCCGTTACGCTGACCGACTGGGTGAACTCGAGTTTTTGTTGTCGCGCCAGGACATCATGAGCGATATGCAGCAATTTTTGCTGCTCTCACGCGAGCACACCGAAGTGACCGCCGTTGCGGGTCGCTGGCTCCGCTACCAACAGCGCGAGGCCGATCTTGCAGCCGCGCAAGAATTGCTGCAAGAAGCAGCGAATGACCCCGATATGCTGACCATGGCGCAAGACGAGATCGATGGTGCCAACGCTGAACTGGAGCAGTTGCAAGCCGAGTTGCAGCGTATGTTGCTGCCCAAGGACCCCGACGATCTGCGCCCTGCCTTTGTTGAAATTCGTGCCGGTACGGGTGGCGATGAATCAGCCCTGTTTGCCGCTGATCTGGCACGCATGTATCTGCGCTACTGCGACCGTCGTGGCTGGAAACACGAAATCATCAGTGAGTCAGCCAGCGAACTCGGCGGCTACAAAGAGTTGGTGCTGCGCATTGAAAGCCGCCACAGCGGCTCTGCTGAAGGCTCAGGTGTCTATGGTGCGCTCAAATTTGAATCAGGCGGGCACCGCGTGCAGCGTGTGCCGGTGACCGAAACTCAGGGCCGTATCCACACCAGTGCATGCACCATAGCCGTGATGGCCGAGCCTGATGAGGCTGAAGCCATCAAAATCAACCCTTCAGACCTGCGCATCGACACCTACCGTGCCAGCGGTGCGGGTGGTCAGCACATCAACAAGACCGACTCGGCCGTGCGTATCACCCATTTGCCTACCGGCATCGTGGCCGAATGCCAGGACGGGCGCAGTCAGCACAGCAACAAAGCACAAGCGCTGAAAGTGCTGACTGCACGCATTCAGGAAAAAGACCGCTCTGAGCGTGCTGCAAAAGAGTCCGCCGAGCGCAAAAGCCTGGTCGGCAGTGGTGACCGCAGTGATCGAATTCGAACCTACAACTTTCCGCAAGGGCGCCTCACCGACCACCGCATCAACCTGACCTTGTACAAACTGCTCACCATCATGGAGGGTGATCTGGACGATGTGGTCAATGCCCTGCAAGCCCATGAAGCAGCCACACAACTCGCCGCGCTCGAACTTAATGCCTAAATTCATATATAAAAATGTGCTCTAGTGCTTATCTGACAAGCATGAACAGCTCATTTTTTAATGAGCAAATGAATCATCACATACGGCCCAGCATCGCTCAGACATTGATGAGCCTGCAAGCTCGTGGCCTGGATCGACTGGACGCTCAGTTGCTACTATTGCATGTCCTTGGGCAAGCGCCAAGTCAGCGCGCATGGTTGCTCACCCATGACACTGACGAGCTGCCCGAAGCGGGTATCTCCGTGATTGAGCAATTAGCCAAACGTCGTCTAACCGGTGAACCTCTGGCCTATCTGACCGGTCAGAAAGAGTTTTACGGCCTGACATTGCAAGTTAACCCACATGTGTTGGTGCCGAGACCTGAGACCGAAACACTGGTGCAATGGGTTCTTGATGTGCTTGCCAGTAAGACCGATGAAGAACAACATGTCCTGGATCTGGGAACAGGCAGTGGTGCTATTGCCTTGGCCATCAAGGCCCAACAGCCTGCGCTATGCGTCCATGCCATTGATTCGAGTGAAGCAGCGCTGGCACTGGCTCGCGCTAACGCACAAAGTCTTGCACTCAATATCCAATTCAGTCAGGGCTCCTGGTTTGCAGGACTACCCGATACCACCACACGTTTTGTCTGTGTGGTTTCCAATCCACCCTACATCGCCGAGCAAGACCCACATTTGACTGCACTGACACATGAGCCACTGCAGGCGCTGACCAGCGGCATGGATGGACTTGATGACATTCGCCACATCATCGCGCATGCGCCGGCGCACATACTGCCGGGCGGATGGCTGCTACTCGAGCATGGCTACAACCAAGCCACTGCCGTACGGGATATCCTGCAGCAACACGGCTTTCAGAAGGTTCAGTCGCGCTGTGACCTCGCTGGTATCGAGCGCTGCAGTGGCGGCCAGTATTTTTAAGAACACATCCGATCGGGTATTCCTTGCTAATTCAGCGGTTCGTACCGACCGTTGCGAATCTGGGTAAAAAAGACTTGGCGGCGGGTATCCCCGTTGGCGTCAAAAGTAATGCTCTGCTGCAAACCTTGGTAAGGCCCGCTGCGCATCACTGCACTTTTTAGACTTTCATCTTTTGTTTGCTTTTGTAAACCCGTCAGTACCACGGTTGCGGCATCGTACGCAGAGACCGAGCTGTAACCAGGATTGCGCTGAAAACGCTTGAAATAGGCATCGCTGAACTCTTTGAAGCGTTGAGATTCATCCCGATTATTGAAATTCTGCACGATCAACAATCCTTGCACCACGTCTCCACCCAGTTCCAACAGTTGCTCGGTTGATGCCCACTCCGATGCTCCGATGGGTAATTGGGGCGCTTGTTTACGCGCCTGTTGCGCCAATCGCGCCACGTCCAAAGCGCCTGAAATAAAAAATAAACTGTCTGGCTGCCCTACCAACATGCTCTTCACCACCTTGGAGAAATCAGCATCAGGACTGGACTCGTAAGGCACTTCTGCAGCCAGACTGCTACCCGCTGCCGTTACCGCATCGCGGAATTCTTTCAGCCATGACTGAGTGAAATTCAAGTTGCGAGTGTCATAGGCAACAGACGTATGCTTTTGCCCCAGATTCAACATCACCTTGGCGTAGTCCTGCGCGTTATCACGTGTTGTTCGGTTGATGCGAAACAGGTTATCGTCCTTCCCATAAAACGACATCGAAGTAATGGTTGGACTGATCTGAAAAATACCTGCCGCCCCCGTGATGGGGACGATCACTTCAGCCATGCCGCTGGTAAACGGCCCAATCACCGCCTCAACCTTGGCTGCCACCATCTCTTGTGTCGAGTTGGCCGCTGTCTGCTTGTTTTGTGCGTCATCTTTTGCAATCAACTCGACCATCCGCCCGTCAACACCACCGGTTCGGTTGAACTGTTCTACCGCCAGGATGACACCATTCAGGCCAGACTGGCCGTTGTCTGAATTGCGATCAGACAACCCACCAATAAACCCAAGCTGCAAGTTCTTTTTTGGTTGACATCCCGTCATGCACACGCCACAAGCCAGCAACACCACCCACACTGAATGCAGTTTCATATTCGTTCCTTTTGAAGATAGATGATTGATATATTTTAGTATTTTTTATCACTTATTGTTGATTTAATGTAAAATTTCTCGATCAAATCGTTGGCACGGTGCCAACACATGACTTCAAAGCGTATGCCTAAGCGCCTAACAAACGCCACATCACCTCTATTGCCGTTCCCCACGAACTGGCTGATACGCGGGCGCCTGGCTTGGCACAATTCACTGCGCTTTCGCCTGCTGGCACTTGGTTTGATGCCGCTGCTGCTGGCATTTCCATTTGTCATGGGCGTATTGACCTGGGTTGGTGGCGGAAGAGCCGACGACTTGCTCCTTGCCAACGTGCGCGCCCAACTCTCCAGCAGCGTCAACTATTTAGACCAACTGAAAGCTGAAACCGGTGTACGCGTGAGCCAACTGGTGAAATCTGAGCGCTTGCAACAGCTTGTCTTGCATGGAGCGAACCAGGAATCACTCCATGCACTGCTCAAGGCGAGTGCGCAAAATAGTGGATTGGATTTTTTACTGATCGCCAAAGCAGATGGCACCGTTGTCGGCTCCAGTCACGAAACCTTGCCATCGGCTCAACTTCCCAACTCATTTGTGATCCAGCAAGCCGTTGTCGGTGTCGCCAACGCAGCATACGAACGCTTTGATGCTGATCAACTGGCCGCCTTTTCACCCCATTTGAGCGAGATGGCCATCGTCCGCGCTGACTCCCTGAACAACTCGAGCGCCATCGTCGAAACCCGTGGCCTGCTGATAAATGCCGGTGCACACTTTCCTTTGACCGTCAATCAACCAGACGTCATTTTGCTCGGCGGCATATTGCTCAATCGAAACTTTGTGCTGATCGATCACATGCGCGAAATTGTTTTTCCTGTGGGTTCGTTGATGAAAGACATCGAAGGTCAGACTGCCATTTACATCGATGGTGTCAACGTCAACATCAGCAAGCAACGCCATACAGGACATGGTGGTATCGGGAGTTTGGCTCCTGAAGGCATTCGTAATTTGGCGATTACCCAGCAGCGCCCATGGGTTGGACATACCCAATTTGGCAAGGAGTCGTTGGTTGCAGGATTTGAGCCACTCCTCAACGGTAAGGGCCAAAGCGTGGGCATGCTGGGCGTGGCGTTTCCAGACGGCCCTTACCAGCGGTCATTTTGGTCCATGCTGGGCATGATCGCAGCGTTGTTAGCGCTGACCATGCTGCTGCTGACACTGGTTTTTATGCGCACGGCACGAACCTTGACCCAACAACTCAACACCATGACTCAAACCATGGGCCGCGTTGGGCAAGGTGAGCGAAGTGCGCGAGTGCCGCATACCCCATACAAGGATGAACTTAGCCAACTCGGTGAACATTTCAACGCCCTTCTCGACACCATATCTGCACAGGACGAGCGACAAACAATGGCTCAAAAAGCCATTGCCGACGAGGCTACTCGCCGCAGAGCCCTGTTTGAAAACGAGCGCGATGGTGTGGTTATTCTGAATGTTGATGGCAGTGTTTTCGAAAGCAATCCCAAATGCGCCGCCATGTTGGGATATAGCAGCAGTGAATTGCTTTCGATGCATGTGCAGGACTGGGATCTATCCGTGTCGAGCGACATACTCCGGGACATGCAGAGCCACCTTGGCTCGCAGGGTTTGTTGATCGAAACCGTTCAGCGCCGCAAAAACGGTCACAGGTATCCTGCAGAGGTATCACTGAGCCACGCAACATGGGGCGACAAAAGTTTTATCTTTTTACTGCAACGCGATATCAGTGAACGAAAAGCTGTAGAGCAAGAGTTAGCGCAATACCGACTTGAATTAGAAAAGCGGGTTGAACAACGCACCCGCGAAGTCAATGAGCGATCCGAACAACTCAACACCATCTTCACCTTAAGTCCAGATGGGTTTGTCTCGTTTGATCAGCACCGCTGTGTTGCTTTCAGCAACCAAGCTTTTACCCGCATGACTGGGCTCGACGGCCTCGACATCATAGGGCTTACCGAGGATAAATTTACCGAAAAACTGGCAGCCCGCTGCTTGCCCAGCGCCAGCTTTCCCGGCATTTCTGCGCTGCGCAGTGCCTGGAAAAAAATGGATGAAGCAAGCACGCCTAATCCCGCAACACCGAGCAAACGACAATTGTTTGAACTCATCGAACCCATCAGTCGCGTGCTCGAGGCCGGCATCAGAACATCACACTCTGAAAGTGTTTCGCAAATTCTTTATCTGCGCGACGTCACGCACGAGACCGAAGTCGATCGACTCAAAAGCGAGTTTTTATCGACCGCTGCACACGAATTGCGCACACCCATGGCGAGCATTTTTGGCTATTCAGAAATACTCCTTTCAGACACATTCGAAGCACCCGAACGCAACGAATTTCTCACCATCATTCACCGTCAATCGAAACTCATGGCTTCTGTCATCAACGAGTTGCTGGATCTGGCTCGCATTGAGGCTCGACGCGGCAAAGATTTCAAACTTCAACGCGTCCCGCTGCAAACCATCGTGCAGCAAACCCTGGCAGACTTCCAACCCCCAGAATCACGTAAACCACCCGAAATTCAGTCATGTGATGACACCTTGGAAGTAAAAATCGACAGCGGAAAAATGCAGCAGGTGGTTCTGAATATTATTTCTAATGCCTACAAATATTCGGCCGCTGGGAGTCCTATCCTGGTGCGAATCTACCAAGAGCAAACAGATTCTCAGACCCGTGCCTGCTTCGAAGTACAGGATCAAGGCATTGGCATGAATGCTGAGCAGTTGGCTCGTGTATGCGAACGGTTTTATCGAGCCGACACCTCCGGCAAAGTTTTAGGCACGGGCCTGGGCATGAGCATCGTCAAAGAAATTGTTGATTTGCTCAAAGGGGAATTGACACTCCAGAGCGAACTAGGCAAAGGCAGCATAGTCAAGGTCAGTCTGCCATTGGCTTGATTTGATGAAATGAAGCCAAAGTGTTAAGTTCAGCCACTGAACCATGCAATGGTCGTTAATCTGGCAACATCGATCGTCCAACATTAGGGTATTCCCTGGTTTTTTGATCTAAGTCAAACACAAAACACCCAGACATTCACAAAATATACATAAGAACCAACGAATATTCAAAACTACTAAATAAAGGCATTTCATGATATTCAAGTCAAATGGCGCCTTCAAAATGGCCTGTTTAGTCGGTTGTTTGGGGATTGCGGCACTAGCCTTTGCTCAAGCACAAGAGGCGGAACCCAAACCACTGAAGCTCACCACCACAGCCGACCACACCAAATTCAAAGAACTACAGCGCGAGTTCGCCTCCGGCCCTGAAGTGACCAAAGCATGCCTTGCATGCCATACCGAGGCAGCCGGACAGATTCATCGCACCAAGCACTGGAAATGGGAATATCGTAACCCTGACACCAACCAACTGCTTGGAAAAAAAAATGTTGTTAACAATTTTTGCATTTCAATTGCGTCAAACGAAGCAGCCTGCAACAGTTGTCACATTGGCTACGGATGGAAAGATGCCTCGTTTGACTTCAAGTCCGAAGAAAACGTAGACTGCGTGGTGTGCCACGACACAACTGGCAATTACAAAAAGCCATCAGGGCTAGCTGGCAATGTAGTCACAAAAGACACCGAATTTCCAGTCGGATCCGGCAAAATCCTGAAGGGTATCGATTTGAGCAAAATCGCCCAAAAAGTCGGGAAATCCAGCCGCGACACCTGTGGAGCCTGCCACTTCAATGGTGGCGGAGGCGATGGCGTTAAGCACGGCGACATGGACAGCTCCTTGGCCGCCCCGGAAAAATCTGTCGATGTCCACATGGATGCATCTGGACTGGACTTCACGTGCGGAACCTGCCACAAGACGTCCAGCCATGATGTGGCCGGCAGCCGCTACACGCCCACCGCAAAAGATGCCAAAGGAGCCCACTTGCGCGGTGCCAGCGGCAATGGCAACCCAGCAACCTGCGCTTCTTGCCACAACAACGATCCGCACAAACAAAACCCACGGCTGAATCAGCACGCCACCAAGCTGGCCTGTCAAACCTGCCATATTCCGGAATTCGCACGTGGCGGGATTGCAACCAAAATGACATGGGACTGGTCTACGGCGGGTCAACGCGATGCCAATGGCCAGCACATCACACGTAAAGATGCCAAAGGCCGTATTACCTACGAATCACGCAAGGGTGACTTCACACTTGCCGAAAACGTGAAGCCCGAATATGTGTGGTTCAACGGTCAAGTCAACTACACCTTGCTGACCGACAAAATCGACACCAGCATCCCGGTTACCCGTATCAACACCTTGGGTGGAAGCCCCACGGATGGCAAATCGATGATATGGCCGATCAAAAAATTTGGCGGCAAACAACCCTACGACAGCGTCAATAAAACACTGATCACGCCACACACGGCGGGCAATGACGACACCGGATACTGGAAAAATCTCGAGTGGAACAAGGCCATCGAAGTTGGCATGAAATCATCGGGCACGCCTTATTCGGGTAAGTTTGATTTCATCAAAACCGAAATGTCATGGCCAATCACGCACATGGTCGCACCCAAAGAAAAAGCCTTGGCCTGTGTCGAATGCCATGCAAAAGATGGACGTCTGAATGGATTACCAGGCGTTTACATGCCAGGCAGCAATGCCAATACCTTGGTTGACAAGATCGGCTGGACTCTGGCTCTGTTGACGCTGCTCGGCGTTCTGGGTCATGGCATGCTGCGCGTGTTGTCATATCGCAAAAATTAAGGAGATACAAAATGACTGAACGCGTCTATCTGTTCAAAGGTTTTGAGCGCTTTTGGCACTGGTCACAAGCAGGACTGATCATTTTCATGCTGATTACCGGTTTTGAAATTCATGGCACTTTTGCCAATTTCGGATTTGAAAAAGCCGTCAATTACCACACCATCGCGGCTTGGTCGCTGGTCGGATTGTGGATTTTTGCGATCTTCTGGCACGTCACGACAGGCGAATGGCGTCAGTACATACCCACGACTGACAAAGTGCTTGCCATCATGAACTACTACTCGTCAGGCATCTTCAAGCACGAACCACATCCATTCAAACCCACGTCCAGACAAAAACACAATCCGTTGCAGCGACTGACCTACTTGGCGATTCTGACGCTTCTCAGTCCGCTCATTTGGATTTCAGGGTGGCTGTATCTGTTTTATGCTGACTGGCCAGCATGGGGGCTGAGCGGTTTGCAGCTCGAGTGGGTTGCCACCGGGCACACAATTGGGGCGTTTTTAATGCTGGCTTTTTTGATTTCCCACCTCTATTTAGCAACTACAGGCCATAAGCTCACATCCCAAGTCAAAGCCATGATCACGGGCTGGGAAGAAATTGAATAACCACACTTTATTGGAGAACTTGCATGAAAAACTTTAAATTCCTCTCTGGCGCTGCTCTTCTAGTTCTATTGGGAACCTCTATGTCGGCACAGGCTTACGATGCTGACTGGAAGCGTGGCCGCATTTACTATCGCAGCGTGTGCACCTCTTGCCATACAACAGCACCCGTTGGCGCCATCAATCCCAGCACCAAAACAAAGGCCGACTGGAGCGCCTACCTATTGCTGGACAAACATGCGAAAGGCAAGGACAGCGTCAGCAAATACGTCACCAAGGCTTATCGTGCCAGCATCAAGGCTAGCAACAAAGCTGCTGAAAAATTCGCTGATACTCCAGATAAAGAATTACAAGAAGACATCAAGGCTTTCTTGATCAAAGGCGCTAAAGATGGAGATGCTCCTGCAAGTTGCAGCTAATTCAGTCGATCAATAAACCCGCAGGAACAAACCATGAGCACAAAGACCCAAGCCAAATGGCTGGCTGGCTTTAAAGCAGACTACGACAAGCTTTTTGTCAAAAAGTGGTCGTCCTATATGGGAGCCGTGTTACTGGTCATCGTGATTCTGGGGTTAATGGTCAACGGCATGGTCTGGGGGGTCTTTGGTGGGGTGAAATTCTGGGGTGACTGGTTTAACAACCTGATTGGTTTAGGTGCAATTTTGGGAGTGCCGCATGAATTGGACAGCTTCTGGATGCACCGAATGTCCCTCATGAATACCACGCTGGTACTGGGCTCACTCTGTGCTGCGCTGTTGTCGCGCCAGTTTGCACCTAACCGTCCACCGAAGCTTGAGTATTTATGGGCCCTGTTAGGAGGCTGCTTTATGGGCATTGGTGCAGCTTTGGCTGGAGGCTGTACAACAGGCGGTTTTTTTAACCCTGTTCTGCACGCATCCCCAGCTGGCTGGGCGATGTGGCTAGGTTTACTGGCAGGCGCGGCCATCGGTTTCAAATTATTGCTCTGGACTATGGAAAACATCGAGTGGGGCACACAAGCACCGCCTATGCTGAAAATTTCCCCATCTGTCGTTCAGCGCTATCCATTGCTGGGGCTGCTGGTCGCCGTGGGTATCTTGATCTGGGCCATCACATGGCTTTATTCTGGAAGCGAGCCTTTGGCCATTCGCGCATTGATTGTGCTCGCCGGCTTTGCCATCGGTTTCATCATGCACCGTTCGCGGATCTGTTTTGCCAGAGCTTTTCGTGAACCTTTTGTAACAGCCGAAGGTGAAATGACCAAGGCTGTGATTTTGGCGTTGGCAATAGGTATGCCCTTGGCTGCTTTACTCTTTCAAAAGAAAATCATTGATCCGTACGTTGCCATTCCTGCAACTTTCTGGATTGGCTCTTTGTTAGGTGGCTTGATTTTTGGTATCGGCATGATTTTTGCCGGTGGTTGCGCATCAGGCTCACTTTGGCGCATGGGCGAAGGCCATTTAAAATTGTGGGTCAGCATGTTCTTTTTTGCCTGGAGTGGTTCGACAGCCAGCGCTTTGTTGAAAAAATTCAACATCAGCTCGATTGATGAAACAAATATTGAAACCTATGAACGCACCAACCTTGGTTTTCAAGCCTATCTGCCCGATATGACTGCCAGTTGGGGTTGGACGTTTTTATTCAGTGCAGCACTTTTGCTGCTTTGGTATGGACTTGTACGCTACAACGAATCCACCGAAAATTTCACCTTAATGTAGTTTTCTCTATGGAGTTGAAGATGAAAAATATGCCCTTATCCGTCGCCAGTGCTGTCCTGTCTGTCACATTGAGTGCGATTCCTGCATGGATTACAACAACAGTGCATGCCGCAGATGCTCCAGTGGAGCAAGTGGCACCGGCCACTTTCAACCGCTACGGTAAGCTGGTCGATCTGGCTTTTGTCAAGCCCTATACCGCCAGCACAAAACCTGGCCCAGTCACCTTAGTGGATGCTCGCCCAGCTGCACGCAAATATGACATTGGCCACATTCCCACAGCACTGAATTTGCCTGATTCACAATTTGACAAACTGGCTCCAACCATGCTGCCAGCAGACAAAGCCCAATTGATTATTTTTTATTGCGATGGCCCCACCTGTGCTCTGAGTCATAACTCAGCCTTTAAAGCTGAAAAACTTGGTTATTCAAATATCCGCGTTTACGAAGCGGGGTTTCCAGATTGGGTTAAAAATGGCAACCCACCCGCCTACAGTGCAGCTCACCTGAAAAAATTACAAGATGAAAAAATGCCATCGATTGAGGCTGGCAAAGAAGCAGGAACAATCACCGTCGCTTCTTTTGAGCGAATTTTCAAGGAAGCACCAGAAACAGTGCATTTGATTGACGTGCGCGAACCCCAAGAGTTTGCCAGCGGCACTTTCAAGGGTTCTATCAATATGCCAATCAATGGTCTTGATAAAAACCTCGACAAACTACCCACAGACAAGCCGATCATCTTCTTTTGTGGCGCAGGCGGAAGAAGTGGTGAAGCACACGATATGGTGAAACTCTACAAAGCTCAACTTAAAACATTTTTTCTGGATGCAGAAATCAAGTGGGCTAAAGATGGCAGCTACACCATCAAAGGCAAATAATTTCTCCTTACTTGGAACAATGACATGAAAACCAAATCACTTTTCTATTCTGCCCTAATCGCATCTTCTTTCTGTTTTTCAGCACAAGCACAAACCGAGACTTTTTTCAATATTACCAACGCTGACAATCAGGCACAGGGAATGGCGATGGTGCTAGCGACGCAGATGGTTGAGCAAAAAGCGTCCGTCCGAATTTTGTTGTGCGGGCCAGCCGGTCAATTGGCATTGAAGTCATACGAACCGGCCACACTTAAACCTAAAAATGTGACGCCTAAACAAATGATGTCGGTGTTGATCAAGGCCGGTGCCACAGTCGAAGTGTGCGCACTATTTTTGCCCAATGCGGACAAAACACCTGCCGACTTGATTGAGGGCGTTTCGGTTGCCAAACCACCCGAGGTTGCAGCCTTCATGACAAAGTCAGGTGTTAAAGCATTTGGGTTCTGATCTATTCATGACTGATTCTGCGCGCAAAACCTAGCATTGACAACTAACTGATTATGATTGCTGACGCAGCGCATTTCACCGCAGCGTAAGCCGCACACCATGTTGGTACGTCAATAATGGCGTGTCCGAATCATTTCACCGATGGTTTTAGCTGAATATTGAAACCATCGGTATATTTTCAGCAGATTCTTCAATGGGCCTAAGCACTTCCAGCATTCTTACAGCAGCAGCCAATATGGCAGGCGATTTACGTTCCAGCCAAACTCCCTATTTAAAACATTTGGACATTGGGTCTGGTCATGGCGAACTGATTGAACTTTTACGAACACAAAAACAAGTCGTTGCGTCTAAGGCCTGTGACTACACCTCAGATCTCATGCAACTTTCTGACGTTGATGTTCATGTCGCAGACCTGAATCAGCAGCCACTGCCTTTCAAAGACAACACCTTCGATCTTGTGACTTGCACAGAAGTAGTCGAACACCTTGAGCATTACAGAGAAACAATTCGTGAGATGTACCGTGTTTTAAAACCATCCGGTGTCGTGGTGATAACGACTCCGAATATTCTTAACCTCAAATCCAGAATTCGTTTTTTTGTTTTTGGTTTTTACAACCTCTTTGGACCCATCCACACACGCGAAAGTGCACTTCACTCGGCTGGTGGTCATATCAACCCTGTTTCCTATTTTTATCTGGCTCATTCCATGTTGGATGCCGGATTTGACAGCATAAAACTGGCTATTGATAAAAAGCAGAACACGTCATTATTCTGGTTAATTTGGTTTTATTTACCTATCAAGTTTTTTGCATGGATAACGACACGCAAAGAAAAATCTAAATACAAAACGATTGATCAACACAATGAGCATCACGTCATAAAAATCAATGCGTTAGCGACTTTGACAGGACGAACTATTGTGGTTGGTGGCATCAAAAATGCAGATAAATTCAGTCCAAACCCATTACATCTGTAAAACCATGTCGCAACCAACAGATGATCGACTGACGAATTTAGAGATCAAAGCTAGTTTTGCAGAAGATTACCTCGACAAACTCGATCAGATCATTACAGATCAGCAAGCTCAGATTGATCGCCTCTGCAAAGATGTGCAACGTTTGAATCAATCTCTGGCGGATGCTTCAATGACTGCTCACCATAGGCTTGACAACGAGCAACCCCCTCACTATTGATCAACAATTCTTCTTGGCGCAAGAGAAAAGCACAATTTAGCTTGGTAACTCTGCCAAAATGCAGATTGATAGCAGAACCATGTCATGCACACAAACTTAATAATCGACCTAATGAACCAACTTGGTTCACAGGCAAAAATAGCCTCGGCGCATATGGCGAAAGCTGATACCGCTACCAAAAACGCAGCACTTCGCAAGCTTGCTGCTCTTTTGCGTGCGAATCTCCTTGCGCTGCAAACAGAGAACGAAAAAGACCTTGCACGTGCCATCGCAGCCAACTTGGCCGAACCGATGGTTGATCGACTGAAACTAACACCCAAGGTGATTGAAACCTGTGCTCAAGGTTGCGAACAATTGGCAGCCATGGCAGACGTGATTGGTGAAGTCACGGGCATGAAGCAACAGCCTAGCGGCATCCGTGTGGGGCAAATGCGCGTTCCAATTGGTGTGTTTGGCATGATTTTCGAGAGTCGCCCGAATGTCACTATCGAAGCCGCCAGTTTATCCATTAAAAGTGGCAACGCCTGCATTTTGCGTGGTGGCTCTGAAGCCATTGATACCAACAAAATACTCGCCAAACTGGTTCAACAAGCATTGCAAGAAAGTGGCTTGCCGATTCACGCGGTACAACTCGTCGAAACGACGGATCGAGCTGCAGTTGGTCAACTGATTACCATGCCACAGTATGTCGACGTCATCATTCCACGGGGTGGAAAAGGTTTGATCGAACGCATCAGCGCCGAAGCAAAAGTGCCTGTTATCAAACATCTCGACGGCAACTGTCACACTTATGTCGACGACCCGTGCGACATCGCACAAGCCATCAAGGTCGCAGACAATGCAAAAACCAACAAATTCAGCCCATGTAATGCGACAGAAAGCATGCTGGTGGCGCACGCTGTTGCCAGCGAGTTT
This sequence comes from uncultured beta proteobacterium, assembly GCA_903930255.1. GTDB lineage: Bacteria > Pseudomonadota > Gammaproteobacteria > Burkholderiales > Burkholderiaceae_C > Rhodoferax. The sequence goes on from CAIYYA010000054.1 coordinate 49,855, forward strand.
TTGCCGAAAATGGGTGCCATTTTCGCAAGCAAGGGCGTCGAGATGCGCTGCGACAACCAAGCGCTAACAATTTTGCGACGCGTCGTTCCTGAAGCGCTGCTAAAGCCTGCCAGCGAAGCCGACTGGTCTGAAGAATACTTGGCGCCCATCATCAGCATCAAGGTCGTGACGGGTGTCACTGAAGCTATCGATCACATCAACCGCTACAGCAGTCACCATACCGACGCGATACTAACAAGTGATCATCTCCACGCTCAGCAGTTTCTGCGTGAAGTTGATTCCGCCAGTGTTATGGTTAACACCAGCACTCGTTTTGCCGATGGTTTCGAATACGGTTTAGGTGCCGAGATTGGTATCAGCACCGACAAATTCCACGCACGCGGCCCAGTCGGCATAGAGGGATTAACATCTCTTAAATATGTCGTTCTGGGGCAAGGCGAAGTTCGCACCTGAACATTTTCGTTTTCAAAATCAACGACATGAAGAAGTCTATTTCTATTTGGATGACCTGCCTGGCACTTACCCAGGGTTCGGTTTTTGCCAGTGCCACTTTGGCGTTAGAGAATGGTTGCTTTTCTTGCCATGGTGCGCAATTGCGTGGAGAAGCGCACTCATTTGCACACATGGCCACCAAGCTCAGTCGACTCAAGGGCAATGCAATTGCCCAAGCCGAATTTGCCGATAAATACCGCAGTGGTCAGCCGCTCGAAAGAATTCATGCCCATGAGCGATTGAGCGCAAATACAGCGCAACTTTTGGTGCATTGGCTGGCCGAAGGTGCTCACTAAAGGAGTTAATTGATGGTTCCTCATCTCGTCACAGCCCTGACTGGCCCTATCAATGAGCTAGAGCAGCGTGTGCTTGACTCCACGTCGGCGATCGAACGCTGGTTTCGGCTCGAGTGGATGGAGCACACACCACCGTTTTACAGCTCGGTGGATGTGCGCAATGCAGGCTTCAAACTGGCGCCTATCGACACCAATTTATTCCCCGGTGGCTGGTGCAACTTAACGCCAGAGATGCTGCCACTCGCGGTTCAGGCTGCAATGGTTGCCATTGAAAAAATTTGTCCAGAAGCACGCAATCTGCTGGTGATTCCAGAAAACGGCAAGCACAGCCATTTCTATTTGTCCAATTTGGCACAGTTGCAGCGCATTTTTCAAATGGCTGGCCTGAACGTACGGATTGGCTCGATTGATCCCGCGCTCAAAAAATCCGTCAGTTTTGATTTATCCGATGGACAGCAAGTGACCTTGGAGCCAGCACTGCGCGGCAAACGCAGACTAGGGCTGAAAGACTTTGATCCCTGCACAATATTGCTCAACAACGACCTGAGCGCAGGTGTCCCGGGTATTCTGGAAGAAATTTACGAGCAATATTTGCTGCCACCACTGCATGCTAGCTGGCCGATCCGTCGCAAAAGCACACACTTCAAATGTTACGAAGAGGTTGCCAAACGACTGGCCAAACTGCTTGGAGTCGATCCCTGGCTGATTAACCCTCTGTTTGACAAATGCACTGCCATCGACACGACAAAAAGCCCTGATTTGGATAACTTGAGCTCACAAGTCGATACAGTGTTGGCCCGTGTTCGTAGAAAATACAAAGAATATGGTATCAAGGAAAAACCTTTTGTCGTGGTGAAAACGGATCATGGCACGCATCCCATGGGCATTGTGACCCTGCGCGATGCAAAAGACACACAAGACCTGCTCTCGCGTTTGAGTCAGCAAGCAACCAACACCAAACTTGTCGCGCCAGTGCATAACTTTATTGTTCAAGAGGGTGTGCTTACTCATGAACGCATGCACGACAGCGTTGCAGAACCTGTGGTTTATATGATGGATCGCTACGTCGTCGGAGGCTTTTACCGGGTACACGCTGAGCGCACTGCCGATGAGAATCTGAATGCACCAGGGTCGAGCTACGTGCCTCTGGCATTCGAGCACAGTGCGCAATTGCCGCAGCCTGGCATTGCACCTGGAGCCAGTGCGCCCAACCGCTTTTATATGTATGGTGTGGTTGCTCGTCTAGCAATGTTGGCTGCCAGCTATGAACTCGAAGCAACGGATCCGCTAGCTGACGATACCAACTAATCCCTCAGTCGCGAAATACCAACCCTCAAAACATGGAGTCCGATGGCGCTAGCGCTACGGGTGACTTTTGGCTCATTCACAAACATCACTTCGCGCGCTGACTTTGGGTGCTATTGGGGTCGTCTATGGCGACATCGGCACCAGTGTTCTCTATGCTGTCAAAGAGGTTTTTAGCTCTGGCCATGTCCCCTACACCCCAGAGAACATTTTGGGAATTCTGTCGATTTTTTTCTGGACTCTCACGGTCATTATTTCTTTAAAATATGTCAGCCTGGTGCTGCGCGCAGACAACCACGGCGAGGGTGGACTCGTCGCCATGCTGGCGCTGGCTTCGCAATCGGTCATAGACAAACCGATGTTGAGACGCATTTTGCTACTGGTGGGTGTTTTTGGTACCTGTTTGTTTTATGGCGATGGTGTCATTACGCCGGCCATTTCAGTGTTATCAGCTGTCGAAGGGCTCGAAGTCGTCTCGCCAACCTTTAAAAAGGCCGTGATACCACTTACGCTGATCGTTTTGCTTGGTTTATTTGCAGTGCAAAAACGGGGCACGGCCGATATTGGTAAATTTTTCGGCCCCATCACCGTCATCTGGTTTGCTGTTATTGCCGTGCTTGGCGGCATGCACATCTTGAACAACCCCAGCGTCTTGTTGGCGCTGAGTCCACACTATGCGGTAGGTTTCATGTGGCGCAACCCAGGCACCACTTTCATCATATTAGGTGCTGTAGTGCTCTGTGTTACGGGTGGTGAAGCGCTTTATGCGGACATGGGCCATTTCGGCAAAAAACCAATTCGGTTGGCCTG
>CAIYYA010000055.1 GCA_903930255.1 uncultured beta proteobacterium
CACCATCCGTACCCTGGGGCTTAACCAGAACGACGAGGTGGTGCTGCAGTACCAGAGAAAAATCATGGTTGACGGACAGGGTAGTCGACCGTCAACCACCCCGTTGCCAAGCGCTGCAACAATGCCGATTTTTCCGTGGGTTGAGCAAGCCGAGGTGTTGCTGCCAAACTTCCCGGCGCAACTGCCCACCGGTCTGACCGGTCCGAATTCCTGGTTCGAGGATTTTGCGGTGGGTGATGTCATCGTCCATGCCAACGGCAGAACCATCACCGACGAGCACCTGTCGCTGACCTATGCGGTGGGCAACACCCATCCGCTGCATTTCGACCAGGTTTTCAGCTCTGGCCTGTCAGGCAAGATGAGCGGCGACCCAATTGTTTATGGCGGACTGGTTTTTGCTTGGCTCGAAGGCCTGGCCAGTCGCGATGTGAGCGAAAACAGCGTTTGGGAGATCGGTTTTACCGAGGGTTACCACACCCAGCCGTCGATTGCCGGTGACACCGTTGCCGCTCTGTCGCGCGTGTTGGCAGTCGAAGATGCGCCGGGCGAATTGGCGAGCCGCTTCGGCATCGTCAATTTTCAACTGATTGGGGTCAAGAACATCAGTGCCGCCAACGCCTATGCCAAACATGGCGCAAACTTGTTCATCAAGGAAAACGACAAGAAGGCCATCGGCAAAGAAAAAATTGAAGACAAGATTTTTGAAATCGAGCGTCAGCTCGTCATCCGCAAGAGGGGCTAATCATGGCAACCACACCCAAGAAAAAAGATCAACCCTGGTTGATGCGGACCTATAGCGGTCACAGTTCGGCCAAAGCCTCCAACGCGCTTTACCTCACCAATCTGGCAAAGGGCCAGACCGGTCTTTCGGTCGCCTTCGATCTGCCTACGCAGACGGGTTATGACGCTGATAATCCGCTGGCCAGGGGCGAAGTTGGTAAGGTCGGCGTGCCCATATCGCATATCGAAGACATGGATCAGTTGTTTGACCAGATTCCACTCGACAAGATGAACACCTCGATGACGATCAATGCCACAGCACCCTGGCTGTTGGCGCTGTACATCGCATTGGCGCAGCGGCGCGGCATTGACCCAAAGATGTTGAGTGGCACGACGCAGAACGACATCATCAAGGAATACCTTTCGCGCGGCACCTATATCTATCCGCCCGGCCCATCGATGCGCTTGATCGCTGACACGATCAATTACACCGTCAAACATGTTCCAAAGTGGAACCCGACCAACATCTGCAGCTACCATTTGCAGGAAGCTGGAGCCACTCCGGTTCAAGAGCTGGCTTATGCCTTGTGCGCTGCCATGGCGGTGCTCGACCGGGTCAAGACTTCCGGTGAAATCGAAGCCGATGCTTTCCCGCAAGTGGTCGAGCGCATCTCGTTCTTTGTCAACGCCGGCATACGTTTTGTTGAAGAATGTTGCAAGCTCAGGGCTTTCGGCCAGATGTGGGATGAATTGGCTCTGGCCCGCTACCAGGTTGAAGATCCAAAGCTACGCCGCTTCCGCTACGGCGTTCAGGTCAACTCTTTGGGCCTGACCGAGGCACAGCCAGAAAACAACGTACAGCGCATCGTGCTTGAAATGCTGTCGGTGGTGCTTTCCAAAGGTTCGAGAGCCCGCGCCATCCAGCTCCCGGCCTGGAACGAGGCCATGGGTTTGCCGCGTCCCTGGGATCAGC
>CAIYYA010000056.1 GCA_903930255.1 uncultured beta proteobacterium
AGCAGGTTAAAAGAGAGCTGGGCACCGGCCTCGTTCCACTGGTTGTTGACCATGTACTTGTCGGTGTCGTACTTCAGGGTGTAGTTCAGGCTCAGGTTGGGGAAAAGCCGCACCAAGGTTTTGCGGGTTTCTTCGCTGGCAATACGGGTGTTGTAAAACTGCTCGCGCAGGTCGGCATTGCGGGCAATGGCCACCTCTTCGAGGGCGGCCACGGGCAGCGCCAGCATGCGCTGATTGGGGGTGATGCTGGGCTCTGCCACCCGAATGTCTTGCGCCAGGGGGGCGTTGATCAGGTTGGCCAGCTCAATTTTGGCGGTGGAAAGCTCTTGCTCAACCATTTCAAGCTGGCGCAGGTTCTCTAGCACCTGGCGCTGGTAGCGCAGCGAGTCGATGGGTGAGCGCAGGCGCTCGTCTTCGGCCTTGCGCGCGTCGGCCAGGGCGTCCATCGTCAGGGTGATGGCATTTTTGACATCAGCGCGCAGCTTTTGGGCGCTGGCAGTGCGCCAGAAGGCGGTGCGCACGTCTTGAATCAGGATGTGCATGGCTTTGCGCCTGCGCTCAACGGCGATCAGGGCACGGTCGGCGTTTTGTTTGGCACCGTAATACGACAGGCCAAAGTCGAGCAGGTTCCAGGTAAGCCCCAGGTCACTGCTGGTGTGGGTTTTTTCGCTGCTAATAAAAGGGTTGGCCAAAGAGGGCTGCCCGGTTATAGAGTCTTCGGCCCGGCTGGTGGCGTTTTCGCTGCGGCTGTGGTAGCCCGCCGAGGCCACCAGTTTGGGCAGCATGTCGTAGCGGCTCACGTCGAGCTGGTTAAAGGCAATGGCCTCTTCCATCAAGCGGGTGCGCCGCTCGAGGTTGTATTTAAGGCCACGGGCAATGGCTTCTTCAAGGCTTAACACACCGGTGATGGGCTCTACGTCGCGCTGCGCCTGGCTGCGGTCGCTTTGGGCTTGGCTGTTGATGTTTTGCCCGCTCAGCGGCAAGGTCTCCACGCTGGCGCAGCCGGTGAGCAGCAAGGCGCTTGCGACCAGGCTCAGGTTGAAGGTTTGGCTAGCACTAAAGCGCATGGTAAGGCGAGTAAACATGATTTTTGTTTTCAGTGAAGTATCAAAATAGTCCTTCCAAGGCACGACCGGACAGAATCCAGCATGGCCAACAATCTTAGGCAAATGGCCTAAGTCGTGGCTGAGCAAACCTGAGCAACACCGCTACAGCAACTTAACCGGTGCGTAGAACTGGTAGCCTTCGTTGCGCAGGGTTTTGATGGGCAAGTCTTTGCCGGTAGCCTCTGTCACCTTGCGGCGTAAGCGGCGCATTTGGGTGTCGAGCCGAGCCGGGTCGGCGGTGAAATAGTCATCGCCCAAGGCCGCCACAATGGTGCGGCGCGGCACCGGTTGACCCTTGCCTAGCATGATGGTTTTTAGTACGGCAAAGTCGTGCGGACTGAGGTCAATAGCGGCCCGGCCCGGCGGCACCAGTGTGCGCCCTGCTGTGTGCAGTAGCCAGTCCAGGCTAAGACCGCCCGTATCTAGTCGTCGCTGTAACGCAGCAACAATGCCAGCCAGCTCGTCAAGATCGGTGCTCTTGGGCAGGTAGTGGTCGGCCCCACGCTCCAGACCTGCTAGCTTATCGGGCACACCTGAGCGGGCCGTCAGCACAATGATGCCCAAGTTCATTTTTTGCGCCCGCAGTTGCTCTACCAGATCAAGACCGCTGCCGTCAGGCAAGCCGATGTCGATGATCGCAATGGTGTGTTGCTCGGGGCGAAAACTCAGAGCAAACCCAGCCAGGCTGTCGGTGGCATCCACGACGTGGCCGAACCCGGTCAAAAAATCGACCAGTTCCTCACGCAAGATGCGTTCATCTTCAGTCAGGATGATGTGTGCCATAAAGCTAAACAGTGTAGGCATTATTAAACAGCGGCTGGCTGAGTAAACCTGAGCATCGCAGCGGTGCATAGCTTTTGCCACTTTGAGCGTGCTATCGTGGCGGCATGATTAGATGGTTAAATTTCTTTGCGGCGTTGTTACTGGCTTTGGGTGTTTGGACGGCTTCCTTTGCCAACACGTTATCGTCTGTGACTATGCCTGCAACGCCACCTGCGCAGTTGCAGGCAAACCTGAGGCGCCTCAATCTGGTGCAGCATCTGGCTTGGTTGAAGGATGAAAGCGGCACGCTAACCCGCGATGATGTCGCCGCCCGGCATGACTTTGTGCCCTTGAAAGACAACCTGAGCTTGGGGTTTACCAATGCTGTGGTGTGGTTGCGTTTTGATCTTCAAGCGGGACCACTGGCCCCTGCCCGCTGGATTCTGGAAGTGGGCAATGCCTTGCTGGACGACGTGCGCTTGTATTCGCCGCAGGCAGATGGCAGTTATGTGGAGCACCGCAGTGGCGAAAATTTGGCGCGTAGCCAGTGGGAGATTGACTACCGCAACCCGTCTTTTTATGTGGAGATTGCCCCCCCACTGACTCAGCGCTACTACGTGCGGCTATGGACGCGTAATGCAGTTTCTACGGCCGTAGAGATTTGGCAGCCCGAAGCGTTTGCGGCAGCCACCCGAGAGGAGTCTTTCAATTACGGCATGTATTACGGCATCTACGCACTGATATTTATTTTCAGCCTGTTTTTTTGGTACTGGACTGGGGAACGTATTGGAGGGTGGTATGCGGGGTATGTGATTTTGAATTGCCTGGGCGCAGCTATGTCGGCGGGCTATCTGCAACGGCAAGCCGGGTTACCCGGCTACTTGTCAGACGCATTGTTAGCAGCTATGTTGTGTTTGCCGCTGGCGATCAGCAATACCTTTACGTTGATGCAGCTCGAATTGACCAGTTTGATGCCGCGCTTTAGCCGAATTTATCAGCGTGTAACGTGGGTGCTGAGCATTGCCACGCTGTTGCTGGCACTCTCTATCAGCTACGGTGCTGGTGTGGTTCCAGCGCAAATGGCATCATTGCTGTGCATTGGTATTTTGGTACCGATTGGTATCTGGCTGGCTTGGCATGGGCACCGCCCTGCACGTTTCTTTTTATTTGCGTTTGGACCTTTCTATGTCGCTGTGGTGCTGCGCTATCTGCGTAATCTGGGCTATCTGCCGCCCAGTGTTTTGACGGAGTACGGTATTCAAATGGGTTCGCTGTTCAATATGGTGGTAATCAGCTTGGGCATTACAGCACGCTACAACCGGAACAGGCTTGATATGCTGGCATCGCAGACTGCCTTGAGTGAGTCTCTAGAAATCAAAGTGGCACAGCGTACAGCCACATTAAAGGCTGAAATGACTCGACGCGAACAGCAAGAAATTGAAACACGCCGTGCGCTGAGCGTCGAAGTGCAGGCGCGACTGGAACAACATAACTTTGTCGCCATGGTGTCGCACGAATTTCGTACGCCGTTGGCGATCATCAATACGGTGACTCAACAATTGGCACGCCAGCTTGATGCACCACGAGAAAAGAGCTTGCAGCGCTGTGCCAATATTCGTGGTGCCACACAACGCATGACGGACATGATTGATGAGTTTTTGTCGGCCGACCGTGTCGGTACAGCTTTGTGTCTGAACCTCGGGCCGTTTGAACCCAGGCAATTCATGAATGCACTGATCGCCGAGTGGGAGGGCGATCACCTGCAGTTAACCTGTGCCGATCTACCCAGCAGTTTTATGGGTGACGCAGCTTTATTGCGTGTGGCGGTGCGCAATCTAATCGCCAATGCACTGAAGCATTCGCCTGTTTCTGCGCCAGTTCGCATCACGGTGCACGGCACGCAAGCCAGTGGTCTTGAAATTAGCGTGATTGACCAGGGGGTAGGCATTGCCGAAGATGAACTACCGAAACTTTTTGAAAAATATTTTCGGGGGCGCGCGTCTCAAACGGATTCAGGGGCAGGCCTTGGGCTTTATCTGGCCGAAAATATCGCGACCTTGCACGGTGGATCAGTGCGGGTACAGAGTGAAGTAGGGCATGGCAGTACCTTTGTACTGGCAATACCGGAGCTTTCAGTACAAGAACAGCGCATGGCTGAACGGCGTATCAGTGGGCGCTTTGGAAAAGGTAACTCTGGTGAATGAACCGCAAAGAGATGCAGTCAGCCGCAAGCTGAATGGGTGTTTAACACCAAGATTACAGCGTTGCCGACATGCACTGCCTTGCCGGGAATCGCACCCACCGATTGATGAACTTGAGCGACCGCTTCAACACTCGTTACTGACATCCAGATGTATAAGGTGGCCGTCAGCATTGGGCACATAGTTCGCGGCCACGACAGGCTGATTCAGAACAGCCCGGTTCAACGTCAATCCCAACGTCGGGCCGATCCATTTGAGATGGCCGTTGGCTCTTGACAACCATCTGCAGTCGTAGCTTTTCCTTCACCGATGCAATGGGATGAACGCCCCCACCTTATTCGGCACCGTTGTGTGCCAAAGTGGAGTTGCGTTTCAACCTCTCAGCAAACAGGAGTAACCACCATGAAAGTCTCAACTGTAGGCATAGACCTGGCCAAGAATCTATTCGTGCGACCTGAAAGTCGCTTGTGTCTCTGTTTTACAGGAGGTAATCCTGGATGAAACCGGTTGTTCCATCAACCGTTCCCTACCATTTGACGATGTTGCGCGCATGGCATCATCGCCACCATCCGAATCACAGATTACAAATCAGGGGTGGTAAGCAGTGTCTGAGTTAGAAATCAAAAAAAGCTGTTGAGCAGTCGCTAGGATTTGCTCGACATCGGTCTGCGAAACACCAGTCAAGCTTCATTGTCGCTTGCTGCGCAAAGCCATTGGCTGACATGCTGATATAGGTCATCCGTGTCGTCAAAGCTTTCGTGACTCCCTGCGTGCTCCAAAAGCGTTGCCCGGCCAGTCGCATCTCGCAAGCGCCTTGCACATTCAATCGGCACTATAGCGTCGCGACTGCCATGTACCAAAAGTACCGGACAGCTAATCAGGCCGATACGCGAAACCGGAGCGATGTCATTAAATCGGTGCCCAATGACATGCTCAATATATCGATTCATCAACCAGCCTACAGGGATGAATGGGATGTGGTACTCAGTCAACCATCGCCGCATGACTTGCTCAGGATGGGCAAATGCCGACACGCTGACCACGGCTGACACGTCCAGGCGC
>CAIYYA010000057.1 GCA_903930255.1 uncultured beta proteobacterium
AAATATTGATGAGAAATTAAACTTAACAAATATTATTCTTGAGGGTCTTGATCAAGAGAAAAAGGACTCTATATCTCCATATTATACGACTTTAGCATCTGTAAAATACTTTAATCCACATAAAATGGAAAAAATTGATGTGAAAAAAATAAGTGAATGGTTTCAAAAAAATATTTACAATGAGAATGATAAAAGTGTAAATTCACAGCTTATTGCGTGCGCCAAAAATGTAAATTCATCACTGATTAAATTCTTTCCATCCAATGAAAAAAATCTGCAAACTGATTTGGCCCAGCGCTTACCCATAGCGCTCTAGTTTTATAAGCCGTTACCGTAAAGTTTTACCTACATATTTGCGAAAACAATAGCACTCTGTGTTTTTTAGCAAGGGCGTTACAGGCAAGTCCGTCGACTCCAGGAAATGTAGCATCCGGCTGGTAACCCGGTTTTAAGCCCCATGATTTTTGCAGTTGGAATCAAATCTTTGTTGGCGTAACCCATGTTTACCATTCATAACAAAACAACCCATAGCAGCCGTCCAATGTGCGTTAGAAGCTCTCAAATATGTAGCAATTAGTATTCAATCACGAGAATGACTCCCCGGTCATTCCAGCCCCTGCTCAACAAAACTGAACCGACAAATGCTCGAAGGTTGCCTGTGGCATCACGGTACGGCGATTTTTTATGAATGTAACCAGCCCAAACTCAGCCATGGTGTGCAGCGAGCGCGACACATTGGGTGCGTGCTTGTCCTTTGAGCAAAGCCATGTTGTCGTCAGACAAAACCCGAGCCATCGCGGCGACGGAGGGACACCACACATTGGGTTCATCGGCATCGCGTGTGCGCGTTCCGGCGGCAATAGCCAGAGACCGCGCCCGTTGCTCTTGCACCGTTGCAATACCCACTTTCAATACTTTGTTCATCGAGATACATCTTTTAAAACGCGATCCACCTCGGCATAAAAATCACTAACGCAACTGATAGTCCATATCGAATTCATAAAGTACGGCGCTTAATGCACCCCTGAATTTATAATAAAACAGTTTATAGCGCCCGTCCAGTATGCGTTCATAGCTCTTAAATAAATAGCAGTTTGGATTCAACCCCGAGAATGACTCACCCGGCTTTTCCAGATCACCCGGGTTCCTCAGCTATTTACCCCAACCCGCCCCAATCTCCAATGAAATCAACGATCTTCTTCGTTGAAAATTGAATTATGTAATGGCGCGATTTACAGATTTATTGGCTTTTACCATATTAAATTCTGTGATACAGTAATGGCGTGTTTATTAAACTCACCCGTCGCGGCCCAAATCACTACGTCCAACTCGTCGAGGCGTTTCGCGATGCCTCTACCGGTCGCCCCAAACAGCGCACCGTCGCAACCCTCGGGCGAATCGATCAAGTAGGCACTGAACTTAAGTCCGTCATCGCGGGTTTGCAGCGTGTCACAGGTCAAACGCCATCTGCGCCAACCGTGCCTCCAACCCTGAGCTTTGATGCAGCGCGAGACTTTGGGGATGTTTGGACGCTCACTGAACTCTGGAACGCCTTGGGCTTTGATGGCCTGCGCAGAGTATTTCGCCATACACGCCACAGCATTGATGTTGAAGCACTGATTCGTGTCATGGTGTTCAATCGTTTGTGTGATCCCGACTCCAAACTGGGCGTGCTGCGTTGGTTGGAAACAGTGGCCTTGCCCGGCACTTCTCTGAAATCGATTGACCACCGACACCTATTGAGCGCCATGGATGCGCTGATCGACCACAAGTGCGAGGTCGATGACGTGATGTCCAGCCTGCTACGCCCCCTGGTCGATCAAGACCTGGCGATGGTGTTTTATGACATGACCACCATTCGTGCGGCTGGTCTGTCTGAGCAGGAAGGAGACTTGCGCCACTATGGGATGGCCAAAGAAGGTGTGGTTGCCCGCCAGGTCATGCTCGGTGTAGTGCAAACCGCTGAAGGTTTACCGCTGTATCACGAGGTGTTTGATGGCAACACGGCTGAGGTGACCACCATCAAGGGTGTCATTGAGAAGATTGTGGCCAGGTTTCCCATCAAACGCGTTATTGCGGTGGCTGACCGGGGACTGCTGTCCACTGAGAATCTGGTCGACCTACAAGAAATTGTTCTGCCCGGGGGTAACAAGCTCGAATTCATTCTGGCGGTACCCGGTAGGCGTTACGGGGACTTCTGTGAATTGCTGGAGCCGTTTCATACAGAGCAGTGCCTGCCAGCCAAAGAAGAAATTCTGGGGGAGACCGCTTGGAACAAGCTGCGTTTGATCATTGCGCATGACCCACAGGTGTCGCTCGATACGGGTGCCAAGCGTGACAAACGCATTGACGAGTTGAAAGCGCAAGCAGACCAGTGGGTGGGCAAACTCAATGATCAGGATGTTGGCAAGAAGAAACCAGGGCGCAAGCTCTCTGATGGTGGCGCAAGAGCCAAGTTTTACCGCGAGGTGTGTGAAGCCCATCTGGCGCGTATTGTGAAGGTCGATCTCAAGAGCGAGCTTTTTACCTACGATATTGATGAACGGGCTTTAAAGCACGCCAAGATGATGGACGGCAAGCTGTTGTTAGTGACCAATGCACCGGACTTCACCCCCGAGGAAGTAGTCAAGCGTTACAAGTCACTGGCTGACATTGAGCGCGGGTTTCGGGTGCTGAAGTCTGAAATTGAGATTGGCCCGATTTACCACCGCCTGCCCAATCGGATTCACGCCCATGCGTCGATTTGCTTTATGGCGCTGATTCTGTATCGGGTGATGCGCAGCCGTCTCAAGGATAGCAACACCAAGATTTCTCCAGAGCGCGCACTGGACAAGTTGCGCCGCATTCAGCATCAAGTGGTCAAAGTTAATGATTTGGAACCGATTGCTGCTTTATCGAGCATCAACCAAGAACACACTGCGATTTTGCAAGCACTGACGATCAAGAAACCGTCTCTTCCCGCCCAATTGACACTTTTGTAGTGGCGCGATTGCCTCGCACCCCTATATAGATCAACACGTTACAAATTTAGCTGAGGAACTCGGGAGGTCACGATCCATGCGGGTGCGACAGTGATTCAATTCAAGGAGAAATAAGATGTCTGACAAAAGGTTTTGCTTGCAGTGTGACGATGGCACGTTGCTGGAGCATGGTGCAAAAGATGTCACCATCACCATTGATACGCTGACAGCTAGCGTCCCGGCGGTTTCGGGCTGGCATTGCCCGGTGTGTGCAGAGTGCGAGTTTGATGATGGTGAGGGTCAGCGCTACAGCGAGGCCTTGAGCGCTTTGCGCAACTTGGCCGACAAGCAACGTGCGTCAGAACTGCGCCTGATCCGCAAGAAACTGGGGCTTCGTCAAGCCGATGCCGGCAAACTGTTTGGTGGCGGTGTCAGTGCATTTTCAGACTACGAATGCGGCAAAAAGCAGCCGCATAAATCGACCGTCCTGCTGCTCAAACTGCTGGCCAGACACCCTGAATTGCTTGGCGAAGTGCAAGGCGGGTAATGTCTGAACAAAACTTATAACAAAACAGCCTGTAGCGCCCGTCTGGTTTGCATAAGCAGCAATCATATTAATAGCAATATTGACCCATCAGGACAATGGCTACTGAATGCCATTCGCGCCCCGATCCTCCTCCACCAGCCACTCTAAAAACTGTTCATCTTCCACCGCATAAGACCCGCGCTGCGAGCGCCACAGAAAGTTTTCTTCGCGCAATTTGTCCAGCGCGTTCTGCACCGACGGCGTTTCAACCGACACCCCGTGAGCGGCACCCATCTCAGCCTCTAGCCGAGCCAACAAACGAGACTTCATGGCGGCAGAAAACAGGCCGACACGGCGCACGTCTGGCCCCGCCACAGCATCTGCGGCCAGCTCGCGCAACAGGGCTGACTGCAATGGCGGCAAATTGGCCACGGTGTTCAAAAATTCGGTTTTTGAGTCCAGAACGCCTTGGGCGGCCAGATTTGCCAGCGACGCATTCAAGTCTTGTGCCGGGTTCACCGCCAATTGAAGCCGGGTTTGGCTTAAGGCTTTGCGAAAAGGTTCGGGCCGCGAGCCCAGGCTTTGGAACACTTCGGTGGCCCGGTCAAGATCCAGATTGAGTTTGGCACGGCTCACCAGCCATTGCACATAATCTTTGCCAAGGGTGGGGAACTGCACCATGTCGGCACCATAAAACGCCTGTTCGCGCCCATTCACCAAGGTTGCCAGTTTGTCGCGGTTGGAGCCGGTGGCAACCAGTTGCATCCCGTACCGGCCGGCGTCGGTGTTCAGGCTGTCACGCGCTGCTTTCAGTGAAAACAGGGCGTTGATGCCGTCATCTGTGGTTAGCGCATGCTGGGCCTCGTCAATCACCAGAATCAGTTTTTTCTGGCTGGCCGCAGACAATGCCTTGAGCGCATCGGCCAAGGTGGCATCTTTGGATAAATTGAGTTGCGAGAGGTCAAAGCTCAGGCCATTGCCCCAGGCACCTACGGTCAGCTTGGACATGGTGCTCAGTTTTTTGAGCGTTTTCGCAATCGCTCCATCTTCGCGCGCCAACTCACCGCGGATGGCGTTAGCGATATGAATCGCCGGGTTCACCGTTTTGTCGATCCAGAGGTCCACATAGATGACATTGAGGCCGCGCCGCTCAAACTCAGGTAGCAGGTCTTGGCGGACAAAGGTCGATTTGCCCGTGCGCCGTGGTGCGGCCAGAAACATGCCGCCACTGGTGCCAAGCGAAGTGTCAAGCGCCTGGTCAGCCAATGCCGTGGCCAATTCGGGGCGATGAAAGAATAGGTCTTGGGTGGGCTCGGGTGATGAAGACATGGCAACTTCCTGTTTTGATTATTGTGAATTATCAAACTTTATCAGAAATTATTTTGATGCTTCAGTTGTGTCCATAAAAGATGTAACAAAAGTCCCATAAACACCCGTCTGGCATGCGTTGACAGCTCTTAAATAAGTAGCTATTTAGACGCAACCCCGAGAATGACACCCCGGCCATTTCAGAACTTGTGCGCGTATCGACGGCGTTTCAACCGACACCTACCTGCCTCAAAAACATCTCAAACAGGTGCTCAATCTTTGGCAATGCATCGTTGAGACGGTGATCCCCATCCAGCAGATGAAGGTCACACACATGCATTCGAGCAAACTTGATGCTGTTTTCGACGGGAACGATATCATCGCCCCAACCGTGCACAATCATCGTGCGCCCCGCACAGGGCACAGGATTCTGGCACTCATAACCTTGCAGATAGAAAGCCGGGGCAAGTAAAAACAGACCGTCTGGTTTGATTCCTGCACTGGCAATAGTCGAGACATACCCCCCCATGCTGGAGCCAACCAAAACAAGTTTTGTGTGCTTTTCAAGGCGCAGCGATAACAGTTGCGCCACTCTGCGTTGTGCTTCTCCAGGTGCATTTTGTTCATGGACGACACCCACAGGATCCTCGCGGTAGTTCACTGAAATCGTACAAGCCCCAAGCCTTTCGGCAACGCTGACAAGCGCCTTGATCTTCGACCCAAAGGGACCAGATTCCTTGCCATGCGAGAAGATGATGAGTGGAGGATTCATGCGATGTTCATACTACCAAAACACCCGGTATTCAGCCAGCACACCACGGCCATACTGAAGGCGAAATGGGATCAGGTTTACGAGCTGGGTAGAAAAATCACCTTTTGGCAACACCTGCATGTCAGACTCTTTTAACGGCTCATGCGTACTGCGCTGCGGCGCAACCAGCACACCTTGCAGTTCAAAGCGGACGGACGAATTGACAGGTTCGTGCCAGTCACATTCGTCAGCACGTTCCCAGGTGGGTGGCTCCGGAAAATTGTGCCAGGCCACCATATCCGAAAACTTGGGGTGATTTGGCACACCAGCGCTCCAGTTGTAAGGACGCTTGCGCTCCAATGGCCGCGAATGGTCAGTTGTGTAAACCATGCCCAGGCCGGCAAGCGGCAAAACGCAACTTAAAAAGGGTCGGTCATGGACGCATGCGTGGTTGCCACCTTCGCTGCAGCCATCGCCAATCCCCACAAAATGGTGGATGGTCAGGTGCGCACGGTGAAGCCGCTCCAGCGTGGCACTGTTGTCCTCAATAAAAATCCAGGCGGTTTTATTCAAACTGCGAAAGCACAAATGTCCTGCGCCGCTGTGCATCAGTTCGACGGGTTGCCCATTTTTTTTGAAATCAGCTTGAATTCGCTGCCATGACACAGCCTCGCGACACTTGTCCGCCAGCACAAACAAGTCGCAGTCCAAACGCATCAACGCCCAAAGTGCCGTGCCGCCACTGCTGGGGTAAAAGCACAGGCGGGTGTGCTGTCCGAAAGCAAATTTATCAGAGGCAGGCATGTCTGGGGCACCGGGCAATAGGGGTGGTTGATGCAAACACGCATCAGTTTTCTTGTGGTGCTAGCAGATGTTGTTTAAACAGCACCGGATGCCGAATAACCAACTCAACATGGACGGCGTCTAGTTCAAGCAACTCGGTTGGGGTTACTTGCGGTTGTTCGGTGCCATAAGCATGTTCTGTCAAATCATGAAACAACCACCCCTGCGAGCCGATTACCGAACCAGGCTCATTCAGGTCATAGTTGAGCGAACCCGACAACCGCATGCGACTGAGCCTGCGCATGAGCACCCGGGTGTCGCTTTGCGCAAGGGTTGGGTCGTTTTGCGGGTTGCCGGGTTTCAGACAAAAGTCCAGCTCTGCCTCAATCTGAATGTTGTCAAGCGGCAACCCCGATTCTTTGGCGGCCTGTCTGATGTGGTGGTGATATGTCTCGACGACTTCATGAATCTGCACTTGCAGGGCATTCAGTTGTACATTGATTTGTTTCAGGCGTGTAATTGCTTTGTCGTCTAGCACGGGCTTTGGGGGGTAAGTGAGTGTGTTCATGACTGCATGATCACAGTCAAAGCGCCAAACTGTGCCGCAGTTAATACGCTCAATTACAGCCACGGATTGATCAGCGTCAGGCCCAATCCCTCAAAGTGTTTGCTGTTGCGGGTTGCCAATTGAGCCGCGTTGGCCAAACAAGTTGCGGCAATTTGCGCATCAGCCATGGCAATGGCAATGGCTCTGCCCTGGCGCTGTTGTTTGGCGACCAAATCCGCATACACCGAGGCGCAATTCAAATCAAACGCCAGCACCCGCGCTGCAAAGTCTTGCTCCAACATCGTTGACATGGCTTGCGCCAATTGTCTTTGGCGTGCCCCCTGTGGCATTTTGGCGATGCCAAACATCAACTCGGCAGCAACCACAGATGTCAGCCATAACTCGTGTGGCACTTGCGCGTCAAGCCACTGAAGTACGCAAGGGTCTGGTTGAGGCCGCAAAATTTCTGACACCACGTTGGTGTCCAGCACGATCATGCTGCACCACCCGCATCCAGATTGGCGGCACGCGGCAGATCGAGTCGTTCGGGCAAATCCAAATCAACCCCGCCGATAGCGCGAAACCGGGCATGAATGCGAGAACCCAAACCCGTCGTTGGCGCTGTAGCTTGCACCATCACGTTGCGCAAGATGGTGCGCACTTCTTCTTCCATAGATCGGCCGTGGGCAGCGGCAACGAGGCGCAGTTGGTCTTTGATTGCGGGTTCAATATTTCGGATGGTTAATGTGCTCATAGGTCAAGCCTTTGGTTGGTTGTGTGCTGTCAATGATTGCAATGCTAGCATGTTGCACGTAAAAACCTATCGAGTTACCGTTCGAACTGCACCGGATGCCGAATCACTAACTCAACATAGATTGAGTCAAGGGCCAACAACTCGGCGTGAGTCACTTGCGGTTGTTCAATGCCGTAAGCATGTTTAGTCAAATCATGAAACAGCCACCCCTGCGGGCCAATCACCGAGCCGGGTTCATCAATGCCAAAGTTGAGCAAATCCGGCAACTGCGGGTTACTTAGCGTGCGACTGACCACCCCGTCGTCATCTTGCTCACGAGCGCAGTCGTCGTGCGGGTTGATGGGCTTCAGACAAAAGTCCAACTCTGCTTCAATGTAAATGTTGTCCAGCGGCAAACCTGATTCTTGGGCGGCCTGGCTGATGTGGCGGTGATACGTCTTGGCGACTTCATGAATCTGCATTTGCAGTGCATCCAGTTGTGCATTGATTTGTTTAAGGCTTGCAATGGCTTTATCGTCAAGCACGGGCTTTGGGTGGGCAGTGGGTGTGTTCATGCCTGCATGATCACAGGTAAAGCGCCAAACTGTGCCGCAAGCATTGCACGGTGGGTGTGCTGATGCTGGTGCGGCTTGGGGATGTGGTTAGCTGACAGCAAAATACTGCTGAATCATTCCGCAGCCATCCCGTTCCACACTGATGCGTCTGGGGCAAAGTCGGGGGGCGGGTCTTTTGGCAGTGTGAGCGACATGCTGGCCGTGCTGGACAAGATATGCACGCGCCATTTGGTCGTGGTACGCCATGGCGGCGGCGAACTGGCGGCGGTGTTCCAGGTTGTTGATGATGTTTTTCAGGCAAGTCACGCCGCTGTAGTGGTCTGCCGTGGGTAGTTGCCCCAACTCCGGCAAGGCTTGCTGGTACAGCTTCAAGGCGTTTCCCAGTTCACCGAGTGCGCTGTAGGCTTGCCCCAAGTTGTTCAGGCATGCGCCAAGCAGTTGGTGTTTGTCTGCCAAGTGGCTCTGACAAAGTTCAACTGCTTGTAGATACCCCACGCGCACGTGGTTCCATTTGCCCTGATACGCATCAAGGCGGGTTTGTGTCACCAAATCCAGTACAGATTGGTACGCGGCTGCTCGCGTGTCTGTGTTTACGCTGGCAACAAATGGGTTCTGGCGGGTATGTGGCCCAAAGTGAGATGCCATGACGGCAATCACATCGCATCGACGCCGAATGTGATCGTCACCCAGCATGTACCCTTCGAGCTCCATCAATCGGTCTGACAGCTCAGCGAAAGAGGCTCCTTGCAGCACCATGTCGACAATGCCGGGAAGGTAAAGTTGGTATTCGGCAGTGCAATGGAAATGCCGCAACAGGTGAACACCAATCGGGTCCCATTCTGTGTAGAGCAAGTGGTTGAGCGTTTTAGTGAGCTTGTATTTGATTTCAGCCAGCTCACGTTCGCCGGATGTGAGTGTGCTGCATGTTGCAGCGGCTTGCAGGGCTCTGAGCATCTTTTGATTTCTGGTTTTTGTCATGGGGTGCTTTCTGATATGTTGGTCGCAACAAGGTTTCTGCCTAATGTGGATGCAGCGGTATGACGGCTACGACTTCATTCGTCGCTTGTGGCTGCTCATATCGAAATAACTGTGCCGTAGTGCATGTGGCTGCGTTACCAAGCAGGGTGAGCGTTTCGGCTTTGGCATAGCTCGCGTTGACCCATTGGACGAACGGTTCAAACAGGTGGTCTGCCCAGAGCAGCTCAAGATCAGGCCAAATTTGCACCACATCTTCACAGAGCCCGCATCGGTAACCCTGGCGCGTGCGAACCGCCAGTACGTCAAGGTCAAGCAAAGCGTCCCAGGTGATGGCATCCCAGTGAACCCAAACGCCCAGATTGATTCGATTCGCATGAATGCGCAAACATGCGGGCTGGTTTAACAATTCAATCGAAACGCTGCCGCTTTTACCCATTTGGAGTCTGACCGCAACCGCAAAGCGGGGTTGGTTGACATCCAACCAGTCAGTGAATGCTTGTTGAAAGTGTCCAAGGCGACGTGGCATGGTGACTGCCTGCTTACTGGATCAATTCGTCATGGTCAGTGCCCATAAACTTGTGCAAAAACCGGGTGTTGGCGTGCATGCCGCCAATGGAGCCGCGCAAGTGAGCCATTTTTTCATATTGCCGCCACGGCGCTGAGCCCTCTGCCACCAGCAGAAAAGTTGGAAACACTTGACACTGGTGTGCAATGCGTTCAAGCAATCCATCACGGCCAAATTTGTCGTAATTGCCGCCAAAGCCATGTTCCTGAATCAGAACGGCAAACGGTGGTGGCACTTGGTTTTTCTGGCAAAACAATGCGTCATACGATGCAATGCCGTCCGCCCCCAAAAACAGGATGGCCAGACGGTGCGCGCCATGGTCATCGCCCAGGTTTTCATCACGCTCCAACACTTCCAGAAAGGCATAGGGCTTGAAGTCATCGCTGAAACGCGTGCGCTCCAGATGCTGCACATGTTGCACCCAGCCCTGTGGTGCGATGTCAGATTCTGACAAAGTCAATCTGGCTAATCGGTGGTAACCAGAAAATGCGCCGTTGTAGCCTTTGTGATTGCCCCGCAGATCTGCCTTGATGTGTGATTGCTTGACAAGATAGTCAACATAGATAAAGCAGTGGGCACAATGCGCAGCACCAAAGAGCTTGACGGCATGACCGTCGCTGCCGCTGCCTGGGTAATACACCATCCGTGAGTCAAAAAATTGCTCGCGGTTGAATTTATCGCCTTTCACGAAGCGCAGAAGCCAGTCCGGACACGGTTCACGGTGCCGTTGCAGATAATTGCCAAGCGCCAGAGGTCGTTGGCTGCGCTGGTATTGCGCCCGTTTTTCAGGTGAAAGCGAATGCACGCCCATTGAAGTTTTAACGGCAACAGGCAATGCTGAAAGTTTGGCAGTTGGCAGCAGTTGCCACTGACCATTTGCATCTGGTGCACTGACAATGTCGCCTTCAAGCTGTTGCATCAGTGCAATTGCCAGGTTGTAGCCAACTTTGAGGTGGCGCTGAACCAGAGCGACCGATGGATTTTGATTGCGCAGGATGGCGGTGCGGGCTTGCGCCAGTAGTTCAGTGGGCGATGGTTCTGACAGGGAGGGTGGTTGTGTGGTCATAAATTTCTCGTTGACGTTTGTGTCGGTGTTTAAAAAGGTTCTGTCATCACCATGGGGCATCTTGCGCCTCTGCCATAGTTGTTCATGGCCTTGATTGTTTCAGCCATCACGCCAAATTGTGTCGCAGGTGATGTGCGACACAATTTGGCGCATTGGGCGGGAACATTGGTGCATTCAAACCAACCAAGGAATGCACCATGGGAAGAATTACCGACATCGTCAAAGCCTGGGCCGAACAGCAGTGGGACGATCCCGACTTCATAGTTAACGACGACGGAAACTGTGCCACGCTGCGATTCACTTCATCGGGCCAAGGCGATTTCAACTACCGGGCGTTTTATGAAGTGCGTGAAAGCAACAATGTGGTCGAGTTGTATCTCTACTCCCCATTCAAGGCGACTGAAGAAAAACGTAGCGCGGTTGCAGATGGGGTGACGCGAGCCAACGTCACGCTGCATTGCGGGCGCATCGATCT
>CAIYYA010000058.1 GCA_903930255.1 uncultured beta proteobacterium
CCATGGCAGCAATGACCTTGTCAACTTCGGTGGACTTGGCTTTTTCGACGGCTTGTTTCCACATATTGATGCCGATGTAAGTGGCTTCCATCGGATCGTTGGTCAAAGCCTTGTCTTTATGGCCTGCAATGCCCTTGGCTTTGGCGTAGGCGCTCCACTTGTTGATGAACTCGGTATTGGTCGGGTTTTTGATCGACTGGAAGTAGTTCCAGGCAGCCAGGTGGCCCACCAGCGGCTTGGTGTCCACTCCGCGCAGCTCTTCTTCACCCACACTGAACGCCACTACGGGCACGTCTTTGGCCTTCAGGCCGGCGTTACCAAGTTCCTTGTAGAACGGTACATTCGAGTCGCCATTGATGGTCGAGACTACAGCGGTCTTGCCACCGGCGCTGAACTTCTTGATGTCTGCCACGATGGTTTGGTAGTCGCTGTGACCAAACGGTGTGTACTTCTCGTCAATGTCGGTGTCTTTAACGCCCTTAGATTTGAGGTAGGCGCGCAAAATCTTGTTGGTGGTGCGCGGGTACACATAGTCGGTGCCTAGCAAAACCCAGCGCTTGGCGGCGCCGCCGTCTTTGCTCATCAAATAATCGACTGCCGGAATCGCTTGTTGATTGGGTGCTGCACCGGTGTAGAAGACGTTTTTGGACAACTCTTCGCCTTCGTACTGCACCGGGTAAAACAACAAACCATTGAGCTCTTCAACCACCGGCAAGACGGATTTACGCGACACGCTGGTCCAGCAGCCAAAGATCACATCAACTTTGTCTTTGGTCAGCAATTGCTTGGTTTTTTCGGCAAAGAGTGGCCAGTTGGATGCCGGGTCAACCACCACAGGCTCGAGTTTTTTGCCGAGCACACCGCCTTTGGCGTTGATTTCGTCAATGGCCATGAGCACCGTGTCTTTCAACACGGTTTCTGAAATCGCCATGGTGCCAGACAAGCTGTGCA
Organism: uncultured beta proteobacterium; assembly: GCA_903930255.1. GTDB lineage: Bacteria > Pseudomonadota > Gammaproteobacteria > Burkholderiales > Burkholderiaceae_C > Rhodoferax. The sequence continues at coordinate 952 of CAIYYA010000058.1, forward strand.
AGATGCCGACCTTGATGGTGTCGGCGGCGAGTGCTGGCAAGGCAGACAGGGTGGACAGCGCAACGGCAGCGCTGAGTGCCTTGAGCGTGAAACGGCGTGAATTCAATGATGACATGCGTGTAACTCCAAAGTTGATTGAGACGACTGTCCCCACCTTGGACCCGTTTGGGCGGGCTCAATTGTGGCGATGGGGTAACTTTAGAAAAACACGCGCGTTTTGAAAATACGCCGAACGGCGTAGCCAACCACGGTGAGCCACCGATCAACCCATAGGCTAATCGGCGGCAACATCCATATGGGCTTCCACATCGCTTGGCAGCAGCTGGATGGTTGCGCGCAATCCGGGCACGGCCGCCATGAGCGCTTGCTCGACGCTGGTGCGTACCGCAGCAGCATTGCCAAGAGTCCAGCTGGCGGGCATGTGCATATGCATATCGACATAGCGACGCTGACCCGAGCGGCGTGTGATGACATGATCGAAACGAATCGTTTGTTGGTCAAAAGAGGCCAGGGTTTTTTGAATTTCAGACAGCACATCGGGTTCAACAGCCTCGTCCATCAAACCTTGTGATGAGCGCCAGAGCAAATGGCTGCCTTCCCAGAGAATATTTAAGGCAACACCAATCGCCGCCAGGGCATCCAGCCAGAGCCAACCGGTCAGCGCCATGCCGGCCAAACCCAGAACCACGCCCACTGAAGTCCAAACATCGGTCACCAGGTGTTTGGCATCGGCTTCGAGCGCAATCGAACGATGAACTTTGGCAACACTGAACATCACCCAGGCCAATAAACCATTGAGCGCTGAGCTCAACACCGACAAAACCAAGCCCCAACCAAGCTCTTGCAGCGGCTGCGGCACCAGCAAACGCGACACAGCCGCCCAAATAATGCCAACTGACACACCAATGATCAAAATGCCCTCAAAACCGGACGAAAAATACTCGGCCTTGTTGTGGCCGTAGGGGTGGTCTTTATCGGCAGGCCGCTGTGCGATGGTGACCATCACCAGAGCAAAAATGGCGCTGGCCAGATTAACAAACGACTCCATGGCATCTGACAGCAAACCCACCGAATCAGTGATGTACCAGGCCAGGGTTTTCAGAAAAATGGTGGCCACAGCCACAACAATGGATGCCCTGAGCAAGTGCTGGGGTGTCAAGTAGCGCGTGGGCAAACGTGAAATCATGGCATCACTGTCGCTTGATGGGTTGAATTTCAATGGTCGAATGCACGATTTCATGGTGCACCGCCAAACGAGCGCGGATGTCGCTCGCTGTTAGTGCAGCGTCATGGGTATGCACCGTCAGGGCACATGAATAAACCTGTTTGCCAACACGCCAGACGTGCAAGTCGGTGACATGGGTGGCGCCACGATCAGAGGGCACTTCAATGACCTCGCGAATTTCTTGAACCACCGGGTGATCCATTTCGCGGTCGAGCAGCACTGCGCCAGTCTGCACGATCAGGCCTTTGGCCCAAAGCGCCACCAAAATGGCGCCCACAGTGCCCATGAGCGGATCAAGCCACCACCAGCCATAAACCCAACCGCCGATCAGTGCAATGATGGCCAGCACCGAGGTGGCAGCGTCGGCAATCACGTGAAGATAGGCCGATTTCAGGTTCAGATCGTCGTGATCGACATGCTGGTGCGCATGACTGTGGGCATGACTATGCGCCTGGTCGTGCCCGTGGTCATGGTGATGCGCCTTTCCAAGAATCAGCGCACACACGATATTCACCAGCAGCCCCAGCACGGCGACCACGATGGCCTCTTGGTATTGAATTGGCTGTGGCGAAAAAAGTCGTTCAACTGAGCCCAAGACCATCAGGGCAGCCACGCCCAACAAAAAAATCGCGCTGGCAAAGCCAGCCAGCACTTCAATTTTCCATGTGCCAAACGCAAAGCGTGGGTCTGTCGCATATTGGCGGGCGCTGGCATAAGCCAATGTGGCCAAACCGATGGCCAATGCATGTGAGCTCATATGCCAGCCATCCGCCAGCAGTGCCATCGAGTTGTACCACCAACCCGCCGTGATTTCGAGCAGCATCGTGGCCGCGGTGATCCACATGACGATGCGTGTGCTGCGTTCGGCAAGTTCGTTACTGGTGTCAAAGATGTGACTGTGTTTCAAGTCAGCGTGGGATTCAGTGGGCATGCTTGCTCATTTATTTACCGTGTCAAAAGCCCAGCTTGGCGCCAGCGCCCAGCAGGGTGGCAATGCCCAGCGCGGCAAAGATGGCCGCAGCAATGGTGTGCACCAGTTTCATCGGAATTTTCGATGCCAGTTTGTCACCCACAAAGACCGCAGGAACGTCAGCGATCAGCATCCCGAGTGTTGTGCCAATCACAACGAGCACCGGATTGGCATAGTGTGCTGCCATGGCAACGGTGGCAATTTGGGTTTTGTCGCCCATTTCAGCCAAAAAGAAAGTGATGAGGGTTGCGCCAAACACCCCAAATTTATGGGCTACCTGGGTTTCTTCGTCTTCGATTTTGTCGGGAATCAGCGTCCACAGAGCCATTCCAAGGAATGAGCCAGCCAGAACCCAGCGAAGAATTTGCGGACTCAGCGCACTGGTGATCCAGGCGCCCAAAGCCCCGGCCAGGCCGTGGTTGACGATGGTGGCGCACAAAATGCCAGCAATGATCGGTAAGGGTTTTTTGAAACGTGCCGCCAGAATAAACGCCAGAAGCTGGGTTTTGTCGCCGATTTCAGCGAGCGCGACAACCCCGGTTGAGACAAGAAGTGATTCCATTTGAGTTCTAGAGTTTGAAGCTTGGCAGTGTAAAACGAAGCAGGGGTAAAGCCGTTCCCCTATCGACGAAATAGAGACTCAATCCAAGCAGCAATTGATTTGAGTTGGGCTTTATTGATCCGACCCGATGATGTATTCAGTTCCGTTCGGGTTGAGCCTGTCGAAACCCCTCGACAAGCTCAGGGCGAGCGGTTCAAACTTCATCGGGTCGGAGCAATAGTGATGCCGTTCTTGACGTTCCAACTGCCCGACCAAGCGGTATTTCCAAACTGTGCCTTAGAACTTGTCCGATTTTCGGCAGATTTCGCTGATCAGATCGCTGGCTGTGACTTGACCATCGACGCTGGCCGCCAAAGGCAGCTTAGCACCCGCACGGAAAAACAGCGGCAAGCGCGCCAGTGCGGCTGAGACCACTTGCTGCGTGCCAGCCGCAAAGCGCTCGCCGCTATAAAAATCATACCAGGCAACCGGCCCGGCTGGCAGATAGACCCGGCGCGACGTGGCGCCTTGCTGCACCACTGGTGCCACCAAAAGCGCATTGCCCAGCATGAAGTCGTCGCTGTCAGCAAAGCATTGTTCGTCGTTGTAAAAATCATAGAACGTGGGTCGAATGATGGGCTCGTGGTGACTGTGCGCACGCTCGAACAAAGACCACAGATAGGGCATGAGCACATAACGCAGGCGTATGGCAGCCACCACTTCCGCTGTAACCGATGGGTGCAACCACGGCACATTGTTGCTGCCGTCAGCCTTCCAGGAGTTCATGACCATGCGCGGATTGAGGCAACAGGCTTGCACCCAGCGCACAAACAGCTCGGGCCCGGGCGATGGCCCGGCAAAACCGCCCACATCATGACCAACATTGAACATGCCAGAAAGCGACATCTGCAGCCCGGTGCGAATGTTCCAGCGCAGGGTTTCCCAACTGGTGGTGTTGTCACCAGTCCAGGTTTGGGCATAACGCTGCAAACCCGGTGGTCCGCCCCGCGTCACGGTGAAAACGGATTGGTCTGGGTGGCGCTGGGCCTGAGCCTCAAAGGTGGCGCGGGTCATTAGCAGCGCGTGCAGGGGACGCGCGCGGTGCATCGGCAGAGCTTGCCCAAAGCCATGGCAGCACGCCGCATCGTCCATCACGGCATACTCGTTGTTGTCGTTCCAGCCGGCATCTATCTGGTAGTCCAGCACCTGCTCAGCCAGGCTTTTTTGCCACCACGCCACCACGTCGGGGTGGGTGAAATCGAGGTGCGAACCGACACCGTCCCAGAATTGCTCCAGCACCGGCGCTTGGGTGGAGGCATCCTGAATAAAGCCTTGCAGCGCCGTCACTTCAGAAAACGCCGGGTGGTCATCGAGCAGGCAGGGCTTGATGTTGGCTACCAGATGCATGCCGGCCGCTTGAAATCGCTCGTTAAGCGCTTTGGGGTCAGGAAATTTGTCGCGGTTCCAGGTGAAAACGTAACGACGTTTACCGCGCGAGGAATAGCCAGAACCGTAATGAAACGACGAGCAGGGTATGCCTTCGGCCTGAATGCGGGTGATAAATGCGTCCAGTTGAGCTTGTGCATCAGGTGCATCGGCCAGACCCATGGCGGTCTGGGCAAAACCCAGCGACCAGCGAGGCGGCAAATGGGTACCGCCGATCAGGCGTACAAATTGGGCAATCACATCGCCAGGTGTGCTGCCCACCATCAGGTAGTAATCCAGGTCGCCATCGTCAATATCGACGTAGCGAAACAGCTCGTGGTAGTTGTCGTGCTCGCAACCCAAATCAAAGGTGCAGGCCGCCAGGGTGTCGTAGTAAATGCCCCACCACTGACCGCTGGGTGCACGCGTCAAAACAAACGGCCAGTGTTTGTAGAGCGGGTCGCCACATTTTGGGTCATAGCCCAAGGCATCCAGCGCCAGCGTGCGCAAACGCCTACCGTGCAAATTGAGTGGCCCGGTTTTGTCGCCCAAACCGTAATAGCGGTCAGTGCGGTCACGCTGCAGGTAGTGGCGCACAGCCCCGGTGCGCTTGCTGGAAAAATATGCCGAGGTGGCACGGTCGTTAACCAGCGTGCGGCCAGCCGCGTCACGCCACTGAAGGCACAAGGGATTGAACCGAACCTCCACTTGCAGCGCATCAGTCTGCAAAGTGACACCACCCGGTTGCTCACGAACCTGCGCCGGCGGGCAGGAAAAGCCACTCAGGTCATCGCGCTGGCGCCCGCTCCAGGGCACATCATGCCCTGCCTGCGGCGCAATCGCCCAGGTGCGGGGCTCCAAGTAACCCGATTTGGGTTTGTAGCGCACCCGAAACATCGTGGATTCAAGCACTTGCACGCTGAAAGTCGCCCCATTTCCCAGGTCCAGATCAACACCGCTCTGTATCACCCGCGCCAGTTGCGCACTGCCAAAAGTTTTCATAGGCTTACAGGCGCAAACCGTCTTTGTCAAAGCAATGCAAATGCGCCAGTGGCAGCGCCAGGCCAACCGTGTCGCCGCTACTGACTTGCGTTTGCCCGGTGCAGACCATCTCGAACGGCGTGTTTTGCCCAACTGTGCCATGCAGCAAACTGCTGGAGCCGAGTTGCTCCACCTGTGAAACCTGCATGCGGATCAAGCCTTGGCTGTCAAGCTGCACATGTTCCGGCCGCAAACCAATGCTGTGCGTGCCTTGCGGCAGAGGTACCGCTTTGGCTGTGGCAGCGTCGTGCGGCAGGATTGAGGCGGGCAGAAAGTTCATGCGCGGGCTGCCAATAAAACCCGCCACAAAGGTGTTGGCCGGACGGTTGTACAAGTCCAGTGGCGCACCGATCTGCTCGATCTTTCCAGCGCGCAGCACCACAATTTTGTCTGCCATGGTCATCGCCTCGACCTGGTCATGGGTGACGTAAACCATGGTGGCTTTGAGCCGGGCGTGCAGGTCACGAATTTCAGCCCGCATCGAGACCCGCAATTCGGCATCCAGGTTAGACAGCGGCTCATCAAACAAAAACACTTTGGGCTCGCGAACAATGGCACGTCCAATCGCCACCCGTTGGCGCTGACCACCCGACAACTGGGTCGGCTTGCGCTTGAGTAAGGCTTCTAAGCGCAACAATTTGGCAGCCCCGCACACTTTGGATTCGATCTGTGCTTTAGGCAGACGCAGATTTTCCAGACCAAAGGCCATGTTGTCATAGACGCTCATGTGCGGGTAAAGCGCATACGACTGAAACACCATGGCACAACCCCGGTGTGCCGCCGAAACCGTGTTGACGTTGTTGCCGTCTATACAAATATCGCCTGCACTGGGTGCCTCCAGACCCGCAATGACCCGCAACAAAGTAGATTTGCCGCAGCCCGAAGGCCCAACGAATACGACAAACTCACCATCATGAACGGCCAGGTTGATGCCGTGCAGGATGGTGGTTTCATCGAAGCTTTTGACGACGTTGACAAGATCAAGTGTGGCCACGCTGGAGTCCTATCAATAGGTGGTTTATTTCACACCGGCGCTGGCAATGCCGGTGGTGATGTATTTTTGAAGGAAGGCAAACACCAGCGTGATCGGAATCAAGGTGATCACGGTCATGGCCAGCAGGTAGTGCCACTGGGTGTTGAGCTCGCCCTGAAATGAGTTCAAGGCCAGCTGCAAGGTGAAAAACTCGGATTTTGACAATACGATGAGTGGCAACAAAAAGTCATTCCAACGCCACATGACCGAAAAAATGGCCAACACCGCCAAAGCGGGCGCAGCCAGCGGCAAGACAATTTTCCAGTAAATACGCCATTCGCTGGCGTGATCCATGCGTGCTGCCTCAAGCAATTCATCAGGAATCGTCAGCATGTACTGGCGCAGCAAAAACACCCCCGTTGGCGTGGCAATGGCCGGCAAGATCACGCCCCACAGGCTATTAAGTAGCCCAACACTGTTGATGACCAGAAACACCGGCACCAAGATGATGGTTGGCGGAATCATCAGCGTGGCAATGATCAGCATGAACACCGCCCTCTGACCCCGAAACTGGTATTTGGACAGCGCAAAGGCGGCCATCGAGTTGATCAGCAGTGTCAGCAGTGTGGCCACCACGGTGATGAACACGCTGTTGTACAAATAGCTGCCAAAGCTGAACTTGGCAAACAGGTCGGTGTAGTTGTTGCTGGCAAATTTCAGCTCATTGATGGGCTTGCGCGCGTTGATGTTGACCTGGATGGGTGTCTCCGGCTTGGCCGGATCCACCATGGTGGCCATAATGCCGATGCGCCGCACCTGAGCCATTTCACGCTGCCCACCTTGATCGTCTTGGGTCATGAACAAGGGCAAGGGCTTATCAAAGCCCTGCACCATCACGGTTTTTTGACTATAGGGCAGAAAACTGGGCGGGAACTGGCTGATGGCACTCTCGGTTTTCAGCGACGACATCAACAACCACAGGATCGGTGCAAACATGCTCACCAAGCCCACCATCAAATAGCCATAACTCAGCCAGTCGGTCCAGTCCAGACGTTTGCGCCCACGGGTTCGAGTTAAGAATTGGCGCATCTTATGATCCTTACCTGGCTTTCTGTCCCGCTTCTTTGGCGCGGGTCAGCTTGAGCTGTAGCAAAGTCAGCGCCATCAGCCCCAGAGCCAGCACCAGTGACGCCGCTGCTGCCAAACCATACAAATGAATTTGCTCGGCAAAGCCCGTCTGATAGATGAATTGCACTATAAATGTTGTAGCAGAACCAGGGCCACCACCGGTCAGCACAAAGACCTCATCGAAGATTTGCACAGCGCGGATCATTGCCAGCACCAGCACCACAATCAGATTAGGCATCAGCAGTGGCAAAGTAATGCGGCGCAACACGCGCCAAGGTGAGGCGCCGTCCATCTCGGCCGCCTCATACATATCCTTCGGGATGGCCTGCAAACCGGCCAACAGGATCAGGGTGTAAAAGCCCATGTGCGCCCAGATTGAGACAAAAATGGTCCAAAAAAATGCCCAGCTGGCATCTGTCAACCAATCCACCGGGGCTGCGCCCAGCGCCACCAAACCGGCATTAAATACGCCCTGGCTTTGCAGCAACCACTTCCAGATCAAGGCCACTACCACCGGCGACAGCAAGACGGGGTAGAAAAACACACCGCGCCAAAAACCCCGACCGACTATCTTGCGATTGAGCACCAAGGCCGTCAACAGCGACAGCAGCACCATCAACACCACCTGAATCAGGCTGAATTTGACGGTGTTGAAAATAGCTCGCCAAAACACATCCTTGCGACAGGTTTGAATGTCAAAGTAATCGCGGCACTCGAACAAAACCCCAAAATTCTCGGTGCCTGTGAAGGGGCGCTCCAGCGGCATTAACTGCACGCCACCGGTGGTGGCATAGACCAGGTTGATGACGATCGGCAAAAACGTGAACAAACCAAAGACCAGCAAGTTGGGCCCGACAAACAGCCAGCCAATCCGGGACACCCCAAGCAGCCGCTGCCCCAAACTGAACAGCGGCTCAAAGAGATTAAAAAAGAAGGCTAGCAAACGTGACATATGCTCTAGCGCCCTACCAGCAAGCGTAAGGCGCTATTCTTTTTGATTTGTGCGGTTTATTTTTGTGCTTGTTTGACGGCATCGGCCATATCAACACCAATCTTGGTCAGGGCTTCATCGGCAGTCATCTCACCCACAATGGCCTGCGTCACTCGGCTCACCGTGGGCAACATGATGGCGCGGTTGAACTTGTAACCTTGAAACTGGTAAGCCACTGGCGACAGACTCGCCACACCGGCACTGAAAGTACCCAGTGCAGCCTGCGCGGCAGGCGTAGCACCAGGGTAGGCAACGCCTTTTTTGGCCAGCCCGGCATGCGCAGGAATATTGTTGGTTTTGCCAGCAAACTCAGCGTAGTTGCCCTCTTGCGCCATAAAGTCGAGGAACATGCCGGCTTCTTTGGGGGCTTTGCTGGTTTTCAGCGCCACCCAAGCAGCACCGCCTGGAATGCCGGAGCAAGCCGCAGGCCCGCAGGGGTTGGGCACGGCTACCCAGTCAAATGCGCTGCCAATGTCCTTTTGCAGACGGTTGATCTGCCAAGAACCTGACAGCACCATCACCACCCGGCCATTTTTGAACTCACCAATCGAGTCGGCATAAGTCGAGCCACCCGAGCCGCCCCAGACTTCCTTGAGCATGGCGCCGTCTTTGTGCCAGCCAACAAACTTCTTCACCAGCGTCTTGTAACCATCATCGAGCACCAGTTCGCCCTTGGCATCGAAAATTTTGGCACCGTAACTGATCGCCGGGCCAGCAAAGCGGTGACCAGACCGATCCCAAGCCAGTGCGGCGGGGGTTTGTGTTGCCTTGGCCACTTTGCGGGCAGCTTCCACCCACTCGTCCCAAGTGGCTTTGGGGCCCGGCACCGCCACTTTGGCTTGCTCAAACAATGTTTTGTTGATGTAAGGCCCGGTCATGGTCAGTTGCGACATAAAGCCATAAATGCCTTTGTCGGCGGCGTTGGGTCGCAGCCAAGGCAGCGTGGCGCCAAAATTGGCCTCCCAATATTTCGCGTCTTTGATAGTCGCGCTGATGTCGAGATAGTATTTTGAGAGGCCACCCAAATCGGTCACACGGGCGATATCGGGGCCTTGGCCTGCTGCCAACTGCACTGGCAATTGCTCAACAATGGTTTTGTAAGGCACCACATCCAGAATAACTTTGATGCTTGGGTTTTGCGCTTCAAAGCGTTTAGCAATGGCGGCTGTGGCCTCGCACTCAATACCGTCTTGGTAACACATGACCCGAATGTCAGCGGCCAAGGCAGAAAGGGGTAGCACCAACAGGGTCGAGAGTGCGGTGGTGATGCTGGCGGTTTTGGCTAAATTGACCATGATGTCGTCCTTTGGGTTTTAGTTGGGTTAATAAATCACAGGTTGATGGCTTGACAAAAATGCTTTACGGGGTTTAACCAGCTACCGACACCTGAGCCAGGCCAGCATCGACTATCAGGTTCTGCCCGGTGATGCCCTCACTGTCGTCACTGGCCAAAAACAGCGTAGAACGCGCCACATGGGTGGAGTCGAGTCGGAATTTCAGGCACTGCAGGTCGATGAATTTCTGGTCTTCTTGCGCGTTGCGCCACAGCGCGGTTTGTCGCTCGGTGACGATGGCACCCGGCACCAGCGCGTTGACCCGAATACCATCCACACCCAATTCACGCGCCAGGGTGCGGGTCATGCCCGAGATGGCCGCCTTGCTGGCGGTGTAGCCGATCAGGTTGGGTCGCCCGCGCATCCAAGAGATGCTGCCCATGTTGATGATTGAGGCTCCAGCGCCCGCTGCTCTTGCTTGACGAGCTACTGTTTGTGTAGCAAAAACCTGGTGCCGCAAATTGATATTGAGGCAGTTGTCCCAATACGCCGGGGTCAGCTCATCAAGCGAATGGCGATCGTCGCGCCCGGCGTTGTTAACCAAAACACGGATGGCGCCCCACTGCTGTGCCACGCGACCCAGCATAGCCTGCAGAGCCGCAATGTCACGCACATCGCAGGCTTCGTAATAGGGCTGAGCATGGCCCGCATCAAGTAATTCCTGGATCAAAGTGGCACCACCTTCAGGCTTGGTTCCACAAAACGCCACACGACTGCCTTGCGTTGCAAAGGCACGCACCAGCTCGGCACCAATGCCGGACGAGCCGCCAGAAATAAACACCACGCGCTCACGCAAGCTGGGGTAGAGGGTGTAGCTCATGCTGCCTTTCACCAGCCCGCCGGCAAGACTTCGCGCATCATCACCGCGCAACCGGACTCAATGCTCCGATGCGCGGCAATGCCGGTGGCCACACTGCGCAAACCGTCTTCCAGCGTCACCTCGGCCGGCAGCCCGTTGCGCAGCGCATGGGCGAATTTTTCGTGTTCGATGAACGACGCGCCAAAATGCTGGCCGGGGTACTTGATGTTGGTGTCCCAGACCCGGCGCACCGAAACGCCCTTGCCGCTACCAGAGGGTTCGCCCCAGACTTTGCGGGTGCCCCAGTCTTCGCGGCGACCATAGCGCAGTGTCAGCGAGGGCAGCAAGGATTCGAGCTTGCCCTCATTGCCCACCACGATGATCTGCTCGCTATCCACCGAATTTTCGGCAAACATACACAGGTCCAGCATGGCGCGAGCCCCGCTGGGGTATTCAACGATGACATAGGCACTGTCCAGAATGTCGGGCGTACGGCCATCGTAGCGCTCATCCAGATGGTTGACGCGTTGGCCACCCGAGGCAAATACACGCAGCGGATGTTCGTTCAAAACAAAGTCCATCAGGTTGAAATAATGGCAACACTTTTCAACCAGGGTACCGCCCGTGTTGGCGCTGAAGCGATTCCAATCGCCCACCTTGGGATAAAACGGTTCGCGATGCTCGCGGATGCTGACCTGCTGAATCTGCCCCACCGCCCCACCGTGCGCCATGCGAATCATCTCGGCCACCGGTGGCATGTAGCGGTATTCTTGAGCCACCCACACCAGAGCCGTTCGGCCTTGAGCCAGTTGCACCAATTCATGGCAATCCTGCACCCGCGTACACAGAGGTTTTTCAGCCAGAATGTGCAGGTTGGTGGCCAATGCCTGGCGCAGCACATCAATGTGGGTGTAGTTGGGCGTGGCCACCACGACTGCATCACACAGGCCACTGCCCAGCAAATTCTGGTAGTTCTCAAAGACTGTTGCCTGGCCATTGAGCAAAGCCAGGGACTGTGCTCGGCTGTTGGCATCGGTGTCGGCCAGTGCCGTCACTTCAGTGCCCGTCATGGCCCGGATGTTCTCGATGTGTTCACGGCCCATGCTGCCGCAACCAATGATGCCGTAACGGATTTTCTGCAAACTCATGCCCAGTCACCTTTTGTCAATGGGGTCACATCAATAGCCCTGCGCCTGAATCTGAACGTCTTGCGCACGAATGGCTGCCAAAGCACCAGCACTACTGCGCATCAACAAGCCCAGATCAGATGCACAGCCAATGTAATCAAACCCTGCAGCACGGTAAATGGCCACCGCCTCGGGCGTGCCGCCAACCGTGCCTACTGGCTTTCCGGCTTGATGGCAGCGTTTGACGCCATCCGCCATCAAGGCCACCACTTCTGGGTGCATCAGATTTCCCACATGGCCCATGGCACCACTCAAATCGCCCGGACCAATAAAGACCGAATCAACACCCGGAACCATTGCAATGGCCTCAATACAGGCCATGGCTTCGGGTGTTTCCACCTGCACGATCACGCTCACCGCCGCATTGGCTACCTTGAAATAGTCTTTGACCGTGCCAAAGCGCGAGCCCCGGCTCATGCCAGCCATGCCGCGCACCCCTTCAGGGGCGTACTTGGCTGCCGCTACAGCACGGCGCGCTTCATCGGCGTTTTGCACAAAAGGAAACATCAGGGTCTGGGCACCGGCATCCAGCACGCGCTTGACCATCACGGTATCGTTCCACGGAATGCGGGTAATCGGCAGCATGGGCGTGCCGGCAATGGCTTGCAACAAATGCACCAGATCCATCAAGTCCAACGGCGTGTGCTCCATGTCCAACACCGCCCAGTCAAACCCGGCACAGCCCATGGCCTCGGCCACCACCGGGCTGGCCGACATGACCCAGGAACCGACGGGGTAGCCGGCCGGCAATGAGGTGTTGGCCAGCAAAGCCTTGAAGGAATTGTTCATCAGTAGATCACCGGCTCAGGACTGCTTGCATTGCCCTGCAAAAAATCAAAATCGCAACCCTGGTGGGCCTGGGTGACATGCTGCTGGTAAAGCCGAGTGAAACCCCGTTGCACCAAGGGTTTCGGAGCTGTCCATGCCAATTGGCGCAAGGCCAGTTCTTCGGCAGACACCTGCAAATGCAAACGCCGCTGCGCCACGTCCAGCTCAATCACATCACCTGTGCGCACCAGCGCCAGCGGGCCACCCACCGCGCTCTCGGGCGAGATGTGCAGCACGCAAGTTCCGTAATGGGTGCCGCTCATGCGGGCATCGCTCAGGCGCAGCATGTCACGCACACCTTGGTTGAGCAATTTTTTGGGAATCGGCAGGTTGCCCCACTCGGGCATGCCTGGTGCGCCCACCGGCCCGGCATTGCGCAACACCAAAACGGTGTTTTCATCACAATCGAGCGATTCGTCAGCCATGGCGGCCAGCATCTCGGGCTGGCTGTCAAACACCAGGGCGCGACCGCTGTGACACAATAACTTCGGCGTAGCGGCGCTGGGCTTGATCACCGCGCCATCGGGTGCCAGGTTGCCGTGCAAGACGGCCAAGGCACCGGCCTGACTAACGGGGTTGTTCAGCGGGCGAATCACTTCGGCGTCCAACACTTGCACTTCAGTCAACACCTGAGCCAGCGTGTTGCCCGAAACGGTGTGCTCCTGCAGCGACAAAAACGGCTCGATGACTTTCATCAGCGCGGGCAAACCCCCAGCGTAATAAAAGTCTTCCATCAATCGGTCCCCACTGGGAAACAAATTGGCCAGCACGGGCACTTTGCGGGCCATGGCATCCAGCTCGTCCAGCGACAAATCCAGCCCCAAGCGACCAGCCATGGCGATGATGTGGATTGCCGCGTTGGTCGAGCCGCCTAGTGCCATCTGTACTGCCAGCGCATTCTGGAACGAGCCACGTGTGACCAGCTTCGAAGGCTTCAAGTCTTCCCAAACCATGCCGACAATGCGCTCGCCACAATCTGTCGCCATGCGTGTATGTGCCGAATCCATGGCCGGAATGCTGCTGGCACCCGGCAAGGTTAGCCCAAGCGCCTCGGCAATCCCCGTCATGGTCGAAGCCGTTCCCATGGTGTTGCAGGTGCCAGGCGCGCGGGTCATGCGACTCTCCAGGTGTTGCAACTCCGCTTGCCCCAAATGGCCAGCCTGGTATTCGTCCCAAAACATCCGGGTGTGGGTGCCGGCTCCCACCGTGCGCGAAACGCCGTCTTTGACATAACGGTCGTTGAGCATGCTGCCAGCAGGGCAAAAAATCGTGGGAATGTCCATGCTGAACGCACCCATGAGCGTGCCAGGTGTGGTCTTGTCACAACCCGCCAGCAACACCACGCCGTCACAAGGCAAACTGCGCAACAGCTCTTCAACTTCCATGGCCAGAAAGTTGCGGTACAGCATGGTGGTGGGCTTGACCATCACCTCACCCAGGCTCATGGCAGGTAGTTCGACCGGATAGCCCCCAGCCATCAAAATGCCTTTTTTGACCGACTCGGCGCGCTCGCGCAGGTGCGCATGGCAGGGCGACAAATCGCTCCAGGTGTTGATGATCGCGACCATCGGGCGACCCATCACATCTTCGCGACGCCAGCCTTGTTGCTGCATGCGCTGGCGATGCGCAAAGCCGCGCATGCTGGCATCTGCAAACCAGCGGCGACTACGCAAATCTTCGAGTTTTTTGCTTGGGCTCAAAATATTGACAGGGACCGAAACACAGGTTAATGTTAGCGCTAACATTAACGAATATTCGAACTCTTGTCATTATGGAAAACCCTCAATCTGACATTTTTTTGATTGCACCGGGTGTGCGGCGCAGCCATGGCAAGTCGACTCTGGCAGATGTTGCTGCACAAGCCGGGGTTACCACGATGACGGTTTCTCGGCTGCTGCGTGAACCAAACAGTGTCAAACCTGAAACGGCCGAACGCATTCGCCAGGCTCTCACGGCAACCGGTTACACGCCAAACAAGCAGGCTGGCAGTTTGGCCAGTGGCCGTTCTGCTTTGGTGGCTGTACTGATTCCCAGTGTGGCCAACTCGATCTTTGCCGAAACCATTCAGGGCCTTGCTGAAACCCTGCAGCCGGCTGGCCTTGAATTGATGCTGGCACCCAGTGGCTACAGCCATGAGCGCGAAGAAAACCAGCTGCGTGCCATGCTGGGCTGGGCACCGGCGGCCGTCGTTGTGACCGGGCGGCAGCACAGTGCAGGCAGCTTGCAGTTGCTGCGCAGCGCGCGCGAGGCTGGCACTCCAGTGATTGAAATGTGGGACAACGAACCTCAAACGGCTGAATTCACCCAAATTGGTTTTAACCACCATCAAGCGGGGCAGGCCATGGCGCGCCATTTGCTGCACTGCGGCTACACCGACTTGATGTTTCTCGACAGCAGTGTGGTGCAGGACTACCGAGCGCATGAACGGGGGCTGGGTTTTGTCCAGGCTGCCGAGCAGGCAGGGGTTGAAGTCAGAATTCAAACGGCTCAGCTTGGCGAACCAATGGCAGCGGGGCGAGCTATGCTGCAAGGCCTGTTGCAGCCCAGTCGTCCACTGGCTATCGGTTTTGCCAACGACCATCTGGCGGTGGGAGCGCTACTGCAAGCGTGTGACTTTGGTCTTGCGGTTCCCCAGCAACTGGCCTTGCTAGGATTTGGGGATTTTCCGATTGCTGGCCAGCTCATGGGTGGACTGAGCACCCTGGCAGCACCACGTCATTTGATTGGCCTGGAGTGTGGCCGCAGCATTTTGAACAGCTTGAACATCAAAATTCGATCCAGTGAAACATCGCTTGAGCCTGTCTGTCTCGAACCCAAGCTGATGATTCGTCACACCACAAAGTTGTTTTAAATTGAAAATGGCAGAGCATGGCTGACTTTGCACGCCCAGACGAGTGCCGCAAGCAGCATTACAGAAAATCAGCGGCGCTTTTCTGCACTTGGGCAAGTTGTCAAGTCACCCAACGGGTCACCAAAGCCATCACCAATGAAATGGTGATGATGGCCAAACCGGTTGAAACGGCCATGCTGGCTGTCACCAGCTCTTCGGCAACCTCATATTTCTGCGAAAACATGAACACATTGGAGCCCATGGGGAGCGCTGCGGCAATGATCATCACAGCCAGTGTGCTGCCGGTTAAGCCAAAGAGAACGCAAAAGAAAGCCACCAGAGCCGGAAAAACCAGGTTTTTAAACAGGGTCAACCCCAGCGCACCCCGGATTTGCTCGCCCACTTTGACTTGCGTCAGGGTCGCACCGACCAAAACCAGAGCCAATGGACCAAAGGCATTGCCCAACAACTGCAAGGGGCGGTCTAGCACGTCTGGCATAACCAGGCCGGTTTGTGCAAACAGCAGTCCGGCGATGATCGGCAATGGCACTGGGTGAATGATGCCATTGCGCGCTGCAGTAAGCACGGTGTTGCGCATGCGTCGCAGGCTTAAAGCGCCAGCAGCGGCCTGCTCATGAGCAACGGTCAGCTCGAGCACCACCGTGGCCAGGGTCAGCAAAATCAGGGCGTGCAAAGAAATCAGGGTAAACAGGGTGACCAGACCCGCCTGACCATAAGCCAGGCCAATCAGCGGCGTACCAATCGTCAGGGTGTTACCAAAGGTTGCGGCCAGAGCCAGCACGGCAGCGCGGCGACTGCGCTTTTGCCAGACAAACAGCAAGGCATAAAGCAGCAGCGCGGCGACAAAATACATGGCCACCGGCTTAAAGTTGAGCTGCTCCACATGCACCGTGCTCATGGTTCTAAACAAGAGCGCCGGGGTTAGCACCATGAACACCACGTTCGCTAAGTCTTTTGTGGCCTCCGCCCTTATCCAGCCTGCTCTGCCAGCTATAAAACCGATAGCAACCAAGAGAACCACAGGCAGCAGGGAAGAAAGAACTGGGTTGTTCATAGATCAGAAATATGGCGTAGCAAGGTACGCCATGGTGCTGGCACAGTTTACCGGTTGTCATCTCCCATCGTGGCGTCATTCAATTTTTGCCGCTTGGATCGTGAGCGAATGTTCAGAAATTCAACCAAAAGCGAAAATAGCATCGCAACATATAAATAAGCTTTAGGGATTTTTTCATCAAATGCCTCAGCGGTCAATGCCACACCGACCATGACCAGAAAAGCCAAAGCCAGCACTTTCACTGAAGGATGCCGGTCAACAAAGTCACCAATGGGCTTGGCAGCAAAAAGCATCACAGCGACGGATGCAACCACAGCCGCGATCATTACGCCAAGTTGATCAACCATTCCAACGGCGGTGATCACCGAGTCCAGCGAGAAAACAATATCAATAACTGCAATCTGCGCGATGATTGACCAATACAGTTGCCTACTTGCACCCTTGTTGCTTTGTCTGTCGGGTGAAGCCGAAGTTTTTTGCTCTTTAGCCTCAACTTCGATAAATATCTCATGACTTGCTTTGTACAGCAAGAAAATGCCACCGAACAGCAAGACCAGGTCACGCCCACTGATGTCTTGTCCCTGGATGCTGAACAGGTTGTCGGTCAACCCCATCACCCAGCTTAAAGAGAAAAGCAGCAGCAAACGAGAAATCATCGCAAAAGCCAAACCAAGGCGACGCGCCTTATCGCGCTGCTCGATCGGCAAGCGGCTAACCAATATGGATATGAAGATGATGTTGTCTATACCCAAAACGATCTCAAGTGCCGTCAACATTGAGAATGCGATCCAGAGATTGGGGTCAAGCAGGAATTCCATTTTGTCTTTCAGTTGCAAAAAGTGAGCTCTAATGTGGTTCTTCATTGGCATTATATAAAGCAGTATTTAAATTAAAATCACTTCGGAAAAACCGAAGATACCTAACTAAATATTGACCTCAGCCTGGTGGCGCAATTGCGCCGACTGGGTCGCAGCGAAGGCGTCCATGAAGTGAACTATGCCATTTGTAATCGCTGCACCCAGCCGCATCCACTTGTCAAGCGGATCCTGGAAAGTTCTGGAAGCGTTCAACCGAGATTGTTCATTAGAAAATTCACCGTTCGCGCTGAGCTTGGCGAAGCTTTGCAAGACCTTCGACAAGCTCAGGGTGAACGGAGCTAATGGATTTTCTCGGTTCAATACGCCAGTTAGCTCACCACCTCGGCTGCACTGCGAAAAGCCTCCACCGCAGTCGGTACACCGCAATAAACGGTGGCATGCAGCAGCACTTCCTGAATTTCTTGCACGGTGGCGCCATTGTTGAGAGCGCCACGGACATGGCCTTTGAGTTCATGTTGCTTGCCCAAGGCCGTCAGCATCGCGACGGTGATGAGACTTCTGGTTTTCAGATCCAGGCCAGGACGTTGCCAAACGTCACCCCACGCGTTGCGTGTAATGTGCTGCTGCAATGGCGCTGTGAAGTCGGTCATTCCGTCAAAGGCCCGCGCTACAAACTCTTCACCCATAACTTGCTTGCGCATGGCCAAACCAGTTTCAAATTGCTTGTCATTCATCATTTGGTGCTCGTTCATAGGGTAAATTATCCGGTATCGCTTGCTGGCCTGTGCTGCAGATTTATCGACCCAACACAGGAAAAAGCTTAACAAGTCCGTCCGACATGACTTCAACCGCCAGAGCGGCGAGTATCAGCCCCATGAGCCGGGTCATCACGTTGATGCCCGTTTTGCCCAACACTTTGGCGATGGGTTGTGCCAGCGAAAAACACAGCGCTGTGGCCAGCCCAATGATCACGCCGTAGCCAATGAGTGTGCCGAGCTGCAAAAATGTTTTGGCTTTGTCGGCATAGATCACCACGGTGGACATGGTCGCGGGCCCGGTGAGCAAAGGAATGGTGAGAGGAACCACGGCAATGCTGGCACGGGCGGCAGCGTCGTGCATTTCTTCTTCGTTGGATTTGGCTTCGGCGGGTTGGGCGTTGAGCATAGCCAACGCAGAAGTTAGCAGCAACATGCCGCCGCCAACTTGGAAACTGGCCAGTGAAATGCCAAAAAATTCGAGAATATGCAAGCCCATCAACGCGCTGACTGCAATCACCACAAAAGCGCTGAAAGATGAGATAAGAATGGTGCGCCGGCGCTGCTCGCGCGTGAAATCGAGGGTGTAGTGAATGAAAAATGGCACGATGGCCAGTGGATTGACGATGGCCAGCAGGGTGACGAGTGGTTTGAAATCCATGCTCGGCATGTTAGCCGCAATGGGGGAGTCATTCAGCATCCATCGACAACCTGACTGAAAAATCTCTTAGCATGGCATATCCAATTTTTTCAAAAGGACAGACAAAATGGGCAGCACAATTGAATTGGCATCCGCAGACGGCGTTGTTTTTACGCTTTATCAAGCCCAACCCAATGGCGCTGCAAAGGGCGCAGTGGTGGTCTTGCAGGAAATTTTTGGTCTCAATGCCCATATTCGATCTGTAGTCGATGGGTTTGCGGCACAGGGATATTTGACGGTGGCTCCATCAACTTTTCAGCGTGTGAAACCTGGCGTGGAAATGGGCTATACCCCCGAAGACATCGCAGCGGGTGTGGCGTTGAAGGCTCTGGTGGAGGCATTGCCTGCTCCGGGAGTGCTGCAGGATGTTCAGGCGACGATTGACTACGCTGTTGCAACCAGCCAGGGCAAAGTGGGTGTCGTTGGTTACTGCTGGGGCGGTTTGCTGGCTTGGCGTGCCGCTTGCCAGTTATCTGGAATTGCAGTTGCCGTGCCTTATTACGGTGGCGGTATGACGCAACCTGCCGAGATCGCCCGTGTGCCGCAATGCCCTGTATTGGCGCATTTTGCGACCCATGACCAATCAATTCCGTTGAACACTGTGGCGTCTTTCGGCAAAGCGCATCACGAAGTCGAACTGCATCTGTACGATGCCAGTCATGGCTTTAATTGTGATCAGCGGGGCGCCTATAACGCGCCAGCGGCCACGTTGGCACTGCAGCGCACGCTGGCAGTTTTTGATGTTGCCTTGCGCAACGAACAAAGAGTGCGCCCTGTTTTTGAGGAGTGAAGGCCTATCGTGCGCTGCGCGCCAAGTAACGCTTACGCCAGAAAACGATGATCAGCGTCAAAGCGACAACGGCCATGCTGCCTATCGCCCAAAGCAGCCCCGTTTTCTGGTGAATCAGTGGTAATGCATCAAAATTCATGCCAAAAAAACCAGTGATCAGATTCAACGGTAAAAAGATCGCTGTTAAAACGGTGAGTGTGCGCATGATCTCGTTGGTGCGACTGCCCTGCACACTGAAATGCATCTGCACAGCTGTTTCGGCGCTCTGCTCCAAGCGGCGCACATGGTGCACCACGCGCTCGATATGTTCGAGCACGTCGCGGCTGCGCACCTGCAACAGATCGCGTTCGCGTTGCGCTGCGGGTGAGTCGGTATCTGGCCAGGTTTTGATGGCTTCAATCCAGTCCTGCAGCGCAGCCCTCTGGTCTTCGCAAATTTCGTCTAAATGGTGCAGGGAGAGTCGCGCATCGAGCAGTGCCCCCCAATTGTTGAAGCGGGTTTGTGGACTGAGCAGCTCGCTTTGCCAGTGGTCGAGTTGACGGGTCAATTCGCGGCGCAGTTCGAGAAAGCCGTCGACCATCTGATTGACGATGCGCAGCATCATGTCGGCCGGACTGGATGGCAGTCGCACACCGGCGCTACGCGATTCGGCATGCGTGGCTTGTAACAACTTGGCTGCATAGGCTTCACGCACAGCACAGTCGGTTGGATGCACTGTGAGCAATATGTGGTCAAAAATAGCAAACCCTACTGGGCTGGTGTCTATGCGGCGCAATATGGGTGGGCCACCTCGGCGTGGCTTGGTCGCCAGTGGCACAGCGGGGTTGTCAACGTCGGCAGGACGAATGCCGGCGGCCAAACGGCGAAACACCAGCATGTCGTATTGCGAGGTGTAGTCGTAATGCGAAGGCAATTGATTGTTGAGAAGGTCCGAAATGTGCAAGTCAACCAGCTGCAGACCGCAGAGTGCTTGCAGCATAGATTGAATCTGGCCTTGCTGGACTTCAAATTCACGTCGGGCGCAGGCGACCCAGACGTAGCCTTGTGCTGGTAGGCCAGCCGCTGTTAGGTCGCCCAGATCAGCGCTCTCGAGCACACTGCTGTTTTGGACATGAAAAATGCGCATGCAAGCAGCGGTTCGGGTGTTTACGATATAAAAAGGCGCGAAGGCTTTCAGTTATTGCTGTGAATGCTCTTATTTTTGCAGCAATCGGGCGGCATCGCGGGCGAAATAAGTGAGCACGCCGTCGGCACCTGCACGTTTGAAAGCCAGCAGACTTTCAAGCATTACCGCATCGTGGTCGAGCCAGCCGTTTTGCGCAGCAGCTTTGAGCATGGCGTATTCGCCAGAGACTTGGTAAGCAAAGGTCGGCACCTTGAATTCGTCTTTGACGCGACGCACCACGTCAAGATAGGGCATGCCAGGCTTGACCATCACCATGTCGGCTCCCTCGGCGATGTCCATGGCCACTTCGCGCAGCGCTTCGTCGGAGTTGCCAGGATCCATTTGATAGACCTTTTTGTTGCTCTTTCCCAGGTTACCGGCGGAGCCTACGGCATCGCGAAAGGGGCCGTAGAAAGCGCTGGCGTACTTGGCGCTGTAGGCCATGATGCGGGTGTGAATAAAGTGGTTGGCTTCTAATGCTTGGCGAATAGCGCCAATCCGGCCGTCCATCATGTCACTGGGCGCCACGATGTCGACACCGGCAGCCGCTTGAGTCAGTGTTTGCTTGACCAACATTTCAATTGTTTCGTCGTTCAGGATGTAGCCGTTTTCCAGGGGGTCGGTGCTGGGTAGGCCATCCTGACCGTGACTGGTGAAGGGGTCCAGGGCCACGTCGGTCATCACGCCAAGATCAGGAAACTCTTGCTTCAACGCACGCACCACGCGCGGCACTAGGCCATCGGGGTTGAGTGCCTCGCGTCCGTCGTAGGTTTTAAGTGACTGGTCAATCACCGGGAACAGCGCCATCACGGGAATGCCCAGCTTGACGCAGTCTTCGGCCACTGGCAGCAGCAGATCGATGCTCAAGCGCTCAACACCGGGCATCGATGCAACGGCCTGTCGCTGTTGCTGGCCATCGACCACAAACACCGGGTATATCAGGTCATGCGCGGTGAGGGTGTTTTCACGCACCAGGTTACGGGTGAAGATGTCGCGGCGCAAACGGCGTGGGCGACCTTGGGGAAATGCAGCAAAATTTGTCATGATTGTTAGCGTTTTTGAATTTATTTGTCATCGTAGCGAAATTTTTTTTGCTTTTGACTTGAAAAGGGTAAATTTTTTTGGTAAATTACGCACCGGGCAGTTTACTGCTCCCTGCTTTTCCTCCCTGAGCAGGGCCTTGATGTGTGACAGCAAATAGGCTTACCACCCCAGCCCTTGTGCTGGGGTTTTTTTTTCTAAATTTAAAACCATGCTCTGGATCAAATCACTCCATATTGTTTTTGTTGCCAGCTGGTTTGCCGGCTTGTTTTATTTGCCACGCATTTTTGTCAATCTGGCCATGGTGCCGGCCGATTCAGTTGCCGAGCGCAACCGGCTGCTGCTGATGGCGCGCAAGCTGCTTCGTTTTATGACCATCATCGCCATTCCAGCACTGGGTTTTGGTATTTGGCTGTGGCTGGGGTATGGCATTGGCTGGGGACCTGGCAACGGTTGGATGCACGCCAAGCTCACCGGTGTGTTGGTGGTGATGGGGTATCACCATGCCTGTAGCGTGATGCTGAAGAAGTTTGTGCGAGGTGAGCAGCGTCACAGTCACGTTTGGTATCGCTGGTTTAATGAAGCGCCAGTGATTCTGATGCTGGTGATTGTTTGCTTGGTGGTGCTCAAACCTTTCTGATCCGCGGTATGCCGATGCACAAGACTTCGGCATGGCCTCTGGCGTTGATCTATGCCGGACTGGTTGTTTACGCCAGTCTGTTTCCTTTTGACAACTGGCGCGATCAAGGCATCAGCTTCTGGTTTTTCCTAACAGCGCCGATGCCGGTTTACTGGACATCCTTCGATGTGGTTGCCAATGTT
Organism: uncultured beta proteobacterium; assembly: GCA_903930255.1. Lineage (GTDB taxonomy): Bacteria > Pseudomonadota > Gammaproteobacteria > Burkholderiales > Burkholderiaceae_C > Rhodoferax. The sequence goes on from CAIYYA010000058.1 coordinate 23,390, forward strand.
CTGGGATACGCCCCGCTGGGATTTTTTCTAACTTTGGGTTCTCTGCGAAGTGGACATAAGCGCTATGCATTGAGCTTGGCGTTTCTGGCGGCTTCGTCGCTGTCGTTTTTGATGGAGTCGGTGCAAGTTTATTTGCCCAACCGGGTGCCATCCAATCTGGATTTGTTGCTCAACATACTGGGCGCGAGCTTGGGTGCAGGCAGCGCCTGGAGTTTGGAAAAGCTCGGGGTGCTGCAACGCTGGAGCCGGTTTCGCCGGGAGTGGTTTGTTGAGGATGCGCGTGGCGGCTTGGTGCTGCTGCTGCTGTGGCCGATGGCTTTGCTGTTTCCAACTTCAGTGCCAATGGGTTTGGGGCAAGTATTCGGCCGCATGGTTTTTAGGCTAACAGAGTTGTTGGCAGATACGCCTTTTTTGAATGCACTCGACGGTTTTAACCTGCATTTGGCGCAGCGTCAAAATTTGCCATCGGTCACAGAATGGCTCTGCATCACGCTTGGGTTGCTGATTCCGTGTTTGCTGGGGTATTGCATCATCACGGTGAAAATCAAGCGTGCCTGGTTTTTGCTTTGGGTTTTGTTTTTTGGAATTGCCAGCACGGCACTGAGTGCCAGCCTGAGTTTTGCTCCGGAGCATGCTTGGGTGTGGTTGAGCGCACCAGTGAAAGCCGCGCTGTTGATCGCTATTGTGCTGGGTGTTGCACTTATTGGTGTTCCCGCACGAGCCAGTGCTGCTCTGGCGCTGTTGGCCCTGGGCGTTCAGTTGAGTTTGATCAATCAGGCCGCTACCGGGGTTTATTTTGAGCAAACCTTGTTTTTGTGGGAGCAAGGGCGGTTTATTCGTTTTCATGGGCTGGCTCAGTGGCTGGGCTGGCTCTGGCCTTTTGGCACTTTGACCTATGTTTTGAGTTTGCTTTGGAGCCAGCATGCAAAAAACTAAAATGAGCCACATGACACAAACTGAACCACCCCGAGCTTCTTATTTTCAACGACATATTTTCTTTTGTCTGAATCTTCGTGACAACGGCGCTGCCTGCTGTGCGAAGCTGGATGCAACGGGCGCCTTTGAGCGCTGCAAAGCTCAAGTCAAGGCAGCGGGTTTGTCTGGACCGGGGCAGGTTCGCGTCAATAAAGCAGGCTGTCTGGATCGGTGTGGTGCAGGGCCGGTTGTTGTGGTTTATCCCGAGGCGGTGTGGTATAGCTATGTGGATATGGCTGATATTGATGAAATTGTCACGTCGCATCTGAAAAACGGATTGGTGGTTGAGCGCCTGCTGATCGTGCCTGATGTTGGCCACTAATCGCTTCTAATAAATGTCTACTTAACGCTTACGCAGTAAGCGTAAGTGACTATTATTAATATAGCAGTCGAGATTCCGAAACGGTACCTCAAACCCAAAAACGTAACCTATGAAAAAACTCATTTTTATTCTTTTGACGACTCTTACCATGGCTGTGGCAGCGCAAATGCCCGAACCGCCAGAGATTGCAGCGCGTTCGTATTTGCTGATAGATGTATCGGCCAATCAATTGTTGGCGCACAAAGACATTGATGTGCCGGTGGAGCCGGCCTCTTTGACCAAGTTGATGACGGCCTACTTAGTCTTTGATGCCTTACGGAGTAAGAAAATAGCCCTCAAGCAAACCTTGCCGGTGAGCGAGCGCGCCTGGAAGATGCCTGGCTCACGTATGTTTATTGACCCCAAAATGCAAGTGCCCGTGGAAGACCTCATCAAAGGCATGATTGTGCAAAGCGGTAACGATGCCACTATGGCGTTGGCTGAAGGCGTGGGTGGCAGTGCTGACCGTTTTGTGCAGTTGATGAACGAGCAAGCCAAACTGCTAGGCATGAAGTCAACGGGGTACAAAAATCCGGAAGGACTGACACAGGCTGGGCACACCACCACTGCGCGTGACCTGAGTATTCTGGCAACTCGACTGATGCATGATTTTCCTGATTACTTGGGTTATTACGCAATCAAAAAATACCGTTACGAAGGCACACCTGCTGCCAACGACAGCAATCGCAATTTGCTGCTGTTTCGAGATCCTTCGGTAGATGGGTTGAAAACGGGTTATACCGAGGCGGCAGGGTATTGCATGATTGCAACGGCGCGTCGAGACGCGCCCGGCATGGCGGGGCGTCGCTTGCTGTCAATCGTTTTGGGTGCCAGCAGCGAGATCGCGCGTGCAAACGAGTCGCAAAAACTGCTGAATTGGGGCTTTACCGCTTTTGAGGCGGTTAAATTATTCGAAGGAAATCAGGCCGTGGTAACACCCCAAGTCTGGAAAGGTCAGCAATCGAGCGTTGCATTGGGGCAGGCGCAAGCGATTGTGGTTGCAGTCCCGGCTGGCACTGGTGCCAAGCTGAGCACACAGGTTGTACGTGCAGATCCACTGGTCGCACCCTTTGTCAAAGGGCAGCAATTGGGTACGCTCAAGGTCAGTCACGGTACACAAGCTTTGCTTGAGGTTCCTTTGCTGGCTTTGCAAGGAGTCGAAGAGGCCGGTGTGATCGGGCGTGCTTGGGATGCGGTTCGTTTGTGGATCAAATAAGGTGAGAGCGTTGCCAGATATTTTTTAACCTGATATAGTTGCGGGCTTTTCGGAAATTCCGAAGGGATTCACGTTTTTGTTATTTTTGTTTGTTAGACGTTTAGGGACGTTTAGTTTTAGGAGGCTCAATGCCAACCATTAATCAGTTAATCCGCCAGGGGCGCGCGGTCGAAGTGATCAAGTCGAAAAGCCCGGCGATGGAAAATTCGCCGCAACGCCGTGGTGTTTGCACCCGCGTTTACACCACAACCCCAAAAAAGCCAAACTCGGCTTTGCGTAAAGTTGCCAAAGTGCGCTTGACGAATGGTTTTGAGGTGATTTCTTACATTGGTGGTGAGGGTCACAACCTCCAGGAGCACTCTGTTGTTCTGATCCGTGGTGGTCGAGTCAAAGACTTGCCAGGTGTTCGTTACCACACCGTTCGTGGTTCTTTGGATACCCAGGGTGTTAAAGATCGTAAGCAGTCCCGTTCTAAGTACGGGACCAAGCGTCCGAAAGCGGC
>CAIYYA010000059.1 GCA_903930255.1 uncultured beta proteobacterium
AAAGTGAGGGAGTTGCAAAATATCAAGGTTGCTGGCGAAACTGCACTGCAAGCTGGCCATCTTGCGCTGCAGCCAGGCCCATGCCAACCAGCTCGGTCTGCACAGCGCTCATGCGCTCGGGCGATACCTGGGCTTGCACCCAGCGGTCGGCACCATCGCGGCGCAAGGTGGCAGTGACACCCAGGCGCGCCAGTCTGGCCACCAGTTGGGTCGCCATTTGCTCAGGGTTGGCACTGTCAACCACCGCTGTGGCTGTGGCAACGGGGGGGCGAAAGCTCTTGATGCCACCCGGGTCGTCGTCACCCGAGGGGCTGTGCAACAAAATGGGCAGCATCACCACGGCCAGCACAGCGGCGGCCACACCGGCAAAGCGGCCACCACTGGCATGGCCTTGCGGAAACAGCCAAGCCAGCGCCTGCCCCAACAGGCCGGGCCGTTGCACCGGCTTGGGTGCTGCGGCCTGGGCAAAGACGCCCTTGGCGTGCAATGTGTTCATGATGCGGCGTTGTGCAGCTTCGTCCAGCGCGGGAGTCTGTTGCTCTTGCAGCTCAAAATAGCCGCGCAGTGCGCTGGCCTGGCGGGTTTGGGCATCGTCTGCCTGGGTCTTGCCCGCCAGCACATCCAGCCAACGCTCGTCTTTTTCTGTCGTCATGATCGTTACTCCTTGCAATGCTCGAAGTATTGTTGCGCTTCGAGCTTGGCGCGGTAGCGCCGGTCGCGCGCAGCAGCCTGTTGCTGGCTGGTGATCTCTTTGTTGGGGTCGGCACCAAAGTAGATGGCAATTTCTTCGGCTGACCAGCCGTCGGCCACCATGAACAACACCATGGCGCGCTCGGGGCTCACCTGTTGCATGTAGGCGGCGGCTTTTTGAATGCAGTTGCGCACCCAGGCGGGCAGATCGGTGTGGCCCATTTGGGTGTCGAACAGGTTGCCCAGTTCATCGTCGTCCAGCGCCACATCGGCCTGCCCACCACCACGCTTGTCGGCGTTGCGCTTGCGTGCCCAGTCGATCAGCTCGTTGCGCGCAATGGTGAACAGCCAGGCATCGGGGCTGCCGCCGCTGGGTATGGGTTGGGTGACAAAGGCCATCACCGTGTTCATCAGGATTTCTTCGGCGTCTTCGTCGGTGGCCTGGTTATAAGAATGCCTGCGGATGTAGCTCACCAGCCTGCCACCACAGCCTTGCAGCAGCCAGCGGGCGGCCTGGTCGCGCCCCTTGGGGCCCTGCGCCAAACAGGCCACGGCCTTGGCGGCTGACTCAGAAAATGCCGAAGAAGTTGGTTTGTCTACTGTTGCCATGACTTGTTTTGATGGAGCCTGGGTAATATTAGCGCAGGGGCGGTGGGTGGGTTTATTGCATTAGCCGATCAAGCCGGCCTGGCGAAAAAATGCCTCGCACCGGGGTCAATAGCATACGCGCTGCCGGCCCACGCGTGCCACCTTTTGACATCCATTCAAGGTTGCCGCCGTAAGCTATATGTCCGGCCCGAACCTCAACCTGGGTGTCGTCTTTGGCCTTGAGAACTGCCGCACCCTGGTTGACCTTGAGGTAGGTACCCGGCTCATTTTTGTCGGCGGCATTGGCTACCAGCGCAAGCTCAATGTCAGTGCCACGGATGCCAATCACAGCAGATTGGGTGTTGAAAACCACATGGTTGTGAGCCGATAGTTGCCCTGAGATGTAGCGCAAGCCCCCTTTGATGAGCTCAATCGTGCGCTTGGGCAAACCTGCTGCGGCGGGTGTATCAAGGTCAGTGATTTCGAGCTGTGAGTCTGAGCGCATGGCCAGACGTGCACCGTCGTCAAAACGCACCAGCACTTCAGCATCAGCCGCACTGCGCAGCCGGTCACCCTGCTGCAGGTTTGCGCCTGCTGTCAGCTCCTGCTGGATGGCACCGCGCTGCACATACACCGGGCCGCTCACAGCCTGCACCTGTATGGCGTAAACCGGCAAACCCAGCGCCAAGCCTGCCAGCAGCAGCAAAAAGCACCTGCGAGCTGAAAACGGGGGTTTTTCGAACGTCATGAAAATTGCAGCAGCGGGTGCCTTGCCTACTTACTGGTGCTTGATGCGCAGCGTGGTTAGCAGGCCCTTGCCTTGCAGGCCGAGCAAATAGGTTTCGCTTGGGGTGTTTTGCACATCCAGGCGAATATCTTTGGGGCTGGCTTTGAGCCATGAATTTAACCAATCCATCACACTGCTGGCCGTTTGTGCCACTTGTGCAGCTTGTGACAGTGGCTCCAGCACAATGTGCAACTGGTCGGTGCCCTTGTTACCCTCTAGCCGCATCGGCGGGGTGATGATCTCAAGCCCACGGCTGACATCGCCACGCCACACGGGTTGGGTCACCAGTTCGCCGGTGGGTTTGGTGTTGTACAAGGCCACCTTGCCGTCGCGCGAGGCCAGCATCATGACGCGAAAGCGGTCGCCGGTTTTAAAGTTGGCACTGGCCGGGCGCGGCACCAGCGTGCCACCGGCTTTTTCGTGCAGCACGGTGACCACCATGGCGTCGCCATTAGCGTAAACCGTGGTTGAGGTGGGTGCTGCAGGTGTCTGTGCAGCCGCAGGGGCAGCAGCGGTACTGATGCGCACACGGTCGAGCACGATGTCTTTGGTTTGTGCAGGCGCAGCGTGGGCACCCAGGGCGAGCAGGCTTAAGGTGCAGGCCAGCGCGAGGCTGGAGAGTTTGGTGGTCATTGTCGGGGCCTTTCTGGGGTGGTGAAACTTAAATGTTGAAGGGGTTGTGAACTGACTGACGGATTGGGCTGAAAAATGTCGGAGCCAATGCGCAAATTGCTCTTATTTTGAGAGCTTCTTGCGCATGTATCACGGGCATGAGAGGCATATTTCATCCTATAAATAAATTCGACCGCTTCGTGGTAAATTCAAATGCACTGGAGCAGAGCCCCCCAGACCCCCAGGAGGTAAAGAAGCCAAGAGGCAAGGGGTAAGCGCCTCACGGCGCGGTCCTGGCAAGACGGAAACCGTAGACGGCATTGCGGTTGAAGAACTGGAATTCGTCGCCGATCGAGTTCATGTAGCGGTCGTCGGCGCGGGTGTCCCTGGCGATGCCGTGCCAAGAGCCACCGCGCAGCACACTATATTTAAGCTCTCCTCCACTTTCCCAGGAGCTGCCATCTGTCGGGGCACCACGGTAGTTGTCGTCGTACCAGACTTGCACCACTTCCCAAACGTTGCCGTGCATGTCATATAAACCAAAGGCGTTGGGCTTGAAACTGCCCACCGGCGATGTACTATGGTTGTCCCATTGGCTGCCACAGCCATCGCAGTTGGCGTTGTTACGGCCTATGCTGTCGCCCCAAGCGTACTTGGTCGTACTCCCGGCTCTGGCCGCGTATTCCCATTCCGCTTCACTCGGTAGCCGGTAGCTCTGACCACTCTTGGCATTGATCTTTTGGATGTATTGCTGAATGTCGTTCCAGCTCACCTGCTCCACCGGGCAGTTGTCGCCGCACTTGCTAAATCCGCTTGGGTTGCTGCCCATTACCGCCCTCCATTGACCTTGTGTTACCTCATATTTGCCCAGAGCAAAACTCTTGATGTTGACGAGGTGGACCGGTTCTCCATTCCCAGTACCGTCGTTGCTGCCCATCTGAAAGCTGCCCGCTGGGATTACCACCAGCTCCGGGCAGTCCGCGCAGTCTTTGATGGTCTGGCCAGCGGTAGCGGATGACGGGCGCACAGGTTGTGCAGGTGTTGGCTGCACAACTTGCTGCACCGACTCAGGCCGAAGACTGGCGAGTTGCACCGGCCTAAACCCCGCCAGTGCTACTTGCGCCGCTTGGGCATACCGCCCTTGCGGGTAGGCGCTTGCATACGCCTGGTAGGCTCCCGCCGAGTGGCTGCGCTTGGCCAGATCCCAGGCTTCTTGCTCGGCATCCACTGCAGCGCGTGGGGCAGGGATCGGGCTAGCAGCCTGTCGGACACAGAGACTAAAAATTTGGAATTTCATATCTGCTTAAAAAATAGGCAGATTGGCCTTGATTTTTCAGCTTTTTGAGTTTTTTCACGTCATTTCCTCCCCTTATCCAACTTTTGGACGCAATACGGCCATGCGCTTGACATTCCAGGCCAGGCAAACCAGATTCCATTCACCAGTGACTTTACGCAATCCGCGCAGCGAGAACTGGCGAAACCCCATCACCGACTTGATGATGCCAAAGACGGGCTCCACCGTTTGTTTGCGTATGGCGTAAGTGGCTCTGCCTGCCAACGTGGTCAAGCGATGTGTCATCGCCTCCATTGGCGTGGCATCTGCCTTCAGCGCTGGCGGCTCCGTAAAACGCTCACTCCAGTGCGGGTGATGGTCTTGGCGGGCCACTGCAATCAGCGGTACCAACTCGGCTACTTCACAGACTTTGACATTGTTCTCGCTGCAATAGCCGGTATCTGCAATCAGGGTTGTGGCAGCACCCAGTTTGGCCGCCTGCGCTTGCAGGGCGTTGAGAATCGGCTGGACTTGCTGTTTGTCATTGGGTGCTTGCGTCAGAGTGGTGGCCACCACCAGCATGGTGTTGGCATCAACCCCGGCCTGTGCGTTGTAGCACTGCTCAAACCCACCGCCTGAGACCGGCATGATGCGCGACTCTTCGTCCGTCAGGTTGATCTGATCACTGTCGCGCACACCAGCCACAGGGGCTGCAGGTGTTTTGCCGCGAGGCTTCTTGCCCGTCTCATCAGCCTTGGCTTGGCGCTTGTTCATCTTCTCGTCAAACTCTGCTTTCTCACGGGCGTAGCGCTCTGCCGCGCGTGCTGCAATCTTGGCCTTGGCCGCTGCCATGGCAGAGAGCCGGTCTTGGCGCAGTTTGAGTTCTTTGGGTAGGCTCATGCCATCAGGAATATTGGCTGTGTCAGCCTGTTCAGCCAAGGCCAGCAGTTCCTGGACTTCCTGCTCAAGTTGAGCTTCAAGCTTGACGATGTGGCCATGTGAGAGCGCACTGTGACGTGAGGCGTTGGCGTGGATCTTGGTGCCATCCAGACAGACTGTGCCCATTTTGAGCAGCTTCATCTCTTTGGCCATCTCCAGCACTTGGAGAAACAGACCTGCGAGTTCATCAATGAAGCGCCTGCGAAAGGTGGCCAGGGTGTCGTGATCGGGATGACTGCCAGCGGCAATGTAGCGAAAGGCGACC
>CAIYYA010000060.1 GCA_903930255.1 uncultured beta proteobacterium
AGACAGCTCGCTGGAGACTGCAACTGCACATAACTGTGAACTGTGCATAAGGGCACGCTGAAGTCCGCCACGAACGGCTCCTAACTGGCGTTGAACTGGACTGCCGGAAAGCTGCCTGTCGTGGCCGGCGGCAATGGGTCTGTTGCTGACCGAACCTGGTCAAATTTCATCGTTGAAATAGTGTCAATCAAACGGTCGTTTTCTTGACACCACGCAACCATGCTCTGGAGCCGCACTTTTTGGGATGGTTCGTGTTCATCAACTCATTCGTAAATCAAAGTGAAGTAAACGTATGAGTTGGTGGCACATCAGTGAACTGGACTTCCCGTAACCTGCCTGTCGTGGCGGGCGGTCGGCTTGCGCTGCAGTGTGGACGACCGAGGACAGATGATTCCTTCATGTTTACCATTGAACCACAAGTGGTTGACTTCTTGGTGGAATGGGTGGCAAGTTTGTACCGTTATGCATGGCGGGTTTGGTCTGGAATATGCGCGAAGAACAGCTTTGCGCACCACACTCAAGGTTCTCGCGTGTGATTTCGCCTCAAAACCGCAGCACATGACCCAGTCTGCGCGCCGCTCTCACCGTGCGCCAAGCTATTGGACAATTTCAAAGCAGACTACAAATCCGACACGATGAATGGTTTTGTAAGGAAATCAACAAAGTCAAAAATCAATCTCGATAACGCCTATAAATATATGATTTCATTGCTAAAACATGAACCGTTAGGAATAAAGGGGCCAGGATCGGATTATTCACAAAACACCCTCTAGCGCAATACCGGCGAGCGTAAGCAGCTCTGAAAAAAGTAGCGAGTTAGGCTACCAGACCTTGACCGTGAGACTGGTTGATCACGTCGCTCGCCGGAGGCTGCGAGTGCAGGCAGCGTCTTTTATCTACGCTAGGACTGAGCCTTGGGTGCCAGTATTGCAAGTTTTAACCCTGGCAGATCGAAAAAATCGTTGGTATTGAGAGTCAAAAGCACGTAGCCATGTTCAATGGCCTGCGCGGCAATCCACAGGTCGTTGTAACGCGGCCGGGGTGACCGGCCTGCATGTTTGACGGCGGCGGCCAGCACGCCAAAGGCCGCAGCGGTGTGCTTGGTCACGCCTAATGTCGGACGGCTTTCGACTTGACGCAAGTAGGCAGCTCGCATGGCCCGCTCTGTGGGGTCTGAGCACGAATGCACACCAAAACTCAACTCACCCAAAGAGATTGCAGAAGTAAAAACGGGCTCATCGCCGGCAACATCAATGACAGCTTGCGGTTGAACTTGGTTGGCGGCAAGCCCGACCCAGATGCAGCTATCGAAAATCATGCCCATGGGTTACGCACCGCATCGCCAAAGTCAGCTTTGCTGTCATTGAGCCATGCGCTGGCTTGCTCCAGCGTTAGCATGGGTAAGCTTAGCCCGGCCAGCACCTGAGCTGCGGTCATGGAGCGAACAGGTGGCACGATTTGGGCAATCGTGGTGTGGTTGCGCTCGATGGTCACGGTTTCGCCCTGGTTGGCCACTTGGTCAAGTATCACTCGGGTATTTCTGGCGAGGTTGGTCGCGCTGATGGTTTGCATGGCTTGGGCTCCATATTGTGCAGATCAATGCGTAGTGTATGTAATTTACGTATTGTCAGCACCCAATTTTTTGACAAAACCACCGGCTGGATTCACCGCACCTCGCTGAAAAACCGCGCGGTCGAAATGTTCTCAGGTGTCACTTAAAGCAAAGTGGACGATGTTGGTTTGCACATCACTATGGACGAAAAAGACGTGCTGCTGCTGGTGGATAACATCAAAACAAAAACACCCTCTAGCGCAATACCAGCAGGCACAAGCAGCTCTGAAAAAAGTAGCGATTCAGGCTACCAGACCTTGACTGTGAGCCTGGTTGACCACATCGCCACCATTCGCCCGAATCGCCCCGAAAAAGCCAACGCCATGAACCTGGCCATGTGGCACGAGATTCGCCAGGCCTTCAAATGGGTCGATGCCACGCCCGAGGCCCGTGTGGCCATTCTGGAAGGCGAAGGCAAGTTTTTCACATCCGGCATCGACCTGCAAATGATGATGGGCCTGGGCGAGCAGATTCAAAACGACTGCGAAGCCCGTACCCGTGAAAACCTGCGCCAGGTCATACTGGACCTGCAAGACACGCTCACATCTTTAGAGCGCTGCCGCAAGCCGGTGCTGGCAGCAATTCATGGCGCCTGTATTGGTGGCGGCATTGATCTGATCTGCTGCGCCGACATGCGCTATTGCTCGGCGGACGCCAGCTTTAGCATCAAAGAAATCGACA
>CAIYYA010000061.1 GCA_903930255.1 uncultured beta proteobacterium
GCACCATGGCTTTTTGCTCAGCAGTGCCTTGCATCATGACCAACAGTGCCTCGTAGCCCTGGCGCTGGTGGAATGACTCCTCTTTGCAGACGCGGATCATGGCGCGTGCATAGGGGCCATAGCTGCAACGGCACAGTGGAATCTGGTTGCTGATAGCCGCGCCATCCACCAACCAGCCGATGGTGCCGACATCGGCCCAGTTCAAGGTCGGGTAGTTGAAGATCGAGCTGTATTTGGCTTTGCCGCTGTGCAGGTCATCCAGCAGCTGGTCGCGCCCGACGCCCAAAGTCTCGGCTGCGCTGTACAAATACAGGCCGTGACCACCTTCGTCTTGCACCTTGGCGATCAAAATCGCCTTGCGTTTGAGGCTGGGTGCGCGGCTGATCCAGTTGCCCTCGGGCAACATACCGACGATTTCGCTGTGGGCGTGTTGGCTGATTTGGCGCACCAAGGTTTTTCGGTAGGCCTCAGGCATCCAGTCCTGCGGCTCAATCTTCCCGTCGGCATCGATTCGCTGGTCAAAACGCGCCTGAAACTGCGGGTTTTCCAGCGCGGCAACAGGTGCCGTCTTTTTCTGGCCGGGGGTCACTTGCACATTGAATGACTGTGTGTACATCGATGAGTCTCCTGTGGGTTGAAAAATTAATTGAATGAGTCTGCCAGCCACGCCGGCGGTCGTTTGTCCAGAAAAGCTGCCACCCCGTCTCTGCCTTCTACTGTGGCACGCTGGCGGGCGATGCGCTGGGCGGTCTCTTCCAGCGTCTGCTCGTCAATCGGCCTGCCCTGGATGGCTTCAATCAGTTCTTTGGCTGCTTTTTGCGCCGACGGCGCGCCCGCCAGCAAGGGTTCGATCAAGGCTGCCACGCCTGCATCCAGGCCATCCATTGGCGTGACTTCATTGATCAAACCAATCGCCAAGGCTCGCTCTGCGCTGATGCGCTCAGCGCTTTGGAAATAGCGCAGCGCGTGGCGCGGCCCGATGGCGCGCAACACATAAGGGCTAATCACTGCCGGGATGATGCCGAACTTGACCTCAGAGGTTGAAAACACGGCATCTTTGCTAGCCACGGCCATGTCACAGGCTGCGGCCAGCCCAGTGCCGCCGCCCAGCGCAGCACCCTGAATGCGCGCTATGGTCGGCTTTGACATGCCGCTAAGCGTGCGCAACATGCGGGCAAAGCGCCGGGCATCGGCCAAGTTATCGGCCTCGCTAGCTTCTGCCGCACGACGCATCCAGTTCAGGTCGGCACCCGCAGAGAAGTGTTTGCCCCGCCCAGCCAGCACCACCACACGCACGCCAGCATCGGTGTCGAGTTGCCGGCAGGCACTGATCAAATCATCAATCAATTGCTCATTGAATGCGTTGAATACCTCCGGGCGATCCATCCAGATCGTGGCGACCTGGTGCTTCTGTTCGATAGCGAGGGTTTTAAACATGGCCGATTTACTTGGCCAGCGTCCAGTCGCCACCCTTGATCTCCAACAGCTTGAAGGCTGACAAGTCAAGGCCCATGTGGTCTGTAGCAGACATATTCACCATACCACCGGTGCCGACAAAGCCTTTGGTGGCTTCAATCGCATCACGCACTTTGGCCTTATCTGTACCTCCCGCACGCTTGATGGCGTCCACCGCCATCATCAGGCCGTCATAGGCGTGGCCACCAAAGGTTGACACATCAGTTTTCCACTTGGCGTTGAATGCTTTGGCGTAACCTTCTGCCACCGGTTTTTGCGGGTCGTTGGCGGCCAGCTTGTCGGCAATCAGCAACGCAGCAGCAGGCAGGCGTACACCTTCAGCAGCCGGGCCAGCCAGCTTGATGAACTCTTCAGATGCCACACCATGCGCGTGATACAGCGGCAAGGTCATGCCCAACTGTTTATAGCCTTTGGTGGCAATGGCAGGCCCCTGACCCAAGCCAAAAATGAACACGGCTTGCACGCCCGGCACATTGCGGATTTTGGTCAGCTGCGGGCTCATGTCGGTGTCTTTGGGGCCATAGGTCTCATTGGCCACCAAGGTGATGCCATATTTTGCGGCAACGCCTTCGGTTTCCTTTTTGCCACTTTGTCCAAAACCACTGGTCTCAGAGAACAGCGCCACCTTGGTCAGGCCGCGCTTTTTCATGTCTTCAAACACTTTTTCAGCAGCCATGCGATCGGTGTGTGGTGTCTTGAAAATCCATTTCTTGACAGGTTCGACGATCACCACAGCACCTGCCAGCGAAATAAACGGCACACCGGCCTTTTCGACCAACGGAGCCATCGACATTGTCGAGCCGGTGGTGGTGCCGCCCACAATCACGTCCACCTTGTCGTCGTCAATCAGGCGCTTGGCAAAACCGTTGGCCTTGCCCGCATCACTGCCATCGTCGTAATGCACCAGTTCCAGCTGACGACCGAGAACGCCTCCTTTTTTGTTGATATCTTCCACATACATTTGAAGCGTCTTGATCTCGGGGTCGCCCAAGAAAGCGGCCGGACCTGTCACCGACAACACAGAGCCGATCTTGATCGAATCAGCGGCCGTTGCCACCAGAGCGCTCATGGCCAATGCAGTAGCAACAGTGAGTTTTTTTAGGGTAAATTTCATCGTTTTGTCTCCATCAGGGTTAAAAAATATTCTCCGGTTCCAGATCAGCACGAGATTAGGCACGAAGCCGCAGACAGTACGAACGTACGACAAGGCGAAGCAACAACATATCGTGTTGATCTGGAATTGGAATCAGACTCTCTCTATCACCAGGGCAATACCTTGCCCAACACCGATGCACATCGTGCAAAGCGCATAACGCCCGCCACGCCGTGCCAGTTCATACATGGCAGTGGTCACCAAGCGCGCACCACTCATGCCCAACGGGTGTCCCAGCGCAATCGCGCCGCCATTGGGATTCACCCGCGCCTCATCGTCACGCAAACCGAGGTCGCGCAGCACCGCCAGCCCTTGGGCAGCAAAGGCTTCGTTAAGTTCAATCACATCCATCTGGTCCAGCCTTAGTCCAGCTTTGGCCAGCACCTTGCGCACCGCCGGAGCCGGGCCAAACCCCATGATGCGAGGGGCCACACCGGCTGCCGCCATGGCCACAACGCGAGCGCGTGGTGTTAGTCCATTCGCTTGGGCACTGGCGGCACTGGCAATTAGCAAGGCACAGGCTCCATCGTTGACGCCAGAGGCATTGCCAGCGGTCACTGACAGATCCGGACCGTTCACACCCTTGAGTTTGCTGAGCATTTCCAGCGTGGTCTCGGGACGGGGATGCTCGTCGGTATCGACCACAACGGTGGCGCCCTTTTTGCCTGCAATCAAAACCGGGATCAACTCGTCGGCAAAACGCCCTGCTGCGTGGGCTGCGGCCCAGCGCTGCTGAGAGCGCAGCGCAAAGGCATCCTGATCCGCGCGTGAGATGCCAAAGTCCGCCGCCACGTTATCGGCGGTTTGTGGCATTGAATGCGTGTCATACAACTTTTTCATCAGCGGATTGGCAAAACGCCAGCCGATGGTGGTGTCATAAATGGCGGCGTTGCGCGAGTAAGCGCTCTCGGCCTTACCCATGACAAAAGGCGCACGCGACATGCTTTCAACACCACCTGCAATCATCAAATCGGTCTCGCCGGACTTGATGGCGCGTGCCGCCATGCCAACACAGTCCAGCGAGGAGCCACACAAGCGGTTCACCGTGGTGCCGGGCACTTCCACCGGCAAGCCAGCCAGCAAGCCAGCCATGCGCGCCACATTGCGATTGTCTTCACCGGCCTGATTGGCACAGCCCAAAATGATGTCGTCCACACTGGCCCAGTTGACCTGGGGGTTGCGTGCCAACAAGGCTTTGAGGGGAATGGCAGCCAGGTCGTCAGCGCGCACGCCAGCCAACGCGCCACCATATCGGCCAATCGGGGTGCGAACCGCGTCGCAAATAAAAGCATCAGTCATAGATTGCGTGACAGGTCACGTCCTGTTATAAATTTGATAGCTGCATAAGCTTGATGCACAAGGGCTAAAGCACAATAAAGCTTATAAAAATTAGCGTTTCAGGGCTTAAACCTGCTTGGGCCGCTGGTCAATCAGGCGGCGCGCCTTGCCGGTCTGGGTGCGCTCAATCGCCTCAAAACCCAGCACTGTGACCTGGGTCGAGATGCCGACGATGGTCTTGATGTGGTGCTGCAGCTCTTGGCTGATCAGCGTCACGTCAGCGGATGAGAGCTTGCCGGAAAACTCGCGTTGCAGCTCGCAACGCACCTCGACATTGTCCAGGTGGCCATCGCGACTGAGCAAAATCTGGTAATTACCCGAGAGCCGCCTGTCGCGCAGAATCTGCTCTTCGATCTGGCTCGGGAACACATTGACACCGCGCACGATCAGCATGTCGTCCGAGCGACCGGTGATCTTGCCCATGCGCCGAAACGCGCGCGAGGTGGGTGGCAGCAATCGCGTCAAATCGCGGGTGCGGTAACGAATCACCGGAAAGGCTTCTTTCGTCAGGGAAGTAAACACCAGCTCACCGTCTGATCCATCGGGCAGCACTTCGCCAGTTTCCGGGTCAATGATTTCGGGGAAAAAATGATCCTCCCAGATCACTGGTCCGTCTTTGGACTCAATGCATTCGCAAGCCACACCGGGGCCCATGACCTCGGTCAGACCATAGATGTCGATGGCATCTATGCCCAGCTTGCGCTCAATCTCTTTGCGCATACCCTCGCCCCACGGCTCTGCGCCAAAGATGCCCACTTTCAGGGAGATTTGATCTGGAGTGATACCCAAACGCTCAAATTCTTCGGCGATCACCAGCGAGTAACTGGGCGTGACCATGATGATCTGCGGCTGAAAATCGAGAATTTGTTGCACCTGCTTTTCGGTCTGGCCACCTGACATGGGTACCACCGTGCAGCCCAGGCGCTCGGCACCGTAATGCGCGCCCAAACCTCCGGTAAACATGCCATAACCATAGGCGTTGTGCAGCATGTCACCAGCACGCCCGCCAGCAGCACGAATAGAGCGCGCCATCAGATCGGCCCAGTTGTCGATATCTTTGGCGGTATAGCCAACCACAATGGATTTGCCGGTGGTGCCGCTTGAGGCATGCAGCCGCGCCACTTTGCTTTGTGGCACGGCAAACAGCCCAAACGGGTATTGGTCACGCAGGGCCGTTTTGGTCATAAAAGGAAACTTGGCCAGATCAGCCAGGGTCATCAAATCGCTGGGATGCACACCCTTGGCATCAAAGGCTGCTTTATGAAACGGCACGTTGTCATAAGCGTGCTGCAAAGACCACTTGAGACGCTGCAATTGCAGGGCTGAGATTTCGTCGCGGCTGGCTGTTTCGATGGCTTCGAGCTCACCGGGCTGGGGATTTTTGACTGTCATGAGGGAGCTCCTTTTGTACTTTTCAAAACGCGCTATCAAAAAGCTCAGGCAGCAACATCTGCCTGCTGCAGGCCGGCAATAACCTCGCCCTTGATGCGGTAACTCTTACCCCGGAACAAGGCCATGGTTTTGCCACTGCGGGTGCGCACCGTGATGTCATACACACCGGTGCGCCCCGACAACGAGCGTTCTACCGCTTCGGCTTCGAGCGCCTCACCCTCGCGCACAGGTGCCAGAAAGTCGATGTGGCAGCTCGATGCCACGGTGTTCTGGTTGTAACTGTTGCAGGCATAAGCAAAGGCACTATCGGCCAGGATGAACATGAAGCCGCCGTGGCAGATGTGGTGGCCGTTGACCATGTCAGCACGCACCAGCATCGCCATCTTGGCATAGCCGGGCTTGACGCTCAATATCTGCATGCCCAGGCCCTGGCTGGAGCGGTCACGCGTCCACATGGCCTGCGTGACGGCATCAGCCAAGGCTTGTGGGTCGGACGGATGGTCTGTCAAATGCTGGGTCATAAAAAAGCCTTTTGTGCAAAAACATGGTGCTGGATCAGGGGCGAGGTGCGGTAGCGGTCTTCGCCATAAGTGTGGGCCAGGTGGCCGAGCACGGTTTGAATGGTGCCAAGGCCCACAGCATTGGCCCAGGCCAGAGGCCCACAGGGGTAGTTGACCCCCAGACGCATGGCGGTATCCACTGCAGCTGCGTCGCACACGCCTTGGTTGACGGCGTCTGCTGCCTCGTTGGCGAGCATGGCGACCGTGCGCATGACGATCAGGCCGGGGATGTCTTGCAACCTGGACACCGCAAAACCTGCGGCTTGCAACAGACCAATTGCCGCGCTGGCGGAAGATGGGTTGCACTGAGCCGCCACACTCATGGCCAGGCGCTTGGCTTGGGCGTAATCCAGCGCCAGATCGATCAGCACGGTGTTGGGTGTTTGCGTCTCAAACGCGCAATGGGTCGCTGTGCGGCCATCGGTCACGCGCAGTGTGGCACCGCCAACGGTGGCTAAAGTGTCGCCCAAAGGAGATTGATGGGTATGGCTGATGTTGCTCGTTTGCAGGCGCTTGACCAGTGCCAAGGCCGCAGCAGATTGGCCATGAACCCGAATATCGGCAGGCAAGTCTTGCACTGACACCGTCGCAGGCAGTGGCTTGTCGGCACCCGCTTGGTAGTTATAAAAGCCCCGGCCTGATTTCTTGCCCAGAAAACCCGCGTCAACCAAGTCTTGCTGAATGAGTGAGGGCAAAAAGCGTGGGTCATTGAAAAACGCCCGCCACACCGAGTTGGTCACGGCAAAGTTGACATCGTGGCCAATCATGTCCATCAACTCAAATGGCCCCATGCGAAAGCCACCGGCTTCGCGGCAGCAGGCATCCAGCGTGGCGCAGTCGGCACCGCCCTCGTGCAACACGCGCAAGGCTTCAGCGTAATACGGTCGGGCGACCCGGTTGACGATAAAACCAGGGGTGGACTTGGCATGCACCGGGGTTTTACCCCAGGCTTTTGCCGTCGCAAACAAGGTGTTGGCGACTGCCTGATCAGTCGCCAGACCCGAGACCACTTCCACCAGCGCCATCAAAGGGGCCGGATTGAAGAAATGCAAGCCAGCCAGGCGTTGCGGAATTTTCAGCGCTGCACCAATGGCAGTGATGGAAATCGACGAGGTGTTGCTGGACAGAATACAGCCCTCAGAAACAACCGCTTCCAAGTCTTTGAACAGCTGTTGTTTGACCGCGAGGTTTTCCACAATGGCTTCCACCACCAGACCCGCATCAAACACATCAGCGACATGCTCGACGGCCAACAGGCGTGCGCCTGCAGCTTCTGCGGCTTGTGCCGAGAGCTTACCCTTGGCAGCCATTTTTTCAAACTGGGCACGGATGCTTGCAATGGCTTGTGCGGCAGCACCGAGGCGGTTGTCGAACAGCTTGACGCTGTGACCAGCAGCAGCGGCCACCTGGGCAATACCGGCTCCCATGGCGCCAGCACCAATGACCGCGACCACGGTTGGCGTTGAAAGCGCGTGTGTCATGGCGTTTTAGTTTCCGCTGAATTGGGGGGGACGCTTTTGCATGAATGCGGCCACACCTTCGGCAAAGTCCTGGCTCCAGCCCAGCTCACGCATAAAGCCACCCTCCATGCTGAGCTGCTGCTCCAGCGTGTGGTTGGGCGCGGCGTGCATGGCTGTGCGGGTGCGCACCAGGGCTTTGGTCGGCATGGCGGCCAGTTGGGCAGCGAGCTTGTCTACGGTAGAAGCCAAGTCAGCGTCGTCCACGGCCTGCCAGATCAGACCCCAGTCTTGTGCTTTTTCGGCGGGCAATTTGTCAGCCAGCATGGCCAGACCCATGGCGCGTGCCATACCGACGCGCTGCGGCAAGAACCAGGTGCCACCCGTATCTGGAATCAAACCAATTTTGCTGAAAGCCTGCAAAAACGAGGCCGATTTGGCGGCGATGACCAGGTCACACGCCAGTGCCAAGCTGGCCCCGGCACCGGCAGCAATGCCGTTAACCATGGCCACGGTCGGCACGCGCAGGTTTTGCAAGCCCAGCACCAAGGGCTTGTAGTTTTGTTCGACCACATTACCAATGTCAGGCTGCATCGGGCCCATGGCCATGTCAGGGTCAGCCAGGTCTTGCCCGGCGCAGAAGGCGCGACCCGCACCGGTGATGACCAGCACGCGGATGGATTTGTCGGCTTGCACGGTATCGAGCGCCGCGCGCAATTCGGTGTGCATGGCTCCGGTAAAGCTGTTGAGTTTGTCGGGGCGATTCAGCGTCAGGCGGGCAATGCCGCCTGCCTGCACTTCAAAGAGGATGTTCTGGTATGTCATGGCAAAAAACCTTAGACGTGATAGCGGCGCTGCACCACGCGAAAGC
>CAIYYA010000062.1 GCA_903930255.1 uncultured beta proteobacterium
GAGTCATCAAGTGTGCCGGGATGGCAGGTAGCTTGGACGCTAGCAGGGCATGCAGTGTCCAATCGCTTGCTGCAGCGTTTGCATAGGCCCCCAGCACATCGTGCCGAGCGTATAACGCGCTAATTGGATGGTGTTGTGCAGGCAATAGCCCGCACGGTGCATCAGGCGATGCGTCCATCAGTCGGGGTCCAACAAACAGCCGCTGATGCCACCATCCAGCGCCAAACAAGCCCCATGCAAAAAGGGCATGCCGTCTTGAACAAGGTTTATTACACACTTTGCAACCTCTACCGGCAGTCCAATCCGCCCAACCGGATGGCACTGTTCAAGCTGCGCGTACAACGCATCTTTTCCGTCAAAACCCGACTTGAGCATCTCTGTCTCAATGGCCGCTGGTTCAATCGCATTCACCCGTACCCTTGGCCCCAAGTCAACCGCCATGGCCCGCGTCATGCCGCTCAGCGCGGCCTTGCTGGTGGCGTAGGCCACAAAGTTCTTTTTGGTCAAACGCGCATGGATGCTGCTGATGTTGACAATGCTGCCCTGGGCGGCCTCAAGCTCTGGCAACAGGGCTTGCGCCAAAAAGAAGGGAGCCAGCAGGTTGACGTGCAGGGTTTGCTGCCAGTCGGCACGGGTCAGGCTGTCTGCGCCGCCCAGTATCTGAATGGCGGCGTTGTTGACCAGGGCATGCAGGCCATGAGGGGCGACGATGTTTTTTACCTGGGCCAAGATGCTTTGGCCATAGGCTTCATCGCTCACGGTGCGGGCCAGGTCGGCCTGCAGGTAGTGGGCGCAGGCCAAGTCGGCGGGCTGGGGGGATAGGTCGGTGGCGATCACGGCATAGCCATTGGCCACAAACTCTTGCACCAGCGCCCGGCCTATGCCGCCTGCGGCACCGGTGATGAGGGCGTAGCGGGGGGGATTGTTTGTGTTAGTACTCATGGTCCGGGGATGCAGTTATTCGGCGTCGGCTTGTTGCCACTGCGCTAGCCGCTCAGCGATGCTCTCGGGGCTGGGCAGGTCGGCTTGGTAGTCTTGGGGCAACTGGGGGACGATGCTGTAGCTGGCAATACCCAACGGTCGGCTTGCGGTGCGCAGGGCATATTCAACAACTGTTTTGTTTTTTCCCCGGCAAATAATGATGCCAATGGGCGGGTTTTCGTCAGCCAAACGCTCTTGGGTGTCGAGCGCTTCAAGGTAAAACTCCATCTTGCCTTTATGTTCTGGCTGAAAATCGCCAATTTTGAGCTCGATGGCAACCAGGCAGCGCAGCCGCCGGTGAAAAAGCAGCAGGTCAATAAAGTACTCTTGCCCACCTACTTCTAACCGGTATTGGTTGCCGATGAAGGCAAACGCCCCGCCTAGCTCTGCCAGAAAATGGCGCAAATTGGCCACAAGGGCTTTTTCAAGCTGGCGTTCGCTGTGTTCAGTGGCTAGCTCCAAAAAATCGAAGGTGTAGTGGTCTTTGACGGCAAGCGCAGCCTGTGCCTTGATTTCTTCAGGAAGGACTGCGTCAAAGTTGGTCTGGTTGAGCAGGTATTTGGCGTAGCTTTGGTTGTCGATCTGGTGTTGCAGCACGGCTTTGGTCCAGCCAAAGCGGGCGGTGGCACGCAGGTAAAACTCGCGCTCCAGCGGATCTTTGCAGCGGCCAAGAATGACGAGGTTTTTGGCCCAACTGATTTCTGCAACCAACGGTTGCAGTTTTGGCAGCGCACTGTAGCTGCTGTAAAAGTCACGCATGTTCCACAAGTTGCGTGCTGAAAAGCCGTTGCGGCCGGGGAATTCGGCCTGTAGGTCACGCGCCAGGGTTTCGACGACGGATTTACCCCAACCGAGTGCCGCCTGCTTTTGATGGATGGCTTGGCCGATTTCCCGGTATAGCGACACCAGTTCTAGATTGGTGGCTCGTAGCGCCTGGTATTGGCGCTGGCGGATGTTGGCTTTGAGCTGCGCCAGAAACGCCGGGTAGCCGGGGCCGGCGCTAGGCTGTATTTCAGATGACATGCGATCCTTATCGAATGCGTCGGGCAGCCATGGCTGTTTGCCTGTTACCCACGGTGGGCCACATCCAAAAACCCCATCAGCTTGTCAATGGCGATGTGGCTGGTGCGCTCTACTGCGTCTGCGGTGTTGGATGCGTTGTGCGAGCCAAACACGCAGCGCGGGTGGGTGCGCAGGTATGAGTTTGCTGGCAGGGGTTCGTCTTCAAACACGTCTAGCGCGGCTGAATAGACTTGGCCGCTTTGCAGTGCGGCGCACAGGGCGGCCTCGTCCACCACCGGGCCGCGGCCAACATTGACCACGCGCACGCCGGGTTTGGCGCTGGCCAGCACGGCAGCATTGAGCATGTGGCGGCTGCTGGGGGTTAGGGCGCAGTTGATGACGATGAAGTCGGCCTCTGGCAGGCGCTGGGGCCAGACGGCCATTTGCACGGCGGCCAGGTCTGGGGTGGGCTGGGCAAACGGGTCGTAGGCAATGATGTGCATGTCTGCGGCCAGCAGGCGTTTGGCGGTGTTTTTGCCAATATCGCCGAAGCCGACCAGGGCCACGGTTTTGCCAGACAGTGAGATGCCGCGCGGCTTGGGCCACTGGCCGGCGCGCACGCCACGGTCAATTTCAAAGGTTTCGCGCGCCAGGGCTATCACATAGCCCACGGCAATGTCGGCCACCTCGCCCCCAAACATGTTGGGGGTGTTGATGATGGGCAGCCCCAGGTCTTTGCAGGCGGCAAAGTCCACGTTGTCCACGCCAATGCCCCACTTGACGGCGGCCTTCAGGCTGCCGGCTTTGCCTGCGGTGAAGACTTCACGGGTGGCGGGGTCGTCGCCAATGATCCAGCCGTCGTGCTGGGGCACCAGTTGTTTCAACTCTTCAACGCTCAGGGTTTGCACCACGTTTGGGGTGGTGATGTTTACGCCGTATTGGGCAAACAGGGGCCTGAAGCTATCGATCATGCGCAGCATGGGGGGGCAGGTGACGAGGATTTTCATGATTGTTGGAGATATTTGGACATTGCTTCGGCCATGTGCCAGCTTTCCTGGTCGTCGATGTCCACGGATTCGGTGCGGCCCATCTCATACATCAACGGCTTTTGGCCTATGCGGGCATTGGTGCTGGCAAAACTGGCGGCAGAGAAGACGTAGAGGTTTGAGTTTTCTTCAAACCAGGGCTCCAGGTCTTGGGTGCGGATGAGGTTGTTTGGGTCGTGGTTGATGGCGCTGGCATCGGCACGGTAGAAGCGAGTTTGAAACTTGTTGACAGTAAAGACCGAGTCGCCCGTGCCCTCAGCCACGGCTTTTTGATACAGGGCAATAGAGCCGCGCACACTGGCCTCTGAGAGCAGCGGGTTGGTGGTGTGGGTCATGACATAAATGTCGGCGGGGACGTTGGCCACATCATCAGCCAACACCAGGTTCATAGAGACAAAGTCGCCACAAATCTCGGGCTTGCGGTCGCGGATGCGCAGGCGCGGGCCGTCTACCAAGCCGTGCGCAGCCAGCACATGCCGCGCGTCGGTGTTGATGATGACTTCGTCAATGGCTTCCACGGCCAGCAGGGTGTCAAGAATCCACCTGAACAGGGGTTTGCCATTGAATTCACGAAAGTTTTTGCCTTTGACGCGCTCGCTGTTGGCCTTCATTGGCAACAGGGCGACGATACGGGGTTTTGCAGGGCTCATTGACTTGGGGCTCCGGTGTTCAGTGGGGGTAAAAGTATTTTTCTTTTTCAGCGTGCGAGAGTTTGCGGTGCTCGTGGTTGCCTGCGCTGCTGCCAGTAAATTGGTAATAGCGGTAGCGCGCGATATTCAGCGCCTGTTGGGACCAAACACCTAACTCTCGGGCATGGCGCCAGTCGCGCCAAATGCTGGTAAGGATGTAACGCGCTGTATCCAGCAAGCCCACATGCACCTGTGGCAGTATTTGCTGCAACGCAATTGCCTCGCGCTCAAAGCGGCGTTTGACCTGCGACCAGGTTTCTGAGTGGTGGTGAAACACGATAGATTCAGCCACATAGGCTAGCTTGCCGCCTTGGCGCACCAGTTGTTGGGCCAACGCCATGTCTTCAAGGCCAGTGAGGTCCTCGTCGAAGCGGTGACGCTGCCAGACTGCTTTAAGCAAAGCTGAATTGGCGTTGTTGCAATAGAAGCCGTCTTGTGGGATGCGTGACTGTGCGCCAAAGTATTTTTCAAATACCCGGCGTTCGCTGTAATGGCTGTCAGGCCCCCCCACTTGACGGCCGTAGCTGTATTGGGCGTGGCCGTCCAAGAGTGGCTGGCAAAGGGCCTGCAGCCAATTGGGGTCCACTGGCACGCAGTGACCACTGGTAATGACCAGAATGTCGCCCTCGGCAGCCTGACAGCCCATGTTGAGTGAGCGACCAAATGAAAAGTCGTCACGGTGAATATGCAATATGCGGCAGCCATATCGCTCGGCAATAGCCAGGGTGGCATCGGTGGAGCCAGAGTCCACAAGTACAACTTCAAAGTCGATGCCATTGGTCACTTGGACGGCAATGCCTTCCAGTAACTCGGGCAGGTAGCGCGCTTCGTTCAGCGTTCGGACCACCACGCTGGCCTTGGGGCGGCCAAGGTTGAGGCTATGTGGGCTCATCAGCAGCTTAAAACTGCAGCCCATTTTGTGATGCAAGAGGCGAATTTCTTCGGGGTAGACCTCGTTTATGGCAAACATGTCCCAGTGCACCGCGACGACTTGCTCAATCCCAAGCTCTTGGGCTAGCCCAAAGGCTTCGCGAACGGACATATTGCCAATGATTCCGCGCCTGTTGCGAAAGTAGTTAATCTCATTAACCGGCAGAAAGGCAGTGTGTATTGGGCCAACGGCTTGCAGCTCGGCGATAAGCTCGTCGCACAAACGGGTGTCGCCTGCGAGGTAGAGCGTGCCTTTGGGGTTTCTCAACAAAAAGCCGACATAGCGCCAAGAGCCATCGGCGCATTGCTCTAAATGGGGGTGGGCGGCAAGCACGGCACGCAGCTCCAAGCCCGGTGACAGCACCGTCCATTGACCGACCGCCAGATGCAAGCGCTCTTGGGCTATGCCCCACTGGGTCAATTTTTCAATAACCGGCACGGGTCCGACAAAATGGCATGCGGGTGAGGCCGCCGCCAACTTGGGTACCGTGTGAGGATCGCAGTGGTCAATGTGCT
Source organism: uncultured beta proteobacterium (assembly GCA_903930255.1). Classification (GTDB taxonomy): domain Bacteria; phylum Pseudomonadota; class Gammaproteobacteria; order Burkholderiales; family Burkholderiaceae_C; genus Rhodoferax. Next base: position 5,165 of record CAIYYA010000062.1, read on the forward strand.
CGTGTGTCAGCAGCACCCAGTTGGCATCGGTTACGTTTTCCGGCATCAATTGAATGGGCACCAGGCGCACCAAGTCAGGCGCATCAAGGGCTTGAACTGAATGCGACAAATAGGGGTCAACATAGATGACTTGCCCCGCCATTTCTAGGCGACAGCCGGATTGACCGAGCATTTGAACTGGTATGCGCATGGCTAGGCTGGGGCGCCAATCAGTGCGCGGTAGTCCGCCTTTTCAAACACCGTGCAGGCACCATCAACGGTTGCATCAATGATGCGGCGCCCGTCAGCTTCAAAGACCTTGCGGGCAATGGCATAGAACTCCTCCGAGTGAGCGAGATCTGGGTTGTCCCACAGCTGACCGCTGAAATACTCGGGGCTGAAATGGTTTGGGTCTGGGCCGTCGAGGCGATGGGATTCGTTTGGTTGGCCGGTGTAGGTGTACCGGTGGTCCAACCCAATGATGA
>CAIYYA010000063.1 GCA_903930255.1 uncultured beta proteobacterium
CGTCAGCACATTGCCGGCATTGCCAAAGGCATCGGCCACCACCACGTCTTGTGCGTCGCTGTAACCCAACAGGTTCCAGCCCGCCACAGCGCTGACAGACGCTGCTTGAGCACCTGATCCGGCTGAAGCAATGGCCAGCGCAACAGCACTAATTTTGTTTAATTTGCTCATGTCGTATCTCTTTATAACTTTTGCACCCGAATTCAGGTATCAGAATTTTACCCAGCAAGAGAGCCATTTGCTGTTACGCAATGGGCGCAAAAAGCTATATGTTTAATAGCGTTTCAAGCTCAAAACCAACCACACTACGGCTGGTTTTGCTGAACTCAACACCGATCAGATGTATCGGTTGTTGCTCTGCCAGATACTTGGCGGCATAGCCTTTGTCTTTGATTTGTGCCAGTGCCCTGCCCTCGGGTATCAGTTCTACCACCTTGAACTCAAACAGATAAATGTGTCGGTTAAAGCGCACCGCCATGTCCAGGCGTCCGGCGTTGCTGCTTTCTTCGGTGGTGATGTCCAGCCCCAGTGCAGCAAAATAGCTGTAAAACACGCTGGCGTAATAACCCTCATACTGGGCAATCGGGCTATTGCTAAACCATTCAAACGGAATGCTGGCAAAAAAAGCGGTAAACAGGGTTTGCATACTGGCAAAGTCATTGGCCAACAGCAATCGGTAAAGTTTGCCAATGCCGGGGCCAGGTGCAAACGGGTCGCCACTCAAGGCTTGCAACAAGCTGTCGTTGAGGCTGGCCTGCACCTCATAGTTAGGATATTTGAGGGTGAATTCCTGGCGCCCGGGTATGCTCCAAACGCTTTTGATGGTCAAGTACCCCGCCTGAAATAGCAGCGCCTCCGAGCTGATTTGTTCCACATCAAAGGCCGATAACAAGGCTTCTGCGGCCACCAGGCTACCCAGTTTGGGCGTATAAACTTGCCGCTGAGCGAGCAGATCAATCAAAAATTTGGGCGTCCCAGTTTCAAACCAATAGGGCTTGAATTGACGTTCCCGAAACAGCAGTAGCAAATCAAACGGGTTATAAACACTTTCACCCAGCCAGTTGTAGCCGTTGTACCAGCGCTTGATTTCGGCACGATCCAAACCTTCAAGCTCCGGGGCAAAGACACGATCTAGATCGACCTCGGTGTATCCACAAATGGTCGAATAGGTGCCCGAGACCGTGATATCGCGCAAATTATTAAGCCCCGAAAACAAGCTGACTTTGCTGAACTTGCTCACGCCAGTGAGCATTGCAAATTTGATGTGCGCGTCGGATGCTTTGAGCACCGCGTACAAATTGCGCAGCGTCTCACGCATCTCGCGCGCTTCATCGGCTTGGCTGATGCTGTCCAGAATCGGCTTATCGTATTCGTCAATCAGCACCACCACGCGCTGACCGGTGACTGCATGGGTTTCAGAGATCAACTCTGATAAAACACCAGCCAGGCTTTGGTTTACACAAGACACGCCCAGGCGTTTTTGCTCTTGCGCCAAAATTTCTCGCACGCGCTGATCCAACCCTGCTACTCCGCCGCGCACCCCTTCCGTAAAACTGATGCGAATGACAGGGTATTTTTTTGTCCAGTCCCATTTGTCGTGGCAATGCAGCCCTTTAAACAGCGCCTGACTGCCGGCAAACAGCTCAGCAATGGTGTCGATCAGCAGGCTTTTGCCAAAACGGCGTGGGCGGCTTAAAAAATAGTATTTACCCTCTTGCAGCAATTGCAAAATCAGCGCAGTTTTATCAACGTAATAGCAGTCATCTTCACGGATTTCACGAAATGTCTGAATGCCGATAGGCAATTTTTTGTGGGTCATGAAACTCTCTCCGGATGGATGGCGCAGGGACGATTGATGACAAATGGATAACCCTCAGCGCGCCGGGCTGCCCACCCCGGGTGGCGGCTGAAAATCTATTGCGGGCACGCCACCGCTTGCTGGCACTTGGGCTTGCGGCAGCGCTGGCGCAGGCGCAACTGTGCCAAACGGCACCATCGGTGTCAGACCAGATGAATTTTGCCCAGACGAAACACCCACAGGTGCAGCAGCGCCACCGGCAAATGGCTGCGCCGGGCGTGGTGCAGGCACGGGCATCGGCATGACAGGCATCACAGCGCCTTGGCCGCTGCCGCCCTGGTTTCCGTTTTCCGGACCAAAGTTAAATTCGAGCAAATCATCGGTGGGGCGATGCAGGTTGCGCAAGATGCGTGGTGTGATCGAGAGCAAAATTTCTTTGCGGCCGCCCTTGCTGGCACGGTTGCTGAACAAATTGCCCAGCACCGGTATGTCGCCCAAGCCCGGCAAGCGGTTGGTGGTGTTGGTCTCGTCGGTGCTCAACAAGCCTGCCAGCACCTGGGTTTCGCCGTCGCGCAAAGTCAGGGTGGTGGTGGCATTGCGCGTGCCCACTTGGTAGGCGGTGGTGCCAGAGTTCACTACCGTGTTGGTGATAGAGCTGACCTCGAGCACAGTTTTAATGATGACATCGTCGTCGAGCTGAATTGCTGGCTCAAATTCGAGCTTGATACCCACATCCAGATAGCTAACCGACGAGCTGGTCGCCCCGGTGGTGGTGCCGGGGTAAGTTGTTGAAGTGATCACCGGCACCTTATCACCAATGTGAAACTTGGCCTTTTCGCGGTTGCGCACGCGAATCCTCGGGTTGGCCAAGATGTTGATATCGCCCAACTGGCGCTTGAGGTTGATGGCCACGGTGCTGGCAAGCCCCGAGACGTTGATCGATGTGTCGCTGATGGCGCGCAAAGCGTTGAGCGTGATCGGGCTGGCAACACCAAAGGCCACCTGCTCTGGAAACTGCAGCCCAATGTTGGTATCTTTGGTGTGGTTGAACTCGAGAATTTCAACTTCCAGCATCACCTCGGGCTCTGGCTGGTCGTGAGCCGCTATCATTTTTTCAGCCATGGCAACCTGCTCGTAGGTGTCGCGCACCACAATCAGGTTGCGCTTGTCGTCGGTGTAAAGGTCTTTGATCTTGAGCACGGTTTTGAGCAAGATCGACAGCTGCTTGACATCAGCATTGGCAACAAAGAAGTTACGCACCAGCAAGTCTTGGTATTCTTTCACCTTGTTGGGCAAGGCTGGGTAAATCATCACCGTGTTGGCATTCACCACGCGCTGAGCCAGACCGTTTGAGCTGGTGATTTGCGCCAGCGCCTCGTCAAAAGCCACTTCGCGCAGCAAAACGGTCACACGCGTGTCTTGCTTGAGGTCGCGGTCAAACACAAAATTGATGCCCGAGCTGCTGGCTAAAGCATCAAACACCATTTTTAGCGTGGCATCGCGAAAGACCATCGACACCGGCTTGCGCAGCGCCGGGCTGAGCGTGGGCAGGGTGCTGGTGCGGCCAGCTTTTTCGTCCAAACTGCGCAGTGCCTGGCGTGCACTAGCATGGGTAGGGGCTTCGCCGAGCAGCTTTTTGAACTTGGCGCGTGCCTCTTGCTCGCGCCCGGTAGCAGCGGCGCGGCTGGCATCTTCAAACAAACGCTGATGGCGCTGGTCTAGCTCTAAGGCCTGCAAGCCCGCCAGCGCGCGCTCGTTGGCAGGCGCCAGCAGCAAGATGCGTTGGTAAATTTCAGCGGCTTTAGCAGGTTGCTTATCGCGCAACGTGGCCGCCTCAGATAGCAGCGTGGTGATGGCTTTTTCGCTGGTGGTTTTGATGGCCGTGCGGTATTCGGCGTTTTCCGGCTCGTTTTTATCGGCCTCATAAAAGCTCACCAAAGCTGGCTCGTATTGGCGCGCAGCCAGTTGCTCTTGGCCGCGCCGAAAAGCGTCTTTGCCCTGGCC
>CAIYYA010000064.1 GCA_903930255.1 uncultured beta proteobacterium
GCGCTACAGCGAAACCGAGTACTTTTGGGTGAACGATATGCAGCGCGTTGTTGTCATGCACCCGATCAAGCCAGAACTCATTGGCAAGGACATGTCTGACCTTGCAGATCCCAATGGGGTGAAGCTCTACGCCGAGTTTGTCAAAACGGTCAAAGCCAGTGGGGCGGGTTATGTTGGTTATCTGTGGCCAAAGCCGGGAAGCCAAGATCCTGTGCCTAAGATTTCCTACGTCAAGGGCTTTGACGCCTGGGGGTGGATTGTCGGGTCAGGGGTTTACGTTGATACGGTGGATTCCGCCATTGCAAGACGCGTTCTTACCTCCGCTTTGGGGGCCGCTGTATTGGCTATCGCGTTGCTCGTGGCCTCATTGGTAATTGCCCGAAGCGTTGTCAAGCAGCTGGGTGGGGAGCCAGCTGACGCAAATGCCATCACCCACCTTATGGCCAAGGGCGACCTGTCGGTAAAAATCTCACTGCGACCAGGAGACGTCGACAGCATCATGCATGGCATAAAGACGATGCGTGACAACGTGGCTGCGATCGTGGCCAATGTGCGTGAAGGGTCCAATGGCGTAGCCACGTCAAGTGCCGAGATTGCACAAGGCAATCACGATCTTTCAGCAAGGACAGAGCAGCAGGCGAGTGCATTGGAGGAAACGGCGGCGTCAATGGAGGAACTGGGCTCCACCGTGAAGCAAAACGCCGACAGCGCGCGCCAGGCTAATCAATTGGCGACAAGTGCTTCAGCTGTGGCCATACGTGGGGGAGAAGTGGTGGGTCAGGTTGTTGAAACCATGCGAGGCATCGACGAATCCAGTCGCAAAATCAGTGACATCATCGGCGTCATTGACGGTATTGCGTTCCAAACCAACATTTTGGCCCTGAATGCTGCGGTGGAAGCCGCCCGGGCCGGTGAGCAAGGCCGTGGCTTTGCAGTGGTGGCATCGGAAGTGCGATCGCTTGCCGGTCGTTCAGCAGATGCTGCCAAGGAAATTAAGATACTCATTAATGCCAGTGTCGAACGCGTAGAGCAAGGGAATTTATTGGCAGATCAGGCAGGCACCACAATGACGGAAGTGGTTGCCAGTATCAAGCGTGTCACAGACATCATGGGCGAGATTAGTGCGGCGAGCACCGAACAGTCCGCGGGCGTGGCGCAAGTGGGCGAGGCCGTGACACAAATGGACCAGACTACGCAGCAAAACGCCGCCTTGGTCGAGCAGATGGCTGCAGCAGCGAGTAGCCTTAAATCGCAAGCTGCAGAGCTGGTTGAAGCGGTCGCAGTGTTTAAGCTGGATCAAATGGACCAAGTAACCCAATCCACCGTGCGATCTTCAAACACCATGAACGCCGCGTTAGCCGGCGGCGAACGGCGTACGAATGGGGTTTCGGGCTCCAAACCCGTTGCAGTGTCAATGGCGCGTTCCAAGGTGAAGCCCCTTCCATTGCCTAGACCTGTGTCACCTGTGTTGTGACATTGCAGGGCGCCAATCCGACAATCGGCGCATGGACTTTGCACACTCCCCCCGCGCGCAAGACCTGCGCCAGCGCCTGGACACTTTCATGCAGCGCTACGTGCTGCCCTACAACGCAGCATGGCACGCATCCGTGCAGGACGGGATCTATCCGCCGCCCTTTATGGATGACCTCAAGACCCTGGCCCAGGAAGAGGGCCTGTGGAACCTGTTTCTGCCCACGCTGGGCGAGGGGGAGCCCGGCACCCGCTTGAGTAATCTGGACTACGCTCCACTGGCCGAGGCCATGGGCCGCTTGCACTGGGCGCCGGAAGTCTTCAACTGCAGCGCGCCGGACACCGGCAACATGGAGTTGTTGCACCGCTTTGCCAATGCGCAGCAACGCACGCAGTGGCTGGAGCCTCTTCTACAGGGTGACATCCGCTCCGCGTTTGCCATGTCGGAGCCCGATGTGGCCTCCAGCGACCCCACCAATCTACAGACCACGGTGCGCCGCGACGGCGACCAACTGGTGCTCAACGGCCGCAAATGGTTCATTACCGGTGCGGCGCACCCCCGGTGCAAGCTGCTGATTGTCATGTGCCGCAATGCGACGGATGCGCCGGACTCCCCAGACACCAGCGTTCACCACCAGCACAGCATGGTGCTGATTCCCCTGGGCACCCCCGGGGTGCAGGTGGTACGCAACATTGCGGTGGTGCACCACCATTCTCCCGAAGGGCACTGCGAAATTGTGCTGCGCGATGTGCGCGTCAGCGCCGACCACTTACTGGGTCAATGGGGCGAGGGCTTTGCCATGGCGCAGGCGCGCCTGGGCCCCGGGCGCGTGCACCACTGCATGCGCGCCATTGGCCAGTGCGAGCTGGCGCTGGACCTGGCCACCGAGCGCACGCTAGAGCGCCAGGCGTTTGGCAAATATTTGTCGGACTTTTCCAATGTGCAGGACTGGCTTGCTGAGTCACGCATGGAGATCGATCAGGCCCGGTTGCTGGTGTTGCAGGTGGCCTGGATGCTGGACCAGCCTGCAGGCGTGGTCGACCCCGGTGCCCTGCGGGCCCAGGTCGCTGCCATCAAAGTGGTGGCAGCGCGGCTGCAGTCCCGTGTGGTGGACCGTGCCATGCAGGTCTTTGGGGCCATGGGTTTGTCGCCCGACACGCCGCTGGCTTTCTTCTGGACCTGGGGCCGGGCCTTGCACCTGATGGATGGACCCGACGAGGTGCACCTGCGCACCGTGGCGCGCCACGAACTGGCGCAAGCGCGCGCGCGCGCGGGCTCAACGGCGGCTTATTTCACAACGCCCGAACAATTGCAGGCGTTGCCGCGCATTCGGTAGTGTCTCCATTAGTCCGGCCGGTCCAGTTTGGTCGACAACAGAATGGTTGAAAACGTGTCCACCACGCCCTTGATCACCCGGATTTTGTCGATCACCGCATCGAGCTCCTGGGTCGAATCCGTTGTCAGCATGGCACACAGGTCGTAGCGACCGCTGACGGAGTAGAGCTTGACAATTTCGTGCCGCTTGGTCAGCGCACGCACGACATCGTGCTCGTTCCTGGACTCGATCGAAATCAGCACCATGGCGCGGATGCTCGAGGATGGCCGACCGGCTGTCACGCCCACGGTGTAGCCAGAAATAACGCCTGCGTCTTCCAGGGCCTTGAGGCGCAGTTGCGCGGTACTGCGCGCGCAACCCAGGGCCTTGGCCAGCTTGACCATGGGCAAGCGCGCATTGACCCGCAGCAACTCGATGAGTTGACGGTCCAGGGCATCCAAGGGTGTGGAAAGGGGCATTTCAGTCATATTGCTAGTTTTTAAAACATTATGGCTGAATCAGGTCAACTATCTCAGTCAATTTGCCTGTTTCAAACGGCGTCACTCCTTCCTAAACTGGTTGCTAATGACTCCGACTGCAAGCCGGGGTATTGCGGATCACCCACTTGTCAAGAGACCCACATGCTGCAAAAAGTCGACTTCGCTGCTCCCAAAAAACTGCTGACCCGTGAAGAGCTGGATGCCTATGACCCGGGCGCGGAGTCATGGCAAAGGCAATTTGCCCGCCGTTACTCGCACCACTCCGAACTGATGGGCGTGCTCAACAACGTGGAAGACGTGAACGCGACCGTGTACAGCAAATTTGCCGTGTCCATTACGCCCTACATGGCCCAGTTGATGGATCGCGATGACCGCAATTGCCCGATCCGCATGCAATACCTGCCCACTTTTACCGAGGAAACCAAGCCCGGCTTTGCCACCATGCTGGACCAGTTGGGCGAGGAAGGCGACACCATTCCTGGCACCAGCGTCGTACACCGCTACCCGCGCCGTGTATTGTTCTTGGTGTCCAACACCTGTGCCACGCTGTGCCGCTTTTGCACCCGCAAGCGCATGGTGTCGCAACCGGCGGGCTCAGTTGCCAAAGACCAGATTGAAGCGTCGATTGATTACATCGCCAGCAATACCCAGATTCAGGACGTACTGCTCTCGGGTGGCGACCCCTTGACCTTCTCGGACGAGCGCCTGGACCATATTCTTGGCGAACTGCGGCGGCGCGCGCCCCATGTGCGCTTCTTGCGCATGGGCTCACGCATGGTGGTGCAGATGCCGACCCGGGTGACGCCCGAGCTGTGCGCCGTGCTGGAGAAGCACCGCGTGCAAATGATCAATATCCACATCAACCACCCCAAGGAAATCACGCCCTTGCTGCGCGAGCGCGTCAAGCTGATCCAGAAGGCCGGCATCATGATGGGCCTGCAGACGGTGTGCCTCAAAGGCGTCAACGACGACATTGAAGTGATGCGCGAGCTCTTCCTGCAATCCATCGAAATGGGTGTGCGACCCTACTACGTGTATTCCACTGACATGGTGGAGGGCGCACACCACTTTGTGGTGCCGCACAAACGCATGCTCGAGCTTTATGAAGGGCTGCGGGGGTGGATCAGCGGCCCCGCAGTGCCAACCTTCATCGTCGATGGTTTGGGCGGCTTGGGCAAGTTGCCCATCATCCCCAGCTACGTGCGCGAAGAAGAACTGCCCGACGGTAGCGGCACCACCATCAAGTGCCGCAACTACGCGGGCCAAACGGTGGAAATGCCCGGCCTGGGCCAGGAATACAGCCTGCCCACCCAAAGCAACTAGACCATCATGAAACACGGATCCCCTTACGGCACGCACCGCGTTCTGGAACCGCTGGGCGTACTGCCCCAGCCCGCCTGGAAAATCAACAACGCGATGGATATTTTTGATAACGAGATCCTGATCGACGTATCGGCCCTCAACATTGACGCCGCCAGCTTCACGCAGATCAAGGCCGCCTGCGGTGGCGACGCCACGAAGATAGGCGAGATGGTTGAGGAAATCGTTGCCCAGCGCGGCAAACTGCACAATCCGGTGACTGGTTCGGGTGGCATGCTGATTGGCACCGTGGCCGAGATTGGCCCCGCGTTGGCAGGCAAGACCGACCTGCACGTGGGCGACAAGATTGCCACGCTGGTGTCGCTGTCGCTCACGCCGCTGCGCATCGACGCCATCACCACGATTCACCTGGACAAAGACCAGATGGAAATCAAAGGCCGCGCCATTCTTTTCGAGACCGGCCTGTACGCCAAACTGCCCGCCGATATCGACGAAAAAATGGCGCTGGCCATTTTGGATGTGGCTGGCGCACCGGCGCAGACGGCGCGCCTGGTGAAGTCGGGCCACACCGTGGTGGTGATTGGCGGTGGAGGCAAGTCCGGTACCTTGTGTGTGTATGAGGCCAAAAAGCGTGCTGGGCCTGGTGGCTGCGTGATCGGCGTGTCGCCCTTTCAGAAAGACTGCCAACGCATGCGCGAGCTCGGCTGGGCAGACCACGCGCTGCAGGTTGACGCCACCAATGCGTTGGCGTTGATGGATGCTGTGGCCGTGGTCACCGGCGGCAAATTGGCCGATGTGGTGATCAACTGCGTCAACATTCCCAACACTGAAATGGGCAGCATTTTGGCAACTCGCCAGCACGGAAAAATCTACTTCTTCTCCATGGCAACCAGTTTTACAGCGGCTGCCTTGGGTGCCGAGGGCGTTGGCAAGGATGTGGAAATGATGGTGGGCAACGGGTATGCAACGGGCCACGCCGAGTTTGCCCTATCGCTACTGCGCGAAAGTGCCACGCTGCGCGCCCTGTTCGAGCAGCTCTATGTTTGATGGGTGTTGGACACTTCCCTATGACTCCTGAGAACAGCGCTCTTTGGCACAGCATCCAGTCCCGGGGGGTAGATGTTGTCGCCGTCATGGGCATGACAAAAAACACCGGAAAAACCGTGGCGTTGAACCATCTGCTGGCCCAAGCCGCAGCGGATCACATCGCGGTGGGCGTGACCTCGATTGGACGCGACGGGGAAGACCGTGACATGGTGTTTTCGGTCCCCAAACCGCCCATTCGGGTCTGGACCGGCAGCTTGGTGGCAACGGCCCGTGCCACCTTGCAACGCGCCAAGTTACGCTGGAGATTGGTAGATTCCACTGCCATTGACAGCCCTATGGGTGAAATCCTGGTCGTCAAGGCACTGGAATACGGCGAGATGGAGATCGCTGGCCCCTCGCGCAACTCGGACCAGCTCAAAGTCATTGCGCGGCTTCAACAGTGTGGCGCGTCCCTGGTCATTCTGGATGGCGCGTTGGGTCGAAGCCATCACGCGTCCCCCGCCATCGCCAACGGCGTGATCTTGGCGACCGGTGCCGCAATGGGTGGTGGCATACAAGACGTGATTCGCAAAACGCGTGACCGCCTCGCCATTTTGGGAATCGCGCAAGCCCCTGATGCGACGCGCACACTGTGTGAAAGCGTGTTTAGCCAGGGTGGTGTGGGCTTGTGGGACCAACATGGCGCCTCCTTGCTGCTGGCCGATATGGCCACGCTGAATGCTGGCGAAACTCTGCTCCACCATGCCGATTTTGACGTTGCCACCATCGCCCTCAGCGGCGCAGTTGGCCGCTCAATGTGGCGCGCCCTGGGGCTGTTGGCTGTGCGCCATGCGGGTCTGACCGTGGTCGTGGCCGATGGCACCAAACTGTTTGTTGACGCCGCCGACCTGCTGGCGTTTCGCAAGCTCGGAGCCAGGCTACTGGCCTACCGCGCCATCAACATGATTGGCATCACGCTCAATCCGTTCTCTCCGCTGGGAGGAAGCTTTGATGCACACGCGTTTTTGTCTGCGGCACGCCTTGCCTTTGCCGACTATGGGGTGTGCGACGTGATGTTTGACGAACAAACCAGTAAACAAGAGGAAGCAGCATGCCTCAATTGCATTTAGATCAAACGCAGATAGACCGCGCACGCAATTCTGCAAGGCGCATCGCTCGCCGGGTCTTTGACGACATGGCGCAGTTCACCACCACCACGGTGGAGCGCGCCACGTTGCGTTTGCTGGGCGTTGACGGAGTTGATGAAAACGGCATCCCTCTGCCCAACCGTGTAGTCAGTCACTTACAGGAGCACTACCTGCTGCAATATGGTGCCGCCCCGATATTGGCCAGTGCCATGAAGGAACACGGTTACACCGCCCAGCAAGTGGCCGAGGCCGTAGCCGGTGGCAGGCTGACGCTTGCGCGCCCCAAGGATGAGGCGGCAGCGCGCAACGCGGCTGACGTCCATGCGCGTGTCATGTGCGAGCACATCGCAGCGCAACGTGCCCTGCGGGACGCCACGATCAAATCCTTGGGTGAGGGCAAAGCGCCCTGGCTGTACCTGATCGTGGCCACGGGCAATATTCATGAAGACGTGGCGCAGGCGCGTGCCGCCGCAGAGCAGGGTGCCGACATCATTGCGGTGATCCGCTCCACCGGCCAGAGCTTGCTGGACTATGTGCCTTATGGCGCCACCACCGAAGGCTTTGGCGGCACCTACGCCACGCAGGAAAACTTCCGCCTGATGCGCGCCGCGCTGGACGAAGTGGGTGCCAAGGTGGGCCGCTATATCCGCCTGACCAACTACTGCTCCGGGCTGTGCATGCCCGAGATCGCCGCCATGGGCGCGATGGAGCGGCTGGACATGATGCTCAATGATTCGATGTACGGCATCATCTTTCGTGACATCAACATGCAGCGCACTTTCATAGACCAGTTCTTCTCGCGCATGGTCAATGCCTATGCTGGCATCGTCATCAATACCGGTGAGGACAACTACCTGACCACGGCCGATGCGTTTGAGGCGGCGCACACGGTGCTGGCGTCCCAGCTCATCAATGAGCAATTTGCCGAGCTCTCGGGCCTGAAGCCTGAACAAATGGGTTTGGGTCATGCTTTCGAAATCCACCCGGAACTTGAAAACGGCTTTCTGTGGGAGTTGGCCCATGCTCAACTGGTGCGCCAGGTGTTCCCGGATGCGTCGCTGAAGTACATGCCGCCCACCAAACACATGACCGGCAATATCTTCAAGGGCCAGGTGCAGGACACGCTGTTCAACATCGTCAGCACCGTCACGCAGCAAAACATCCACCTGTTGGGCATGATGACCGAAGCCATACACACCCCCTTCATACAGGATCGCTTTCTGGCGATTCAGAACGCCAAGTATGTTTTTGGCACCATGAAGGATCTGCACTCCGAGATTGAGTTCAAGCGCGGCGGCCTGATTGAGCAGCGCGCCCAGGCCGTGTTGGCGCAAGCCGACGCTATGCTGGCCGAAATTGAAGCCATCAGCTTGACCAGCGCCATTGGCAAAGGCATGTTTGCGGAAATATCGCGTACGCCCACCGGTGGGAAAGGCCTGGACGGTGTAATCACCAAGGCCGACACCTACTACAACCCTTTCCCCCAGCTGATGCTCTGCCCCCAGCTGTTTTCCACTGTTCAGGGAGTTTTCCATGCTTGACGCCAAACTACCCCAGCAGTGGGTCAAACCCTATGGCGACACGCTGGGCGACGGACGTGTGCAGCTGTCCTTCACGCTGCCGGTGGCGCTGGACGAAACCTCCAAAGAAGGTGCCAAGCGGCTGGCGAGCCTCATGGGCTTGGACGAGCCATCAGTGGTGCATTGCGAAGACATGGGTCAGGGCTTCAGTTTCTATGTGGTCTACGGCCAGTGCAAACACCAGGTGGATTTATCCAGCTTTCAAGTGGTCAAGCCCGAATATGAGGTGATGGACAAGGATGGCATCAATGCCTTGATTGCCGAGCAAATGGGGCGGCGCATGGTGGTGATAGGGGCCTGCATAGAGACCGACGCACACACCGTGGGCATTGATGCCATCATGAATATGAAGGGGTTCAACGGGCACAAGGGTCTGGAGAGTTACCACGAAATCCGCGCCATCAACATGGGTGCCCAGGTGGATTCCGAAGACCTGGTGGCCCGGGCAATTGAGGAAAAGGCCGATGTGATATTGGTCTCGCAGGTGGTAACCCAGAAAAATATCCACCTGGACAACCTCACCAAGTTGTCGGACCTGCTGGAGGCCGAGGGTCTGCGTGACAAGGTCATCCTGGTGGTGGGTGGCCCGCGCATCAGCCACGAACTGGCCAAAGAGTTGGGCTATGACGCGGGCTTTGGCACCAAGAGCTATGCCGAAGACGTGGCTTCCTTTGCGATACACGAGTGGATCAAGCGCAACCAACAACCCGCGGGACAGTCCTTTCGCGCTGTCCTTCACTGACGAGGAGACTCTATGCAAAACCACACCAGCCTGATCCGCCTGCGCATGTCTGCACACGATGCCCACTATGCCGGGGGATTGGTCGATGGCGCCAAAATGCTGCACCTATTTGGCGATGTTGCCACCGAGTTGTTGATTCGCAGCGACGGCGATGAAGGCCTGTTCGTGGCCTACGACAACATTCAGTTTCTGGCCCCGGTGCACGCTGGCGACTACATCGAAGCCACCGGTTGCATCACCTCCATAGGCAAGACCTCGCGCAAGATGGAGTTTGAAGCGCGCAAAGTCATCGCCTCGGTGAACATTGCTGGGCAGGACTCGGCGGCCGACGTGCTGGCAGAGCCTGTCGTGGTGTGCAAAGCGTCTGGTACCTGCGTGGTGCCGGCGCAATGCCAGCGCATCGCGCGCTAGGCCAACGCCCGTTATGGAAAAACTCATCATCACCGCCGCGCTGACCGGAGCCGAAGTCACCCGCGAGCAGCAACCTGCCCTGCCCATTACCCCCGAAGAAATTGGGGCTGCCGCGCAGGCGTGCGCTGCAGCGGGGGCCTCCATCGTGCATGTCCACGCCCGCAACCCGGATGGAAGCCCTACACAGGATAAATCGGTGTACGCCCAAATCATCGCAGCTGTACGCACCCGTTGCGACGTCATCGTACAAGTCTCCACGGGTGGGGCCGTAGGCATGACGCCCCAGGAACGCCTGGCACCGGTGACGCTGTTGCCTGAAATGGCAACACTGTCCATGGGTTCGGTCAATTTTGGTGGCGACGTGTTTCTGAACCACCCCGCAGACATGGAAGTCTTTGCCCGGACGATGCGCGAGCACGGGGTCAAACCCGAGATCGAAGTATTCGACAGTGGCATGCTCACCACGGCCAACCGCTGGCTGAAGAGTGGGCTGTTGACCGGTCCCTTGCACTTTGACTTTGTGCTGGGCATACCTGGCGGCATGGCCGGCACGCCCGAAGCCCTGATGTACCTGCGTTCCCAGTTGCCAGTGGGTTCTACCTGGACCGTGGCCGGTATGGGTGCGGCACAGTTGCCCCTGGCCACGCTGGCGATTGTGCTTGGAGGCCATGTGCGGGTGGGCTTTGAGGACAACGTGTATTACCGCAAGGGGGAGCTTGCCAGTAGCAACGCGCAACTGGTGTCCCGCATCGCCCGCATCAGTGCGGAACTTGATCGTCCGGTGGCGTCTGCCGCCGAGGCGCGCAAGTTGCTGGGTATCCGCTGAAAGCGCGGGCGATCCTAAAATCGGGCTTTTGTCGGCCCTCACAATATGTCCCGTATCAGTGCGAATCTCCTGTTGTCTGTGGTTGCGCTGATTTGGGGCTCCGCTTTCGTTGCCCAAAGCTTTGGGATGGCACACATTGCGCCCATGACCTTCACCGGCATTCGGTTTTTAATTGGTGCGCTGGTCGTGCTCCCGCTGGTCTGGTTCGAGTGGCGCAGTTTGCGCGACCAAGGAAAATTGCCCGGGCGGTCCGACGCTTACCGGATTTTCGGCCTGGGCAGTTTGCTGGCATTGGGGGCCGCCATGCAGCAGATCGGTATTGCCCATACGTCCGTCACCAATGCCGGTTTTTTAACTGCTCTGTACATACCGCTGGTTCCCGTTCTGGGCTGGGTGTTGTTGCGCCACCTGCCGCATTGGTCCGTGTGGCCAGGCGGGTTGGCCTGTGTGATGGGTGCCTATTTGCTGTCTGGGGCCAACTTGGCCGGCATCAGCACCGGCGATCTGTGGGTCATCGCCTCCGCGCTGCCTTGGGCTCTGCATGTGCTGCTGGTGGGCCAGGTGGCCGATCGCATGCTGGCCCCATTTCTGGTGGCGGGTGGGCAGTTCGCGGTCTGTGGGTTAGTTGCTTTGGCTTGGGCGCTGGCCTTTGACCCCATCACCACCCAGGGCTTGTGGGATGCCACGGGCGCCTTGGTGTACACCGGCGTATTTTCCGTGGGTGTTGCATTCACCGCCCAAGTGGTGGCCCAGCGCTACACCCACGCCGCTGACGCGGCCATTGTGTTGTCGTCTGAAACACTGTTCGCAGCTTTTTTTGGCTATTGGTTGATGGGCGACCGCATATCGAGCACCGGGTGGCTTGGCTGTGCGCTCATCCTCCTGAGCTTGGTGGGTGTGCAATTGCTCCCCGTGCTTAGAATTGTGAACAGGAGCGTGCGCCCTGAACACTAACCAAGGAAATCCATGACCGCTTCAATTGAAACCCTGCAAACCATCACACTGGGTGGCGGTTGCTTCTGGTGAGACTAAACACCCTAGGGACGGGCTTTTCCGCTGTTTTACCTTGATTTTAAAAGGTTTTTTTGTAGTCTGAAATTTTTAGCGAAAGTCGTTTTCGCTAATTTTCGCTAACTTGTATGAGTGAAACGGGTGATTTCTACTCATCAAAAAAACGGTTTATACCGTATATATCGTTTCATCAAAAAACCTGGGACACACTAGGTTTAGGTCCTGATGGGTGCACCAATTTTTGCCAGAGCCTCTAGGAGCCGTTTTTCCACTAGGTGGCTGTGCTGGTATCAATCAACCATTTATGGGGCTTAAAAGCCACTTTCCTGACGGACTAGACTTGTTTGAATAGAGTCAATCCTTTGACTGACCTAACACAATTCCATTCCTTTTCTTTTCAATTGGTTTAAATTGAGATTGCAACTCTTTTGCCAACTTATCAGAAACAATCAGTGAATCAAGTTTTTCCAAGATATTTCCATTGAATCCATCTAAGCATTCTTTTACATCTTTGCCAAAAAATTCGATTGATTTTTTATTGTTTAAGAATGCTAACTTGCAAAGTTCTGGGTCATTTTGAAGTTTTTCATTAGCAAATTTAATACAATAACCATTGTCTTTAATCGTATTGATAACATAAGACCTGTCTGATTTTTGTTCAATAGTTGCATTTTCTAGTTCAATTCCATTTCGTAGTCTAGAATCAACCTGTTTTTCAACCAAATCTTTTATGTGAAATAAATTGTCATATTTTTTATAGTGAACTTCGCTATCAAAACATATTTTCAATGTATTTTTAACATCATCTAAAGTCGCTCCAACTTTTGAAATTATTTGTTTTTCTAAATATCTTTTTGATTCTGAATTTATTAAATCTTCATATTTGGCCAACTGCCTAGACTCAAAATTTTCAATAGGGTGCTTTGGAAAGCCGTTTATGTAGCATTCCTTAAATTCATAAAATGCCGTATTTAAAAATCTTTCCTTGATTGTTTTTGGTATCTCGTAGTTGTTTTTAAATTTTGCACCAAATTCAATTTCGAATTTGTCTTTTGATGAAACTTTTGATTGTTCATAATCATATATTTCTTTAGATTCATTGCTTTTTAATTCAGATAACTTTAAAGCCTGTTCGAGTTCTGATTTTTTATTAATTAAAGAATGATTAAAATCAGGAATTGGTTTCAATGTTGCAAAATTGCTAGCAGTCTTTTCTGAAATATAATTGTTGTATTCATTGATACAGTTTTTATCGTTCAAAGTTGATGGTTTAACACTTTCTTTAACGGCATTTTTTTTGTATCTTTCAACATCATCTTCCAATAAATACAATTTATATTTGTCACGATGACGACTAGAATTTACAACAGTATTTTGATATGTTGCTTGACTAGCATTTCCATAGTGATAAACACTTGATACCGTTTTTCCTTGGCTCTTATGGGTTGAAACACAAATTGAATGATTGAAATTGTTGTAATCTTTTGAATTAAAAGTTACTTCTCTTCCTTTTATATCTACGGTAAGTTGATAGTTTGTATCATCAATAAGTTTTATTTCTTTTATAGTTCCTCTTTCAGAATTTGATACATCAAAACCAGATTTTTGTTCTTTTTTGGTTGAATTTCTAAGAAAAATAATTTCCTCGCCTTTGCAAAAAGACCTGTTTCTATCTTCCTTTAATAAGCCCGAACCTCTTGATACTTCAATGGAAACTGAATTTAAGTAATCAGTTTTTCTTTCATCTATTGGCTTATTTAATTCTCTTTTTGCCATTTCTGAACGAATTAAGTCATTGATGTTGTCAATTTCTTTATTTAATCCACAAATAATTAGTTTTGGCTCACTAGAGTCATTAAGGTAATCATTTACAAGTTTTTTTGATAAATGTTCTGGTTCTTTGTCTGTAATCAATAAATTATTTTCAGTTAAAATTTTGAAAACACCGTTTATTTCTTTTGCCAAAATCCCATCATTTATTGATTTAGCAATTGGATTTCTTTGCCTTGTATTTTCTGTAAGTTCGGAAATAGAACTTGAGTCTCTTTCTTTCATCTGATTTTGCATAGAAATGAAACTGGTTCCATAACTCACGGATTCGAGTTGCTTGTGGTCGCCAACCGTTAATAATTGGCAGTCTCCACCGATTTCATTTGCCATTTTTACAAAATCTGTTATTCGTTTCATATCTTCTGAACCTCCCATACCTGCCTCGTCGAAAATCAATAAACTTGATTTATTGGTTTTGACAAATTCCATATTCAAGATGTGTGATAGTTCTCCAGTTGCTTTATTCCTAATAAATGCTTTTTGAATAAATTCTTTTGAATTTAAACAGTTCTGTTTCTGAACTCCACCCTTAATCAAATCTCTTGTTATTCCTGTGCTGACACTGATACCAAAAACAGATTTGCCTTTTCTCATTGCGAAATTATTAGAAAAAAGAATACTTGCATCCGTTTTTCCAGTTCCAGGTGCACCAATTACCATTGCTAAAGTCTTTTGTTGAATAATCATTTTGAATGATTCAATTTGACCTTTGTTAAATGCAAATCCGTTTGCCTTTTTAGACATTTTTATAAAATCAGCGATAAATTTTCTATCATCTATTAAGTCAGATTTGCTTTTACTTGGCTTTAAATTTATAAGTGATTCGGTATTGTTTTTGAGTGCATTTTCATTCAAAATAACATCAAGTCTAGTGAATCTTCCATCTTCCATTTCGACCAATTTATGTTGACCCATTGCAATAGATTTCAAATTATTGATTGTGTTATCAACTTTTTCATTTAACTCATTGAGAGAATTAAATGTATTTGAAAATCTAACCTCTTGTAAGATTACTCTTCTTAAGTCTGTATCTTTTATGACACCTGCTGTTTCAAACTTTGCAAGTTGCATAATTGTTTTCAAATCAGGTTCATTGTGATTTTGAGTTAAATTATTTTGAATATTATCAATGTTTTCAAATTCTGATTTAGAAATATTCAAATTGATTGTTTCATTTATGTTGTCTAAAATATCATTTGCAATGTGAATGGTTTTAGTTTTTGCAGTTTGTGCACGAGTTGACTTCATAAATTCAGCCTCCGCATGCATATCTGAACTATATAAATTTCCGAGTGCTTTTTGTTCTGCAACAAATTTATATAAATCTTCAGAACGGTGAGATAGACTCTTCTCCATTTGTTTCGTGTATCCAGAAATTCTGAAACTTGGATTTTTATTTTCCATTGCAGATTCAGTTTTGAAACCTGCTAATTGCAAATTAGAATTTAAAAGTGTGTCAAATAATGCACTGTTCTCCAGTTGTTTTGTGAATGCAATTTCTGGGTCATAAGCCATAACCTTTTTGTCTGTAATAAAGTTGCTGTCTTTATCAAAAATTCTATTTCCATCTTTATCAAGTCTGTAAATTTCAAATTCTGCAAAGCCGTGAATACTTAAATGACCGTGATAGTTTGGTTCAAGTCTGCGAATTAGTTTATAAATCAAAGGTTCCTCTCCAACATTGATTGGAACCTTTTCCTCATATCCGCGATTTTCATAATGTGTATGTCTTGTGACCATCAATTTTGTTGAGCCAGGCACTATGTCAGAATATCTTTTGTCTTTGCTTGCTGGTCTAAATTGCAATGCTATAGATTCCATCATTTGGTCTGTGGACTTCTCCATAGCATTGTGAATTAAATCCTTAACTTCTTTGCTACCTCTAGCAAATTCAATACTTACAGATTTAGGACAATTAACAATTGTGTCTAATCCAGTTTGTGCATTGTTTCTTTTGGCAATAATATTTCCATTTTTTAACATCTTAATTCCATCGGGAAATTTGACACCTTTTGGCACTTTTCCGTTCATTAGGTCTGTATAAATTTCTCTAGAATATTCTTTGATACCCCAAGACTCTGCAAGTGCTCCAGTTATTCTTGCTTTGTAATGTTGATTTTCTTGGTTTAAATAATTCTGATAAATTTCTGGTGTAATGCCTTTGGCTGTTAAGCCTTTATCCTTAAGATAATGTTTTAGTTTAATGTCACCAAACGGAACATTCAAAGAGTTGTGCTCTTCTTCTGCATTTGCTAAATATTCAGTTGTAATTCCACCAACCTTTGATTTTTGAATAATAAACATTGTTTATTCCTTATTTTTCTTTGTAATGAGTTGAAATTCATCAGCAAGTCTTTTTAAATATCTGTTTGTATTGCTTGAATATTCTTGAAATGTATTTTGTTGCTTGTTAAATTGCTCTTCAAATTCATCAATCTGCAATGTAAGTTTTTGAACTTGAACGATGACATTTGTATTTGTCTCGCTTAAAACTCTGCCTAATTTATTGTTGGAATTATCTTTCATCTGCTCATAAGCACTATCAATTATTTGCTCCAATGATGATTTAATATTTTTACTATAGTAGGTTTTCAATTCATTAAATTTGTTCAATGTGGATTCTGAAATATCAACATTCATTGGTTTTGTTTTTGGTTTAATTTTTGTTGCCATAATTAATCTCCTTGTTTTAATAATTCATTTATAAACTTATCTTTAGTTCCGCAACTTGTTCTGTTCTTATAAATTACAATAGTCTTATTTTCCTTCTGTAATTTAGTTGTTGTTCTTTTAGTGCTGTCAAATACTTCTATGTGTTTTTTTTCACAATAACAGTCTAAAAAGTCATCTTTTCCCATATGAGCATTTGTAGCCATTACTTGCATTTCAAGTGTGACTGTTGAACTATAGTTTTCGTATTCAACACTTCCTGAACCCCAAATTGCAAAAGGGCAGGTTGCACAAACAAAATCATTTTTTGGTCTAATTGATTCATCTACTTTTTCAATATGAACATTCATTTTTGTATCTCCTTATATGTATGTTTACATATTTTAATATAGGAAATATTAAATTACAAGTCAATTTTTATGCCTAGGTTTTAGATAAGTGGTAAAACTCACTATTTATAGGGCTTTAGAAAGAATCTTAAAAATCACAATTTATTGTGCAGTGCCCTAGTGAAGTTTTTTATGTATTGGTTTTTTTTGCTAAGTCGGACAATCAAATAATTTAAGTCAAATAAAAGTGGTGTTCTATTGATTTGTTAAATTGATTTGCTATATTGAAATAAGGTCAAAACTATAAGGAGAAAAATATGACTGAATCAAATCAAATTAATATCGGACAATCAAATCAACCTGCTAACAGTCAAGGTCAACAAATTGAATCATCTAAACCTGCTGTAAGTTCTGTTGCGAGTCAGTCAAATGTAGGTATGGCAAGTTCACAGACACCTGTTCGTGCATTCACTGGCTCTATAGGTAGCAAGGTGCCTTCTCCTGCTGTTCCTGGTGTCGTTGGTAGTCAACCAGTTGCTAGACCTGTTGTGGAGCCTGAAAAGACTTCTACTGCTACGGTTAGTCCTGCTCCAGTTGTTGTTGCTACTAAGATTGAGCAAAATAAACAAGTCGTAGTGAGTGCAAGTCAAATTAATGAAATTAACTTGCAAAAGAAATTTGGACTAAAAGCAAAAGAAAGAATCAAGGCTAAAAGACTTAGTAGAGTCTATCCTTGGGAGTCGTCATTGAAAGAGATTGAGGCAATGAGAAATGAAAAAATTAGTTGGTCGGAAATAGCAGAAGATATAAATTCAATTTATGGCGAACTATTTGATTTATCATCAGGAAATAAAAAATCAAGTGGTATGTCATTGGCTAAACAGTTTGCTAAATTAAAAAAAGAATTAAAAGCAAAGGTCTGATTTATGTCTAATGTAATTCAATTGGTTAAATTATTGGTAAGTCAAGAAACATTTGAAAATCTTAAAAGTGAATTAAGTAGTTATGAAGATTGGGAAAGTGTTTATGATGGAATTATGAAAGAGATTGAAGAAGAGGAACAGGCTTTGCGGCAGGTTGAAGATATAGAGAAATATGAAAAACAATATGGTTCTGATTCAGGGGAATAAAAAATGCCAGCATTCGCTGGCTTTTTAATTTTAATAAATCTTTTTGGTTTTATTTAAGTCCTAATGCTTTATCTCTTACATCGGTATGAAGACCAATGATAGTGCAATTAAATTTTGTTGCTTGGTCGCTAACAAATCCCATATTGAAGTCTGAAACATTTATTGTTTTTCCAGCCTCAATTTTTTTGTTTAATTCTTTGTCTAATTCACCCACAACTTTGTCTGAATCTGCATATGCTATGCAATTCAATTTAAAATCATATACTGCATAGGGATTTTTATTCTTTAATGTCATACTGACACCTAATCCAGTATTAAAAGCAATAGAGTGATATTTAGCCTTTAAATCAACATTTTCAATTGAAATTGATGTATCCATTCCATCATTGACTTTTGGCTTTTCAACTTTTGATAAAGATTGTGCAGATGTGATTGAAGAACCATTCGGCTTAACAGTAAATAAATCAACTATAAAATTTAGTGAGATGAAAATTCCGATTCCAATTAGCCACTTCTTCTTTGTTGTCATTTTTTTAGTGTCTTGAACTGTTTCAATATTTCGCCCTGTCATCTAAATCTCCTTATGTATTTTATTTAAATTACATCAAAGGATGAATTAGTCAAGTTAAAATGTTTATTAATTGAAATTTTGCTCGCCGTCCTTTTATTTTTCTATATCTTCGATTCTGCACATATGCAGTACTATTCTTCGAAAATACTAGACTTCCAAAGGAAGTACATCTTTATTCTTTGATTTAGACTGCCTAGAGGCAGTTCTGTCTTATTTCTTTTGTATTGGTTTCCCTTGAATGGTTATGCTTAAAGGTGAAAGCATTCCCTAAGGCAAAACATATCAGTTTTGACCTTCCGCTTTCACCTTTAAAAAATGGTTTTTGCCCATTCGGTGGTTGAGATATTTTAAATTACTCAACTCTCTGATTCAGGTATTTAATTACCCCTATGCCCGGTCCAGATTCAGCCTCGGTGTTGCTTTGCATAGTTCCCTTTGTAACAACTTCACAATTTACATTGCTTATATTCTATTTATTCCTGCTTTCACTTTGATGGGTATTCAATTAAGAATAGTAGTCAGTTTTGTTTTTTTCCCATGCCTCTACATAAATTATCAGGTAGAACTTAGAGCCCCAAACGGGAATGATGATTTGTATGCTGTTTTTCCGAACTGCCTACTCATCTCACATCGACGAATAAAACTCTATTAATTTTGAATATATTAAAATAAATTAAAAAGTCAAGATGTATTAAATAATATTTAATGCACAAAAGAAAAAACCACATTTCTGTGGTTTCTTCAAACTTGTCTATGTAGATAGAAAGCAGTTCGGATAATTAAATATTAATCATTCAAATCTATTTGTCAAGTGTTTTGAATAAATATATATTATAATATGATATATCACTAAGTATTGACCAATAGAAAAGCCACTCATTGAGTGGCTTAAACATTGTTTAAATAAATTCAGCGAAGGTGCTTAAAGTAATCTTGAATTGGTTCAGGGATAAACCATAAACAAATCAACAGACCAAATGCCATCAATGCAATATAACTCCAAGCAAACATTAATGCAAAAAGAGATAAAGCACTTCCTTTTTTCACTTCATTTACATTGTAGGCATTCCATTTGCAAAAGAAATTCCAAATCCATTTAAACATACATTCAATCAATTAAAACCAATGATTAGATTATAATTGAATTGAAAGATTTTGCACTAAAAGAATTTATTCAGGAGTCTTTTAATGTTTCTTGTAGTATGCTTTTAATCATTGATTTCAATGTGTCAACATCTTGAACAACATCAATCCAAGTAAAAAAGGTTCTTCTTTGGTCAGCAGGGTCTTGCTTTTTTATGTCCTCAAATGTTTCTGAGACATTACCAACTAGATACCTTGAAAGCCATTCAATTCGTTGCTTTTCAAATTCTGTGCTTGGTAGTTTTTTTACTTCACTCCAATCAAACATTTCTTCAAGTTGCTGTTTGTCAAAATTAATAAGTTGATTGTCTGTAAATTCAGTTCTATTCATTTAAATACTCTTTTGAATCTCGAATAAAAAAGCCCCAATTTCTTGGGGCTTTATCTAATAATAATAATTAGATTGTTAAACAGTGGCTGTTGCTGGTTTATAAGCATTCTTAATAAAGGTTTTACCCTTTTCACCGATAGCAAATTTCTCTGCCTCGGCTTGAGTTTTCAACTTTTCTTTGAGAACTTTAATGAATGGTGCACGACCCAAAGTTCCAGCAAACCTTGTATAGGTAATGCCTGTGTCTGAATCAGTCCATTCAAAAATCTTTTCGCTAGGGGCAGAATAAGCCTCAATCACTTGTTCCTTGGTCAAACCAAGTTCAACAACATATTTCTTCAGGAGTTCAAATTTTCCAACAAGTTCATTCTGTTGTTGTTCTTTTGCTTGAATGGACAAAAGGCTTGCCAATTCAAGTTGTTGCTCTGGAGTTGCCTTACCACTGGTGACAACCTTCAAAAGGTCTGCTACCGTTGGCTTTTTGACTTCTGCATTCATTTGAAAATTCCCTTAAAAGTGATTGAGAACATCATTCTATCTTAAAAAAATGTTTAAGTGTAAACATCTTTCTAGAATTAAATTAATTTAATATAGTGTTCTTAATTCTCATATGGTCCAAGGAAACGAGTTCCATTAAAGTGAATCATATGTGTTGGGTCACTTGCTAACCAAATTTCACTTTCCCAAGCAATCACATCAAGATATTTCATAAATACTTTTCTGTTTGGAAAGGCTGAGACATAGACCAATCCAGCAGTGCATTTTTTAAATAGTGTTGAAAGTTCGGCATGTCGTTTGCTATCTACTGGACCGTGAGAGGTGACACTTTCAATGAGTAGTAGCCAATTCTTTTCACGAATATAAATAACCACATCAGGCAATTTTCCGTGATTGTCTAAAATGATACCTAAATTCTTCAAAAGTTCAGTGTCAAAATATCCGTGCTTTGAGCCTGTATCACCAACATAGAGAAGTTCACCACCACTTGCATATCTACTGCCAAAATCCTCAACAATGGCTTTAATCAGTTCACTATGCTCTCCAGGTGAAAGAGTGATAGTTTCCCCATTGTTTAAAGCGATTGGAATCATTTCCATATCTCTTACTTTTGCATACTGTTCAATCAATGTTTTTCGTGTTGATTTGTATGTTTGTAATATTGCTTTGTATGATTGTGTTCCATAGGTTTTTAAAACCTTTAGCAATTCAGGTTCAACTTGATAAACTGCTTTTGGGCTGTTTACTGGTCTATCTGGTTTGTCTGGATTGTATAAACATATTCCAGCCTCAATGAATTGGTGCATTGATTGCCTTCTAAATGTTTCCCTAGTATTAGGAGCATAAACAATTTCATAGTGTTCTTTTGTCCAGTCCATTATTGGTGTTATGCCAACTAATGGAGCCTTACCATCTGACCAATTTTTATCAGGTGTAATGTTTAAAAGTGCTAAAAGACAATAGGCAGACCTGTCGTTTTGTTGTGCTCTGGGAAGTCCTAAATCAACTAAGATTTCAAGTGCTTCTTTAATTCTATTTTCTTTGCTCATAGTCCCATTACCAAGTTATCAATCTGTTCTTGTGTCATATCTTCACTGTAATTTTTGCCCAATTCCTCCAGTTTTTCAAAATTAGGATATTTCATATTCTTCAAATCAGTAGCATTAACTTGAGTGTGTCCAGAAAAAACACGGAAATAATCATCAAGAACTGTGCTATTTAAAAAGCAAGTTAAACCTAATGCCAAGTTTCTACTAAGTCCATTTTTTTTGATGTGAAAGACATTCCAATGATTTTCAAATCCGAACATTGGATAGTCCAATTTATCTTTAGTTATCAAGTAGGCTACAACTCTTCTTCGTTCTTCTTTTGCTGAAAATCTTTTAACTAAAACATAATCTCCTGCCTTCATTAGCCACTTATCAACATCTGGGCAACGAATGAGACTGTTAGGCTTTTTGAATACAACTGGAAACCTAAAACCATCTTTTGTAAAATGATTTGGATAGAGTAAAGGGGCTGTGTTTTCTACTGGTTCAAAAGACCAATATTCTTTACATCTAAAGTCAACAACAGGACCTGTGCTAACTTCAATTCCTAGTTCTCTTAATGTTTTGTCAAAAAGTATTTCACTATCAACAACATCATCAGTTGGAATGTGAATGTAATACTCTCTATCATTCGGCTTAACAATAGTTTCAAAAGGAACTTCACGGCTCTCAATGTCTTTAAATGTTCCATCGTGAGACTGAGAAATTACAACTGCACCTTGTTGCTTTCCTTTCGTTGCTTTGAAAATTACATTTTCTTGCAAAACTTCATCATCTTTAAATGCTTTACTTCTTGAGCCAAAACTATGAATAAAATCAATGGAGCAGGTGTTTAAAAGAAATTCCCTGAATGGTCTGTAATAAGCACCGTTACAGAATGACCGTGGAATAATGATTACGATTTCACCACCGTCAATAAGTTGTTTTATTGCTAGTGCAAAAAAGCAAATATATAAATTTACACTTTCAATTCCTACATCACGACAAGCAAGCCGATGTTCTGAATTTTGGTTTATCTTCTTGTACGGTGGATTCAGGATGGCATTTGTGAATGATGGTTTTTCATTCGCTTTTATTCTATCCACAATATCAAGAATAAAATCTTTGTGATGGATTTCGTTTTCTATCTTTAAATTGGAAAAATTTGTTTCCAAGTAGGAAATCATAACTGGGTCAACTTCCCAAGCCACAATCTTATCTATCTTTAAAACTTCACTGCAAGCAAGTGAAAGAGAACCAATTCCCGCACCGCCATCAAGCAACTTAACTTTCTTCTTATTGGTGAACAATTTAGCCATAAATTGTGCAATTGGATATGGGGTCATAAATTGCCCCAGTGGTCCTTTTTTCTTGGGGTCAAGTTTCTTGTTTGCCTCTTGCCTCAAATCCTCAATTAATTTAATCATAAGTTGTTAATTTATTTAATTCGTAAAGTCTATTTAACCATTTCTTGTGGGCTGTAATAGTGCTCAAAAGTTTGCCTTGAATTACTGTGTCCAATTCTATTCAGCAGGTCATTCTGATTCAAAATTTGATTCTGTGGTTCTGCAATTGTGTTTTTCAATTTCTCAATTGAGCGAGGTGTTGATAGACCTAAAACCTGTGCTAATAAGATTGAATTGTTCAGCCCTATCAAATCAACTTGGGTTGAAACATAATGTTTGCGAAGGCTATGTTGATTTATTCCAAATTTATTCAATGGTTTATCAAAACTTCCTGAAAATCCAAGCAATTTATATTTAAATAGTCTTTCCTCATTCTCTTTAATAAATGGCTTAATGAATCTCATCACACCTTTGTTTAAATAAACAATTCTTTCGGTGTTTTTTGATTGAATATACAAATGTGGGACAGGTGTTTCAATGAATTGGCTTTTTTCAAGTAAAACTGCCTCTGAACGGCGAAGTCCCAATTTAACCATTAAATGAATAATTGCCCTAAATTCTGGATTTCCATTGTTTCTAATAACACCAACAAGTTGTCTCAATTTTTCTTTTGTGAACCTGAATGTTCTTTTCTTGAATCTTTTAGTTCCATTTGAGATAAGTTCTTTATCGAACATCAGGAATGGATTCTGATTTACAAGTGGCTTTAAGTCTTCGTCTATATGCCCTAATTTTTTCCAGAAAACTGACATTTTACTAATGTAATCACTTATCGTAGATGGCTTTAAATTTTGATTTTTGAATACTAAAACCAATTCATTTACATCATCAATTGTTACATCTTTTGGTTTTAATTCTGCTAATGTTTTTTCTTCTTTTGGCTTGTAAATTGCCTTTGATAAAGTCCAGTCATTAGGAATTGTATGTTTAAATTTTGTTGACATTATTATTTTCAACTTACTTAAGAATGAATCCCTTTGTCTTAACTTCAATCTATTCTTTTGTTGTTTATCGTCTTCGTATTCTTTGTATTTCGGTTCAATGTATCTTTTGATATAAATCTTTTTATATTCTGCTAATGGTGGTTCACTTAAATAACTTTGAATAAATTGTATTTCTCTGCTTTCAATGTCTAAAAGTGTTTTGACAGACTTTTGAGAAATCTTATTTAAGCAAGCCTCTAGGAACTCGGTCGCTTGTTCATAGTGGCTAAAGGTCTTGTCCACCCTTAAGCCTAACTTGTTCTTGTTGATTTGCACACGAAAGTAGGGCTTATCGTTCTTCGTGAAGATAGTAAGGTGTTTCCGTTTGGTGTAATCTTGTGCCTGCATTTCGCTAGTTCCTTTTCGCTAATTTTCGCTAAAAAAGTCCGTGCTTTGGGGCTTTTTCGGAGTGTAGCAGAAACACCCTTGCAACTATTGGAGTTAAAAAATTGAATGAAATCAACAGGTTAGACGGTAGTAAGAATTTGCAGGCAATTTGTATAGGTGGCGGCTGTTTTTGGTGCACCGAAGCCGTGTTCGTTCAGGTTCGTGGCATTGTGGATGTGGAGTCTGGTTACTCCAACGGGCAGACACGCGATCCGGGCTACGAGGCGGTATGTACAGGTTCGACCGGGCACAACGAGGTGGTCAAACTGGTGTATGACCCTGCAGAGATCAGTACTCGCGAGATTCTGGAGATTTTCTTCGTCATTCACGACCCGACCACGCTCAACCGGCAAGGCAACGACAGTGGAACGCAATACCGAAGCGGCATCTATTTCGCCACGCCCGATCAGCGGGATGTGGCGCGGGATGTCATTGCCGAGATGGCCGCAAGCGGCGCTTACAGCCGCCCCATCGTGACCGAAGTGGTACCAGTTGACAACTACTGGGCGGCGGAGGACTACCACCAGGACTTTTTTGCACGTAACCCCAACCAGGGGTATTGCATGGCCGTGGCGGCGCCCAAAGTAGCCAAATTTCGAAACACGTTTGCGCGCCTACAAAAAGCCTGACCTGCGTCAACGTTTCCGTGGATGATGCACATCCCGCCGTGTCACGCGGGAGTTGCGACGGTAAGATGGATCCATGACTCAAACCTCCAGCACCCCCATTCGTACCGTCGCCCTGGTCGGCCACGGAGCAGCAGGTAAGACCACGCTGGCCGAGAGCCTGCTCGCGGCAACCGGCACCATTACCAGCCGAGGCTCGGTTGAAAAGGGCAATACCACCTTCGACTTTGACCCCCTGGAAAAGGAATTCGGCCACTCGTTGCAAACGGCGCTGGCCAGCATGCAATGGGGCGGGGCGCAAGTGCACCTGATCGATACCCCCGGATACCCCGACTTTGCCGGCCAGGCGATTGCCGCACTGGCGGGTGTGGACACGGCACTGGTCGTGGTCAATGCGCAAACCGGTATTGAACTGGCCACCGAGCGCATGTTCACCCTGGCAGGGGAACGGGGGCTGTGTCGCATGGTGGTGATCAACAAGATCGATGCTGACAACGTGGATTTGCCGGCGTTGGTCAATACGATCCGTGAACGGTTTGGCAAACAGTGTCTGTTGCTCGATTTGCCGGTGCACGACGGAAAAGATGTTGTCGAACTGTTGGGTCATGCGGACGGTGAGAGTGATTTTGCATCCGTAGCCGCCGCGCACCGTGCGTTGATTGACCAGATCATTGAGGAAGACGACAGCCTCATGGCCCGCTATCTGGAAGACGGCGTCGACCCCAGTCTGCAAGAGCTTCACGCGCCATTTGAGGCCGCACTGCGAGCCGGGCATCTGATTCCCATTTTGTTCGTGTCCGCCAAGACCGGCGCCGGTGTGCCGCAGTTGCTGGACGCCTTGGCCAAGCTGGCGCCCAACCCGTCGGAGGGCAATCCGCCACCGTTTTACCGAGGCGAGCCCGGCGAGCAGTCGCAGGCTTTTGAAGCGCAGCCTGATGATGCGTTGCATGTGCTGGCCCATGTGTTCAAGGTGGTGATGGACCCTTTCATCGGCAAGCTCGGTGTGTTCCGTGTTCACCAGGGCACGGTGCGCAAAGATGCGCAGTTGTTTGTCGGATCGGGCAAGCGAGCCTTCAAAGTGGCCCACCTGTACCGGCTGCAGGGCAAGGAATATGTGGAAGTGCCCAGCCTGGTGCCCGGTGACATCGGCGCGGTGGCCAAGGTCGACGAGATTGAGTTTGACTGCGTACTGCACGATTCACACGATGAAGACAACATTCACCTCGTGCCACTGCAGTTTCCATTGCCCATGCAGGGCTTGGCAGTGCAAACCAAACGCAAGAGCGATGAACACCGTCTGTTTGAAATCTTGCACAAGCTGGAGCTGGAAGACCCCTGTTTCAAGGTGGAGCGCCATCCCGGCACCAATGAAACCGTGATCCGCGGCCTGGGCGAGATGCATTTGCGCACCAAGCTGGCGCGCATGCAACAGCAGTTCAAGATGGAGCTGGACACCAGCCCGCCACGCATTGCCTACCGCGAGACAATCACCCAGGGCGCTGAGGGCCACTGCCGCCACAAGAAGCAAAGTGGCGGAGCTGGCCAGTTTGGCGAGGTCATGCTCCGCATTGAGCCGCTGGAGCGCGGGGCCGGGTTTGAATTTGTCGATGTCGTCAAGGGTGGCGCTATTCCCGGTGTCTTTATGGCAGCAGTCGAAAAGGGCGTGCGCCAGGCTTTGACGGATGGCGTTGTGGCGGGTTACCCGGTTCACGACCTGCGGGTCACGGTGTACGACGGCAAGACACATGCAGTAGACGGCAAGGACATTGCGTTTACGCTGGCGGGCCGCAAAGCCACGATTGAGGCGGTGCGCAAGGCCACTCCCATCGTGCTGGAACCCATGGTCAATATCGAGGTGCTGGCGCCCGAGGCCGCCATTGGTGACCTGACCGGTGATTTGTCCAGCAAACGCGGGCATGTAACGGGCACGCAGCCTCGTGTTGCCGCAACGGCAGCCATCAGCGGCCAGATTCCCCTGGCCGAGTTGGATGACTACCAGGGTCGCCTCAAATCGCTGACCGCTGGAAAGGGAACCTACAGCATCGAGTTTTCTCACTATGCCCAAGTACCCGCACAGACGCAGGTGCAACTGATGGCCGCCCACAAGGCGGTCAATCTGGACGACGAATAGTTCGGGGCGCGCTCTCGATTTCAGAGCAATTGATGCCGATTTGACAGGCGCTTGGAGTGTTTGGGTTCTCGTCCGGTTGTGCGAGAATGCCAGCCACAATGAACCCATCAAAGGTCGTAAAAATCGCTTCGGGAGTGGCGCTATTAGGCATCGCCATGGGTAGCGCCGCCCTGACCTTGGGTCGTGCGCAGGGCGTTGCCTGGGTTGGCAAGGGGCTGGACGTGCAAATACAGGTGCAGCCTGACAGCATGGACGAGCTGCAACCCGACTGTTTGGCTGCAGATGTTTCGTACGGTGAAACGCAGCTCGACCCGGCCCGTGTGACGGTGAGTGCAACCGCCAACGCGGGCACCCTCCAGAGTGTGCGCATTGTGTCCAAGGTGTTGGTGGACGAGCCTTTCGTGACCATCCAGTTGCGCTTGGGTTGCCAGCAAAAGCTCTCCAAGCGCTACACCTTGTTTGCCGAGTTGCCCATCCATGTGGTCGAGCCGCTTGCGCCTATAGATTTGCCCGTCAAGCCGCAACAGCGGGTGTCCGCACGACCCCCAACCAGCGAGGTCACTGACTCGTCGGTTGCGCGAGTGAAGACGCCAAAGGTCGCAAAAGCAGTTGTAGAACCCGCGCCCGTGCCGCCTGTTGCTGCCGCGCCCCGAACGGTCCGCCCGGCTGTCAAGGTACCGGGCAAGTCCCGGCTGAAACTGGATTCGCTGGATATATCGGATGTTCGCGACCCCATCTTGCGCGCATCCAATGAGCTATTAAGCCTGCCGCAAGAAGAGGGCACCAAGCGCGCAGAGGCTGCCTCGCTCTGGCGCACTCTGAATTTGAGTCCGCAGCAGATCTTGCAGGAGGACGCCAGGGCACGGGCACTTGAGAAAGATATCAAGTCCCTATCTGCCGTCAACGCGCAGAATCAAAAAGGGTTGATTGACCTGGCCGCCAAAGTGCAACAGACAGAATCGGAGCGGTACGCCAATTGGCTGGTTTACACCCTCATGGCGCTTTGTGGAGCTAGTTTGGGGACCTTGCTATGGTTTTGGCGTCGATCCCGCCAGGACGGCGCGTCGGATTGGTTGCACGGTCATGACGCGCAAGACAGCATGTTGGCACCAGCGGCTGATCCTGTGGCGCGCGCGCGCCCCGCACCACCCAACAGTGCGCCCGTGGTGCCGGTGGAGGGTGGTACGTCACGGGTGGCAACCGCACCGCCGGTCGTGTCCGCACCGCAGACTGAGGTTGATCTGGATCTTGACATCGATCTGGATTTTGGCTTGGACCCGAAGCCGCCTGCGGTCAGTGTGCCGGTTCGCCCCGCCAAGGCAAGCCGGAAAGGTGTTGATGCACGTGCCGAAGGCCACCGTGATTTCTCGCTCAGCCTTCCGTCGGTCATGCGTTCATTTGACTCGGAAGAGTTGGTGGATGCGCGGGAGCAGGCGGAGTTTTTCGTGTCGCTGGGCCAATATGACCGTGCCATCGACATTTTGACGACACGGGTAGCCCAATTTGGCGAGTCCAGTCCTTTGGTTTACCTGGATTTGTTGAAGATCTATCACCTCATGGGTCGTGAAACAGAATTCGAATTCATGCGCACCGAGTTCAATCACTGGTTTGCCGGGCACATTCCTGAATTCGCGGCATTTGGGGATGCGGGGCGCACGTTGGAGCAGTATCCCGCCATCCTGCATCAGATCAGTGCCTTGTGGCCCCAACCACCGGTGCTGGAGTACATTGAAGGCTGTCTGTACCACCATGCGAAAGACACCGAGAGCGTCATCTTCGATTTGGCCGCATACCTGGACTTGCTGTTTTTGCACGACGTTGCCAAGCAGATCGTTCGTCAGTCAGAGTCTTCAGACGATGGTTTCGTCTCCGAAGCGTTGCGCAGACCTGCCAGCGCCAATGCAATACTGTCTGGTCCTGCGGACCCGGCTACAGCCGACCCGGGTGGCGCTCATCGCGCCGGGGCACAGTACCGTGGTACCCACTTTGGTGCGATAAAACACCCGCCCACGTCACCACCACCACCGCCGATTCCGGCCGAGGGAGCGCAGGGTATAGAACCTGATTCGGTTCGCTCCGTGACCGATTTCAATTTCCTGGGCCTGCGCTGAGCCATAGCTGAACCTGACGCGCCACCTGCGCCCTCAGAGTTCGATATCCATGGTCGCCAAATCCTGGGCGATTTTCTGCTCTTGCGAGGTAATGCGCTGCAGTAGCGCCAGTGCTTGTTCGCGCAGCGTTGGGTCGGTGGTTTCCAAAACCTCGGTGGCCAGTTCCCGTGCTTCCGGCCACATGTCAAGCGACTCCGATTCCTGCGCCAAAGCCAAAATAATAGTGAAGTCGGGGCCGGGGGGCTGTTCAGGCTCGCACTCGGGTTCTTCCTCTGGTACGGGGTCTTCTGCCATAGCCAGGAAGACATCCGGGGCACTCACGCTGGACGCGTCCCAGTGACTGTCGGTTGCCGGCTCGATGGACGGTAGCGGGGCCATGAACGACTCTTCCCCCCTCTCTTGCATCAATGTGCGCGCTTCGCGCTTTTCAGCCAGGGATTTACGCACGCGCGTGACTTCGTTGGCCGCGGCCTCGGAGTCAAAGCCAACGGGCGCCTCAACGCGGGCAAACACGTGCGGTGACAACGGTGCTCGCGCCGAGGGACCGGGTTCGGCCTCAACTGCTTGGGCCGGACGCTCGGCGTGACGCGTTGGCGCTGCTTCGTGGTGACCCATCGGCCCCCGTTTCGGCTCCTGCAAAGGCTCGGGTTCGGGTTCCCGTTCGGGTTCGTGCTGGGCCTGGAGATCGTTCGCCGGGGAGTGGATTTCAAGATGCTCGTAGTCCTCATGGGCACTCCAAACTTTGGGTCGCTGCCATAAATACCACCAAACCAAAGCCAAAGCGGCCGCCAGCACCACAACGGCGCTGACAACAGTCGTGTCAATAGCCGGCAGGGCGGGTGCGTCGTTCAGAAGGGACGTCAGCGGGTCGGTTTGTGGACGTGACTGCAATTGCTGAATCGATGTCTGCGTCGCGAGTGCTTGCTGCTGCAGGGCCTTGATGTCCGCTTCCATGCGATCAAAGGCCATGGTCCCGGCCGCAGAAGGGCTCTGTGGCGGGGCAGCGTGGTCCGGCAGTGAAGTGGAATTGGACAAAATTGGCACACTAGGCACGAGAAGTCTGCTGCGCGCAGAGACTCCTTCGGTATGCCGCGAATGATAGTGCACAACGCAGTCTGCGTGGCACTGTTTGCATGGACTGATACCTCCAGTCGAGCACCCGTTGCAGCTCTGCCACTGCACGTAAAATGGGCTCCCACTTTGGGCTTCGCATGCCATCCAACTCCGACCTTCGTATCCGCAGCGTGCGTCCGCTGATCTCTCCGGCCATTCTGGAAGATGAATTTCCCCTGGCACCCGACGGTGCCGCGTTCATTGCGCAGGCCCGTCGCGGGGTGGCAGATGTGATTGTGGGTCACGACGACCGTCTGCTTGTCGTGGTGGGGCCTTGCTCGGTCCATGATGCCGACTCGGCGCTGGACTATGCCCGCAAGCTGGCGCCAATGGCGCAGCGGCTGTCTCGGGATGTGTTGGTCGTGATGCGCGTTTACTTTGAGAAACCCCGCACCGTGGTGGGCTGGAAAGGCCTGATCAATGACCCGGGGCTGGACGGCAGTTTTCAGATCAACCGGGGTTTGCGCCTGGCACGACGGTTGTTGTTGGACGTTAC
>CAIYYA010000065.1 GCA_903930255.1 uncultured beta proteobacterium
CAGCGCTGTGGCACGCCAAGTGGGTATGTTGGGCTGCTGCTTGTCAAGGGTGTCGCCAGGCACCACGACAAATCCGGCGTTTTCCTTGATCCGCGAGTCTGCATAAGTCAGGCTGCCTGACAGGTCAAGCCCCTTCTTGAAAACATCAAACCCGTTGTAGGTCAACTCCAGCCCGTGGGTCTGAATGCGTCCGATGTTTTGCACCCGATTGACATTGCGGTTGGCCGCCGGGTCAAAGGTGGTCTGGGAGTACAGGGAGTCGCGGGTGTCTTCCGTGAAGAAGGTGAAACGCAGCAGGCCGTGGCCCAGGTCTTTCTCGGCACTGAGTTCAGTGGTCCAGGATTTCTCTGGCTTGAGCTTCGGGTCGTTGATGTACTGCGAATTGGTGGTGGAGGTGGCACCATACAACTCCGACACCGTTGGCATGCGTACCGCACGGCCGACCGAGGCCTTGAGCACCGTGTCAGCCGCCCACTGGTAAGACAGCGCCGCTTTGGGCGAAACGAAATTTTCAGTGCGTGTGGCGTAGCTGACATTGGCGGCATTACCCACACCAAACGTGGTCAGGCCGTTGGAGGCGTTCCAGTTTTCCAGCCGCGCACCCAGCACGGCTTTCCATTGAGGCGCAAAGGCCCAGGTGTCCTGCGCATACAAACTTTGTGTGCGGGTGCGGCCACCGACTTCATTGACCAAGGTGCCCGCCGCATCGGACAACCAGTTGCCCGCAATGTTTCTGGTGAGGTACTTTAGAGTGTGCGTGTCCTGTTGCAGGCCAAAGTCCACGATATGGGCCCCCTTGATGCCCTGTGGCCGCCAGGTGCCTTTGAGCGCCAGCGTGTTCCAGCCCGTTCCACTGCCATCGGCAAGGGTGCCGCCACCGCCGAGCGCCGCGCCAGGCAAAGGGTTGGCTGCAGCGTTCTGGCGCTTTTCATCCTTGTTGTAGTCATAAAGGCTGGCCGCCACTTCCCAGTCCCACACGCCTTGCGTGCGGCTTTTGACCGACAGACCGTGCATCGCGTGAGTCAGACTTTCGTTGGTCAGCGCGAAATCTCCGCCGCCCAGGGCTTGCGCGCCGCTGAACCCGAGGCCGTTAATGTTGACCACACCGCTGTAGACCGGCTGCCCGGCGGCATTGCGCAAATAGGAGACCGGCCGGCCCTCGGACGTGTTTTGCCAGAGCCCCAGGGTATAGCTGGCGCGCAAGGTAGGCGTGATCTCGTAGGCCAGCTTGACCTTGAAATGATCCTGAACAGTTTGGTATTCGGTTCCAGAGGCCAAGATATAAATGGGTGCATTGGCGTTGTTTTTGTCCAGCACTGCGCCACTCACGGGTGTACCCGCTGCACCGGCCACACCCGCACTGAGCAGTCGGGTGGCAAAGGTCAGCGGCTGGCCATGGCTGTCGGTGCGGTTAACGTTCAGGAACCACGACCAGTCGCCACTTTTGTTACCCAGGGACGCACTTGTTTGCCAGGCGTTAAACGTGCCACTGGTGTTGTACAGATCGAAGGGCTGCGAAACATAGCCGA
This sequence comes from uncultured beta proteobacterium, assembly GCA_903930255.1. GTDB lineage: Bacteria > Pseudomonadota > Gammaproteobacteria > Burkholderiales > Burkholderiaceae_C > Rhodoferax. The sequence continues at coordinate 1,530 of CAIYYA010000065.1, forward strand.
CTTTGGCATGCGCCTCAAACCGGGTCGGCATGCGGGTCACGTAGTCGACCACCGCGCCCACCGAGTTGCCGGGGTAGGCAGCAGAGAACGGGCCGTACATCACGTCCACGCGCTCGATTTCTTCGGGCGTCACCAGACCCCAGCGCGGCGGAAAACTCAAGCCACCAACACCATTGCCCAGGTAGTTGGACAACAAAATGCCGTCGCCATACACCGCCGAGCGGGCACTGTTGCCAGTGCCCGAGGCGCGGCTGGACAGGATGGCATGGTTGTAGTCGCCAATGTAGCGTTTGCGAACCAGCAGGCTGGGAAAGTATTTGAGTGCATCCTCGCTGTCGGTGGCGTTGATGCTTTGCTCGATCTGCTGGCGCGTGATGCCTTCGATGGTGGTCGGAATCTGGGTCGGTAGCGAGGTGGGTGCGCCGCTGGTGACGGTGACCATGCCCAGTGATCTCACCGGAGCCTCATTCAGCGACTGGGCCGTGGCAGGAAAAGCAATTGAAAAGGAAACAGGAAAGGCCAGGGCTATTGCCCGGGCCACACGATTTTTTCGCATGGAAAATCTCCAGTAAAAAAGCGCCATTGGCCCCTGTCATCACGGGCTTTGGCATGTTGAATGAAAGAGTCAGATGTCCGTCAAGTCAATGCTTGACGGCAGACTTCGGGTGCTGATGAGCGGCGTGATCTGCACCCACTTTGACGACGCCTTCAAACATAGCGAATTGCTTGAGCACTATGGGGTCAAGCGTGGCTTCAGCCGCAGCCAATGCCTTGGCCAGCGCATCCGCTGATGCCGTGGGCATGCCGGTGAGCGCCAGCGCGGCCGCTTCTTTGAGGCCGTCACCGCCGCACACCATGATGGTCCAGTGACCGGTTTCCTTGCGCATCACCGCCCGCCCACCCCGCCCGGCCTGAATCCAGCCGGCCACGGCGTAATCGCCGTGCACCACAACCGGCACGACCTTCAGCGGTTCGGCCGGTTTGTCAAAGGCAGCCATCATGACGTGCTGAATTTGCGCCTGATCGGTCTGATGGGCCTGAACCTGTCGCATCGTGAATGTGGTGAATGCGACGG
>CAIYYA010000066.1 GCA_903930255.1 uncultured beta proteobacterium
TGACGAGGCGTTGCACCAGGCGGTGCTGAAAGCCCCAGACGACGAAGAGGCCCGTTTCAACTACGTCAAACACCTGCTGCAACTCGGCCGCGATGACGATGCCAAGGTGGCCTTTGCCCCGGTGATTGCCAAAACCGCGCTGGTGCGCCGCTTTGACGCCTTACAGCGCTGGATGAGTGCTATTGATTTCGTAACTGTTCACGCTTATTCAGCGGGCGCTACTGGCCAATTTGATGCCAAGATTGCAGCCAACAAACGTGACTTTGAAGCGCGCTTTGAAAAGGCACAAAGCCTGATGGCCGCGCAACAGTGGAGCGCCGCCATGGACGAGTTGCTGGAGATTTTGATGCGCGACAAGAGCTGGAACAACGAGCTGGCGCGCAAAACCTACATCGCCATTCTGGACATCATCGAGCCCCCCAAGGTCAAGGTAGCCGATGGCCAGATTCCCCCGGTTGACCCCATCGTGGCCACCTACCGGCGGCGTTTGAGCAGTGTGGTGCTGAGCTAGCCCCACTTAAGCCGTCAACCGCAGCAACGCTTCCTGGTATTTGGCTGCGGTGTTGGCGATCACATCGTGTGGCAAATGCGGAGCCGGCGGTGTTTTGCTCCAGGGCTTGCCGCCGACTTGGGCGGTTTCGAGCCAGTCACGCAAGAACTGCTTGTCGTAGCTGGGCGGGTTGCTGCCCGGCGCATAGCTGTCGGCCGGCCAGTAGCGTGAAGAATCGGGGGTTAGCACCTCGTCCATCAGAACCAGCGTGCCATCTTTGTCCAGGCCAAATTCAAACTTGGTATCGGCAATGATGATGCCCTTGGCCGCAGCGATGGCGCTGGCAGCCTTGTAGATGGCAATGCTGATGTCGCGGATACGCGTAGCCAAGTCCAGGCCAATCATTTCCACGGTTTTCTCAAACGTGATGTTTTCGTCGTGCTCGCCCATTTCGGCTTTGGCCGCCGGGGTGTAGATAGGCTCGGGCAGTTTGCTGGCGTTTTTTAAGCCTTCGGGCAAGGCCACGCCGCAAACGCAACGATTTTCCTGGTACTCTTTCCAGCCACTACCCGCCAGATAGCCGCGCACCACGGCTTCAACCGGAATCGGCTTGAGCCGCTTGACCAGCATCGAGCGCCCCTGCACTTGGGGTACCTCGGCAGCAGTCACCACGCTTTCGGGGGTCTCACCGGTTAAATGAATCGGGCAAATATTCAGCCCGTTGGGGCCCAGCTTGTCAAACCAGAACAAGGCCATTTGCGTCAGCAGCACGCCTTTGCCAGGAATCGGCTGCCCCATGATCACATCAAACGCGCTGATGCGGTCAGACGCCACCATCAAAATGCGATCGTCGCCCACCGCGTAGTTGTCACGCACCTTGCCGCGTGCGAGCAGCGCCAGCGAGGTAATGTTGGAGGTGTGCAATGAATTTGTAGTTGCAGTCATAAGCGTCTAATTGGGTCAATGAGTTAACTGAAAATCAGTTGGAGCTTGGTCACGCTGGGTACTGTCCAAGTTGTGCGGGAAAGTGCAGGTACTGATGCTTGTTTTCATCCCTGGACTTCAGAGGTGAATGAATTATGCAGCAGTGGCTGCTTAAGATAGTCGGGCATTCTCATCATTTCATTCACTTATTGAAGCTATTAAGTGGTCAACTGGAAACCAGGTTCAAACCGATGAGCCGCTAATTTTCTTGTCAACGCCGAAGGAAAATACCTTGCATTATCAAACTCAAAGTTTCATAATGCTCGCATGAAACGCCATGCGCTCCCCCTGTTAAACGAATTGCTCGGACTCTTTCCATGTGTTGCTCTGGTGGGTGTTCGGCAGTGCGGCAAAACGACTCTGCTCAAAGAGTTATCGCCTGACTGGAAAATACTGGATCTGGAAAAGCTGGCTGATCTGGATGCCGTCCAGCGCGATCCTGACTTATTTCTGCGGCTCAATCCGCGGCAGTTAGCGATCGACGAGTGTCAGTTGTTACCCGCGATGTTTGCGGCGCTGCGGGTTGCCATTGACAGCCAGCGCAATGAACCCGGGCGATTTGTCATCACCGGATCGAGTTCGCCTGAGTTGCTTTCGTCTATTTCTGAAAGTCTGGCCGGTCGCATCGCCATCATCGAAATGGCTCCCCTGTCGCTGGCCGAGGCCTATGAACTGGCGCCATCGCCCCTCTATCGGCTGATTGAAGAGCGCGCCCCATTGTCTCAATTTTCAGCGCTGCTGCCTCGCGTCAGTCTCGACCAGATCAACACCTACTGGATGCAGGGCGGCTACCCCGAACCGTGGGTGAAAGGCCAACCCCGTTTTCGCAAATTGTGGCTGCAAAATTATCTGCAAACCTACCTCGATCGCGATCTGCCACGCCTGTTTCCGGCGCTCGATCGGCAAAAATTTCGCCTGTTTGTGCAGATGCTGGCGCAGTTGTCGGGCAGCATCATTAATTATTCAGAGGTAGCGCGCGCACTGGGTGTGTCGCAACCGACCGCACGCGACTACTTTCACATCGCGCATGGCACTTTTTTGTGGCGCCATCTGCCACCCTATGAAAAAGATGCGACCAAACGGGTGGTGAAGCACCCCAAGGGCTACCTTCGCGACAGTGGTTTGCTGCACTATTTGCTGCACTTGCGCGATCAGGATGACTTGATGGCTCATCCACGCATGGGACAGTCTTGGGAGAGCACCGTGATCGAAACCTTGCTGCGTGGCTTGGCTTCGGCCGGGGTGGACGCAAGCCCCTACCACTACCGCACCGGCGCGGGTGCCGAAATCGATTTGGTGTTAGAAGGCGAATTCGGCTTGCTGCCGGTAGAAATCAATCACAGCAGCCGGGTTGATACGCGATCGCTGAGAGCATTGCGCGATTTCGTGACCGAGCGCAACTGCCGCTACGGTATCGTGATCAACAACAACGAGACCGTGCGACAGCTCGATGACAAACTGATTTGCCTGCCTTTTTCCGTGCTGTAGTGGACGGCATTTTGGTCATGGCGATCTCACGAAGCCGCTCCAGAACTACTTTGCCGAAAGCTGACGCAGTGCACCCGCCCAGTCTTCTACGTGGTGGGCTGCAATGGCTTTGCCATCCTTGATTGTGTGGATATCAAGGGTCATGATCTTGAAACTCTTGCCACTGGGCGGCACACCAAAGAATGGTCCCACCGGCGTGCCGCTGGCTTCGCTGCGCACGATGATGCGATTGCCATCGACCATCACGTCTTTGATTTCCCACTTCAGGTCAGGGATCAGCTTGCCAAAGCCACCGACCTGCGCCACAAAGCCATCGCGGCCTTTGGAATCGGTTTCGCTGGAGTACGACCTCCAATCGGGCGACAAGACCTGCTCAGACAGGTTTTTAAGGTCTTTGGTTGCAGGCTGATTGAGCATTTCGTAAAACGGTGCGACTTGCTTGCGTGCTTGCTCCACGGTCATCGATTGCGCGAAGGCCGTGGTAGCTTGCATAGCCGCAGCGGCCAGAATAGCAACAGTGGAGAAACGAAGGTTGAGCTGAGACATAAGGATCCTTTCGAGGCATAACACAAACCGACTGAAGACCAAAGTGTCTTTCAGAAAGCCAATTTGAGCGAGATCAATTCAGGACTGAATAGGGTAAAAATCGGACAAAATGCCTGCCATGCTAATCATTCCAGAAATTGCCAGCGTTGGATTCAATCCACCCAACCAAACACGCCTGATGGTCGAGGTCATGTCGATTCAGGATTTGACAACCAGAGCGCCCGCTGAGCACTTCGAAAAATTACAAAGAGCCGACTTTTTTCGACTCTTTGGCGTGCTCAATGGGCAGACCAAACCGATGGTAGATTTTGCTTCCTTCGCTTCTCAAGCCCAAGACTGGCTGCTGGTTCGACCGGGGCAGGTTTTTCGCTACGATTTTTCACGCCCATGGAGCGGCTGGTTGTTGGTCTTTCGTCCCGACAGTTTGTCCATGGGTGGTGGAAACCACCAGACAGAAGAATTTGATCTTCTGCGTTGTGTCGAAGACCTGGACAGCTTGCACTCACTTGACAACGCACAGCACGACTGGATGAACCGCAGCTTGCGTCAAATGCAGCACGACAGCCAAATGACAGTTGACGTGACTCTGCGCAATGAAGCGTTGCGCCTGCAACTCGCCAGCACGCTACTGCGACTGTCAATTTGGCAGCCGACAAATACCAGCACCAATGCCTCCAGCTTAGGCGCGCGAACAAATTTCAAACGTTTTCGACAAAAACTCGAAGCCGATCTCGCCAAGCAGCATCAAGTCCAACACTACGCAAACGCACTGGGCATGAGCGAAAAAACCCTTAGCCGCGTTTGCTTGACTGCTGTGGGTGTTTCCGCCAAAGCCTGCATCAGCCAACGCTTGGTGCTTGAAGCCAAGCGTTGGCTCGCCCACACCACCATAGCCGTGCAAACGATTGGTCGAGAGCTGGGTTTTGACGAGCCCACGAATTTTGTCAAATTCTTCCGCAAAGAGACCGGCATGACCCCACTGACTTTTCGTCTGGAAAATACGAAGATCGGCATTTCAAGCAATGCCCTTTGAACGGCCTGAAATCGAAAAAAATCTACCAACCCCGTTCGCCCTGAACTTGGCGCATTGGCGCGCAACAAAAAACCACCCGCAGGTGGTTTTTTGCTAGTGTGAGAAAGCTTAATTGACCAATTGTGCCAATTCACCCCGTGCATACTGACCAGCCACAACCTGCAGGCTGTAGCCCTTGATCTTGCCACCCTGGCCTTCGCAACCAAACTCAAGGTAGCGCTGTTTGCACAAAGCCTTGGCGGCTTCGCGGGCGGGCTTGAGCCAATCGCGCGCGTCAAACTTGTCGGGGTTCTCAAACAGGTATTGGCGCACAGCAGCCGTCATGGCCAAACGGATGTCGGTGTCGATGTTGATCTTGCGCACACCAAACTTGATGGCCTTTTGAATCTCTTCAACCGGTACACCATAGGTTTCGCGCATCTTGCCGCCAAATTGATTGATGAGCGCGAGCGACTCTTGCGGCACGCTGCTGGAACCGTGCATCACCAAGTGGGTGTTGGGAATACGTTTGTTGATTTCCATTACCCGGTCAATTGCCAAAATATCGCCAGTGGGCTTGCGCGTGAACTTATAGGCGCCGTGGCTAGTGCCGATGGCAATCGCCAGTGCGTCCAGTTGGGTGCGCTTGACAAAATCTGCCGCTTGCTCGGGGTTGGTGAGCATTTGCTCGCGTGTCATGGTGGCATCGGTTCCGTGGCCGTCTTCCTTGTCACCTTTCATGGTTTCCAGGCTGCCCAGGCAACCCAGTTCGCCCTCGACTGTGACACCGGTGGCGTGCGCCAGGTCAACCACCTTGCGCGTGACTTCGACGTTGTATTCATAGCTGGCGATGGTTTTACCGTCTGCCTCCAGGCTGCCGTCCATCATCACCGAGCTAAAGCCCAGGTTGATGGCACCTTGGCAGACACCCACGTTTTGCCCGTGATCCTGATGCATCACCAGCGGAATGTGTGGATAGGCTTCAATCGCAGCTTGAATCAGGTGCTTGATAAACGCTTCGCCGGCGTATTTGCGTGCACCGGCACTGGCTTGCAAAATCACCGGCGAGCCCACTTCATCGGCGGCCATCATCACGGCCTGCACTTGCTCGAGGTTGTTCACATTAAAAGCCGGGATTCCGTAGCCGTTAACAGCGGCGTGGTCGAGCAGTTCGCGCATAGAGACAAGTGCCATGATGATTTCCTTGATGAGTTGGTAACAGGGTCTTAACGAAAGTCATTCTAGCGAGCGCAGCACTTTAAAAGCTTAATCCAGCGCAAAGGACACGCGCTTCGTGACCCCAATTGCTTCACTTTGGGGCTGAACCATCTCAGCAACCCGTCATTTGCTGCGCCGCACAATTGTTACACTCAAGCCTACGGGTTAACCCGTAGCACAGCGTAAATTCATGTCGTGCCTCTTTCACCTTACCCTGCCCATGCTTGCCAATAACTTTTTTGCAATGACAGCCGAGACTGCCCCATGAGTGATGTCGCGTTAATGACCAGCCTATTGGCGCTGGTGGCCGTGCTGGGTTTGTGGCTCGGCAGCTTTGAATACCGGGGCATCGGCCTGGGCATTGGCGGCGTGCTGTTTGGCGGTATTGTGGTGGGGCATGTGGCGCAGCTCTACGGTATTGAGCTGGACTTTCACATGCTGCAATTTGTGCAGGAGTTTGGCCTGATCCTGTTTGTGTACAGCATTGGCATTCAGGTCGGGCCGGGCTTTTTTGCATCCCTTCGCCAAGCAGGCTTGCGCCTAAATGGTTTTGCAGCTCTGCTGGTGCTGTTGGGCTGCCTGGTGGCCGCTGGTTTGCACAAGTTACTCGGGGTTCCCTTGCCGGTCATTTTGGGCATTTTGTCGGGCGCGGTCACCAACACGCCGTCGCTGGGTGCTGGCCAGCAAATACTCACCGAACTGGGCTCATCGGCGCAAGGTGTCGCAGGCATGGGTATGGCCTATGCAGTGGCTTACCCTTTTGGCATCTGTGGCATTTTGTTGTCGATGTGGCTGCTTCGGCTGTTTTTCAGAATCAACATAGAACAAGAGGCGCAGCAGTTTGATGACCAGGCGAACCTGCAGCGCACCCGCTTGGGCACGCTCAATGTGGCTTTGCGCAACAGCAATTTAAACGGTTTGGTGCTGGGCGATGTGCCCGTTTTGGCTGCCGGCAAGGTGATTTGTTCGCGCCTGAAACGCGGTAACGACTTGTCGGTGCCACATGCCCAGACCCTCTTGCAAATGGGCGATATTTTGCATTTGGTGGGTGAAAAAAACGCCCTGCACCGGGCTCAACTGGTAATTGGCGAAGAAGTGCAAACCTCGCTGTCAACCCGGGGCACCGAGCTGCGCGTCGAGCAGGTGGTGGTAACCAACCTGAAGGTGATGGGCAAACGGGTCTCCGACCTGGCCTTGCCACAATCTTATGACGTGGTGATTTCGCGCCTGAACCGCTCCGGTGTTGAGCTGGTGCCCGACCACCAGACCACGCTGCAGTTTGGCGACATTCTGAACATCGTGGGTATGCCCGATGCGATTGAAGAGGTGGCGAGTTTGATGGGCAACTCCAAGCACAAGCTGCAGCAAGTACACATGCTGCCCGTGTTTATTGGTATTGGACTGGGGATTTTGCTGGGCTCCATGCCGTTTTATCTGCCAGGGTTTCCGGTGGCACTCAAACTGGGTCTGGCTGGGGGCCCGCTGGTGGTCGCCCTGATCGTTTCACGCATTGGCAGCATTGGCACGCTGCACTGGTTCATGCCACCCAGTGCCAACCTGGCGCTGCGTGAGCTCGGCATTGTGCTGTTTTTATCGGTGGTGGGGCTTAAGTCAGGCGGCCAGTTTTATGAAACCCTGTTCAACGGCCCGGGTGCCAGCTGGCTGCTCTATGGCATGCTAATCACGCTGCTGCCCCTGTTGGCGGTGGGGCTACTGGCACGCTTGGTCTGGCGCACCAATTACTTGAGCTTGTGTGGTCTGCTGGCGGGCTCGATGACCGACCCACCCGCACTGGCTTTTGCCAATGCCATGCACCCCACCAGCGGAGCCGCCGCGCTGTCTTATGTGACGGTGTATCCACTGGTGATGTTTCTGCGCATCATCTCACCCCAATTGCTGGCCCTGTTGCTATGGCAGGCTGGCTGAGTTGTTAGTTATTAGTCGTTAGTCGTTAACGTGAAACACCGTTCGTGGTGAGCTTGTCGAACCACCCTTCGACAGGCTCAGGGCGAACGGTTTCATGAATCGGGGTGTCGTGAAAAAACATGGCAGTTAGTTGTTAGTTGTTAGTTGTTAGTTGTTAGTCGCTAACGCTCCACTACAAACTAATTACTACAAACTACCAACTCTTAAACCACCCGGCAAAGTTTCAGCATGTTGGCACCGCCCGGTGAGCCCATGGGTTCACCACAGGTGATGGCGTAAATATCGCCCTGACTCACAATGCGGCGCGCCTTCAGATCAGCCTCGGCTTGCGCCAGAGCAGTGTCTCGGTCGGCACTGGTATCGATCAACAGCGGTCGCACATTGCGGTACAAGGTCATTTTGCGCTGTGTAGCCAGTTTTGAGGTGAGTGCATAAATCGGCACGCGAATCAAGTGGCGGCTCATCCAGAGCGCTGTTGAACCACTATCCGTCAACGCCACAATCGCTTTGGCACCCAGATGATGCGCCGTAAAGAGCGCACCCATGGCAATCGATTGGTCAATGCGCGTAAATGTTTTACCGGTGAAGTCGGCTTCGAGTTTGAAGCTGTCGCCGCCTTCTGCCGCATGGCAGATTTTGGCCATTTCAATCACGGTTTCAAGCGGATATTTGCCGGCTGCAGTTTCAGCCGAGAGCATCACCGCATCGGTGCCATCGAGAACCGCGTTGGCCACGTCACTCACTTCGGCACGCGTGGGCACAGGGTTGGTGATCATCGACTCCATCATTTGGGTCGCGGTAATGACCACCCGGTCGTGCTCTAGCGCCAATTTGATCATGCGCTTTTGCAAGCCAGGCACAGCGGCATTGCCCACTTCGACTGCCAGATCACCCCGTGCCACCATGATGCCATCGCTGGCCAGCAAAATTTCTTTCAGGTGCGGAATAGCCTCGGCTCGTTCAATTTTGGCAATCAAACCGGGGCGGTGCCCATCTTCGGCTGCCACATTGCACAGTTGGCGCGCCATTTCCATGTCGGTGGCGTTTTTCGGAAAGCTCACGGCCACGTAATCGGCATGAAAACTCATGGCCGTACGGATGTCTTCCATGTCTTTGGCTGTGAGCGCAGGTGCAGTTAGCCCGCCGCCTTGCTTGTTGATGCCCTTGTTGTTGGACAATTCACCACCCAGCTTCACCGTGGTGTTAATGGCTTCGCCTTTAACCGAGTCCACCGTGATGACGATCAGGCCATCGTTGAGCAACAGCACATCGCCCGCTTTGACCTCGCGTGGCAAGGCTTTGTAATCCAGTCCAACGGCATCTATGTCACCTAATTCAACGCGTGCCGCATCGAGTACAAATTTTTGTCCCGGCTCCAAAAAAATCTTGCCGTCAGCAAACTTACCGACTCTGATTTTGGGGCCCTGCAAGTCGGCCATGATGGCCACCTCACGCCCGGCGCGCTTAGCAGCAGCGCGCACCATGCTGGCTCGGTCGATGTGGTCTTGCGCTTTGCCGTGGCTAAAGTTCAAACGCACCACATTGACACCAGCGCGGATCATTTGCTCCAGCAGAGCCGGATCGCTGGAGGCTGGGCCTAGAGTGGCAACAATTTTGGTGGCGCGACGCGGCATAGAGTGGTTTCCTTTTAATGTGAGATGGGTGCTAGCTTGCGATGCTACGCTGCAGCTAACCAGATTTGTCTCCACCCGTTTGTCATTGATGCGTTGGTGAATGCTGGTTTCGCAAATTCTCCCACGAAAGAGTTACCAACATGCAACAAGCGCATAAGCGCATCGCTGCTAGCGCTGTTTGTTTCATGATTAATTCGGCTCAACTAATCGGCGAAGCGCAGCAATATTGGCGCAATTCGGGCCAAGGACTTTGTAGAATGACCAACTTTACAAAAACCTGCCCGGCACACCTGTCCATGCTGCACGACGAAAACGCCATCGCTCAATTATTCGAATCGCCTTCGAGTAAGCCGCGTTTGCTAATCGTTGACGATCAGCCGATCAACATCCAGGTGATGTATCAAATTTTTGCCGGTCAATATCAGGTTTTCATGGCAACCAAAGGTGCCCAGGCGATTGATTTTTGCCGACGCACCCCCCCCGACCTGATTTTGCTCGACGTAGTGATGCCTGAGATGGACGGATTCGAGGTTTGCTCTGCTCTCAAGGCTGACCCAGCCACGCGCGACATTCCCATTATTTTTGTCACAGCACACACCGAGTCGGCACAAGAAACCCGCGGTATCGAAGCCGGCGCGGTCGATTTCATCACCAAACCGGTCAACCCTGCCGTGGTGCGAGCACGCGTTAAAGCACAGCTCACGCTGAAATTCCAATCTGACCTGATGCGAAAACTGGTGTTTCTGGACGGATTGACCAGCGTTTTTAACCGCCGCTACTTCGACCAGCAACTGGCCATTGAAATGGCACGCGCCATTCGAGCCCACACGCCAATGGCCTTAATCATGCTCGATGTTGATTTTTTCAAGCGCTATAACGACCATTACAGTCACCAAACCGGTGACGACTGTTTGCGCCAAGTCGCGCACACACTCAAAGAAAGTCTGCGTCGCCCAGCCGATCTGGTGGCACGCTATGGTGGCGAAGAGTTTGTCTGCATCCTGCCCGACACCGCCTTTGCTGATGCGCTGAACATAGCCGCTGAGCTTGAAGCCAATGTGCGCCTTAAAGCCATGCCGCACGCCGACTCGAGCGTCGCCAGTGTGGTAACAGTGAGCTTGGGCGTTGCGGGCTTCAGCGGCCAATGGCCTGCTCAAGCCAGCGCATTGCTGGCTTTGGCCGATGCGCAGCTTTACGCAGCCAAACATGCAGGGCGCGCACGCGCCTGCGGCGCCGAACTGACACCCTGATGCAACAGCAACCATGACACCCCCCACTGAGCACACTCTCACGCGAACCCTGCTAAGGTGGCTGGGTCGCTGCATGCCACGCTCTCTGGAATGGCAGGTGCTGGTGCTGAGCTCTTTGTGTTTGGTGTTATCGATGGTGGGTTTTGGTTTTTACCAAGCCAATGACCAGGTTGTCGATGCGCGCAGCAACATCAGCAGTCGCATGGTGGCCATGGCAAAAAATATCAGCACCATCAGCAACCATTTTCTTGACACCAAAGAGCCTCTGAGCATTGAGCCTTTGCTGTTGCAGTTGTCCACTGTCGATGGCATTTATTCGGTGCTGGTAACCGACCCGGATGGCAAACCGATCACCGAAGTGGTGAACAACAAAGATGCCTGGTCGCCGCGTTTTGGCACTGCACCAGTCAGTCCACCGGACGCTGCTGGCCCCAGCACTGTGCTGCTCAGCAAGCCATTTGATGCTCGCCAGCGCGATTTTCTCGAAGGCAGAGCCGGGGTTATGGTTGCTTGGGAGCGCATTGGCAACACGCTGGGTTGGGTGCGCGTGAGCTACCGCATGGACACTTTTGATGCCATTGAACATGGCATTTGGCTGCAATCAGCCTCCGCCGTCCTGGTGTCGATCGCCGTCACCTTGCTGTTGCTGACGCTGCTGTTGCGCCCCAACATGCGCGCGCTTAAACGCGCCACCGAGTTTGCTGGTTTGCTCGACAGCAGCCTGGGAGCACGCCTGCGTGTTTCAAACCGAAGCGCTGAAATTCGCGCTCTGGGCGAAGCGCTTAACATTGTCTCCAAGCGCTTACTGATTCAAAACACCGATCTGCTTAATCAAAAATTCGCCCTCGATCAACATGCCATTGTGAGCATATCCGACCTGCAAGGCAACATCACCTACGCCAACCAGCAATTCTGCAAAATCAGCGGCTACAGCGAAGCTGAATTAATGGGAAAAAACCACCGCATCGTTAAGTCTGACGAGCACCCAAGCGCAGTTTTTGATGACATGTGGCACACCATCAGCCAGGGTCAGGTTTGGCACGGCAATGTGAAAAACCGCAAAAAAGACGGCAGTTTTTACTGGGTGAGCGCCACCATCGTGCCGTTGCATGGGCCTGACGGCATGGTGCAGCAATACATTGGCATTCGCACTGACATCACCGCCAACAAGGCGCTAGAGCATCACTTGCATGAGGCGCGCATTGATGCCGAAGCAGCCACTATTTCTAAAAGCCAGTTTCTGGCGAACATGAGTCACGAAATCCGCACCCCTATGAATGCCATTTTGGGCATGCTCAAGTTGCTGCAAAACACCGAGCTAAATAAACGCCAGCTGGATTACGCCTTTAAAGCCGAAAGTGCCGCGCAATCGCTGCTAGGTTTGCTCAACGACATTCTTGATTTCTCAAAAATTGAGGCCGGCAAAATGTCACTCGAGGTGCGCCCACTGCGGCTCGACAAAGTGCTGCGGGATTTGTCGGTGATTGTGTCTGCCAACCTAGGAAACAAACCGGTTGAAATATTGTTTGACATCGATTCGCGCACACCAAAGTCCTTGCTGGGTGACATCTTGCGGTTGCAGCAAGTGCTCATCAACCTGGCGGGCAATGCGGTTAAATTCACAGCCAAAGGCGAGGTGGTGGTGGGCATCAAGGTGCTCGATTTGAACGACACACATGCCAGCCTGCGCTTCAGTGTGCGCGATACCGGCATCGGCATCTCAATTGAAAACCAGAACCATATTTTCGAAGGTTTTTCGCAAGCTGAGGCCTCCACCACCCGGCGCTTTGGTGGCACCGGTTTGGGCTTGTCGATCTGCCGACGCCTGGTTGCACTGATGGGTGGCGAGCTCACCCTGCAAAGCACACCGGGCAAGGGCAGCACCTTTGCTTTCACCATTACTCTGCCACTGGCACCGGCATCGGTACTCATCGAAAATTCAGCACAACCCCAAAACCTGCACGTGCTGGTCGTCGATGACAATGCCAGCGCCCGCGAAGTGATGGTCGCCATGGTTCAATCGCTGGGCTGGCAAGTTGACGCAGCTGAATCCGGCGAGCAGGCCATTGCGCTGGCGCATGCGCGTGTTGAGTCAGGTTTGGCGGCGTATCACGCCATGTTTATTGACTGGCAAATGCCCGGCATGGATGGCTGGGAAACGATTGCCCGCTTGAAAACCATCGGTGCCACCCAAGCACCACCGATTGTCATGATGGTGACCGCTCTCGGGCGTGAGCTGCTCTGCCAGCGCAGCGCCGAAGAGCAGGCGCGCTTGCACGGTTTTTTGGTGAAGCCGGTCACCGCTTCGATGTTGATGGATGCGGTTGCCGAAGCCATGGCTAGCCGCACCGCCCCCACCAGCAGCGCACCCGAGCTGGTGGCTAGACCGCTACCCCTGAAAGGCTTGCGACTGCTAGTGGTTGAAGACAACATGATCAACCAGCAAGTTGCGCAAGAGATATTGAGCAGCATTGGCGCACACATTGAAATCGCCGACAACGGACAAATCGGAGTCGACGCAGTGCACCAGGCGCTGCAGAATGGCAACCCGTTTGATGCCGTTCTGATGGATATTCAAATGCCAGTGATGGACGGCTATGAGGCCACGCGAGTGCTGCGCAAAAATCTCAAACAGACCGACCTGCCGATCATCGCCATGACTGCCAACGCCATGGCGAGTGATCGCGAAGCCTGTCTGGCTGTTGGCATGAACGACCACGTTGGCAAACCCTTTAACGTAACCCAACTGACTGAGTTGATACTGTCATTGGTGAAGGCGGCTCGCACCGGTTCACGGCCCACTCAACCAACACCATTGGCGCCGACTGATTTCACAGCGAAGCGCGCTGAAACCATCACCCTGCCACCCAGCGATACCGTTGACGTGGCTGGCGCTCTGGATCGGCTTGGGGGCGATCAAAACTTGTATGTACGCATTTTGCAGTCGTATCTGAATGACATCCACCAAGCGCCCAGCCAATTTGAAGACGATCTGCTCAACAACAAACTGGCTGAAGCGGTGCGCAGCGTGCACACCCTCAAGGGTCTTTCGGCGACGGTTGGCGCGAGTTACCTGGCCGCTGTTGCGCGGCAAATCGAACTGGTGCTCAAACCCGCCTTGCAAAGTGCAACACCTGAACTTGACAAGCCAGCGCTAACCAAACTGCTGCGCCAATCTGTCAACATCACCGAAAAAACCATGCAGGTGGTGGCACAGCGCTGTACCACTGGTAGCCCGGTCAACGAAGATGGTGAGTCTCACACCCTGTCGGCTAACAGCCTCGACGTGCCAAAACTCATGGCACTGCGCGTGCTACTGATGGCTTCTGATATGCAAGCGCTGGAAGTCTTTCATTCGCTTGAGTCCCAACTCAAGCACAGCCATGCCAACGAGCTGCAAAGCATGCACGCAGCGATCAACGCTTTCGATTTCGAAAAAGCCGCGAAGATTTGCACACAATTGATTGAGTTACAGCATTAAAACTTGCGCCAAGCAAGTTAACTGGCCGCTCATCGCGCCATTTCTAGCGCCCGTAAACGTCCTCAAAACGCACGATATCGTCTTCGCCCAAATACGAGCCTGACTGCACTTCGATCATTTCCAGCGGCACACAGCCCGGGTTTTCGAGCCGGTGCGTAGTGCCCAGTGGGATAAAGGTCGACTGGTTTTCGGACACCAAAAAGGTTTCGCTGCCTTTGGTGACCTTGGCTGTGCCGCTCACAACAACCCAGTGTTCGGCGCGGTGGTGGTGCATTTGCAGCGACAAAATGCCACCCGGTTTGACTACGATGCGTTTCACCTGAAAACGCGCACCCGCATCCACTGCGTCGTATGAGCCCCAGGGGCGAAACACTTTACGATGGATGGAACCTTCGGCGCGACCCTGTTTTTTTAGCGTATCGACAATTTTTTTCACATCTTGGGTTTTGTCTTTGTGCGAAACCAAAATGGCGTCGGCAGTTTCTACCACCACCAGATCGCTCACACCAATACAGGCAATCAGACGCCCCTCCGACAAGGCCAGGGTGTTCTGACAGTCTTGCAGCAGCACATCGCCCTGCGCCACGTTACCGTTGGCATCTTTGGCGAGCACTTGCCACAGCGCGTCCCAAGCGCCTACATCCGACCAGCCCGCGCTTAACGGCAACACCACCCCCGGCGGCAAGGCCGAACCCGCACCGGCCTGGGCGGCAATGCGCTCCATTACCGCGTAATCGATCGAATCGCTCGGGCATTGGGCAAAGGTTTCTTTGCCCACACGGGCGAAGTCACCATCTTGCTTGCCCTGTTCCCAGGCGCTTTGGCAGGCCGCCAAAATGTCGGGGCGGCAAGTGCCCATGGCAGCCAGCCAGACCGAAGCACGCATCATGAAGAGACCACTGTTCCACAGGTAGGTTCCCTCAGCCAAATAAGCTTGCGCAGTTGCCAGGTCGGGTTTTTCGACAAAGCGGGCAATCAGTTTGGCGTTTGCGCCATTGCCTGCATCTGCATAAGGTGCACCCGACTGGATGTAACCGTAGCCCGTTTCAGGCGCATCTGGCGTGATGCCAAAAGTGACCACGGCACCTGCAGCAGCCAGCAAAGCCCCCTGACTCACAACACGCTGAAAAGCCGCCACATCCGTGATGACATGGTCTGCAGGCATCACCAGCAGCACCGGATCTGCTGCTGTTTTAATAGCTGCCAGTGCAGCCAGCGTAAGCGCTGGAGCTGTATTTCTTCCACAAGGTTCAAGCACCACGGTGCCAGGTTTGCCCAACAGACGCAATTGTTCGGCAATGACAAAACGGTATTCTTCGTTACACACCACCATGGGCGCAGCAAGCGTCACCCCGGCAATGTCTTCAACCCGGCGAACCGTGGCTTGCAGCAGGGTGTCGTCACTGACCAGGCTAAGCAATTGTTTGGGAAATTTTTCGCGCGACAGCGGCCACATGCGTGTGCCGGAACCACCCGATAAAACCACGGGTTGGAGTAAAACAGGTGTTGTCATAGAAAAGAAAAAATAAGGACAAGTCAAATGTCAAGATCAAGCGCGGGAATCACCCCAGCGCAACTGAGCCGTGTCGTCTCCACGGTAAAGGGTTTCACCATGGCGATCCACACAGTAGTTCGGTGAAACGATCATTTCAACAAAACTCATATCCGCCGGAATGCGGGTGTATTCAAACAAGATGCTGCGCACCACCTTGGCTCCGGCACGGATGTGGCTACCGTGACCGATCCAGGTCGGTCCGATGATGGTTGCGCCAGGCTCGATGCGCACGCTTGAGCCAATGTAAACCGGTCCTTCAATTCTGATCTTGTCCCACTCCACCGAGGTGTTCAGCCCCACCCAGATACCGGGTTTGACCTCGCGCCCGGGCATGTGCATTTGCGCCACCTCGCCGCGCAGCACACGTTGCAACACACTCCAGTAGTCGCTCACGCGGCCAATGTCGATCCAGTTGAAAAAACGGTCTTGCACAAAAAAAGGCAGCTTTTTCTCGACCAACTGAGGGAACAGTTGCGAGCCAATGTCGTAAATGGTTCCTGCCGGTACCAGTTTCAGCACATCAGGCTCAAAGATGTAGATGCCGGTGCTGGCCAGGGTTGATTTGGCTTCGTTGGGCTTGGGTTTTTCTTGAAAAGACTCGATGTGACCATCAGGGCCAGAAACCACGATACCGTAAGCTTGCACATCTTCAGGTGGCACGTTGAGCGCGATCACGCTAGCCAGCGCACCCTTTTCTTTGTGTTCATGCAAGGCCGCGCCAATGTCTAGGTCAATCAAGGCATCGGCACATAACACCAGCGTTGTCTGATCAAAAAACCCGCTGAAATCCTGGATGCGGCGCATGCCACCAGCGGAGCCCATGGGGCGCGGCAAAATGTCACCATGGTCGCGCACACCTTCGTAGGCATAGCCTAATTGCACCCCCCAGCGGCTGCCATCGCCAAAATATTGCTCAATTTTGGTGTGCAAAAAAGCCACGTTGACCATGATTTCGGTGATGCCGTGGCGTGCCAAGTGCTCGATCAGGTATTCCATCACCGGCTTGCCCAAAATGGGCACCATCGGTTTGGGCAGGTCTTTGGTCAGTGGGCGCACCCGAGTGCCTTGACCGGCCGCCAGAATCATGCCTTTAGCCATATAAATTCTCAATTATTAGTTGCATTGCAGCGTTTCCCTTGCTGTCAAAAGAGCCCGAATCATAACTGCTTCGCTTGTTGCGAAGTGGTGCGGCAAGGCTGCCCAGCCCAGCCAGGCATGACAGTAGCAGTAGCAGGCTGGCTCAAAAAGATAACATGCTGTTTATGAAAAAACCAACCCTGGCGTCGCAAGCACCCTGCCCTTGTGAAAGCGGTCAAACTTATGCCGATTGCTGTGCTGTCTGGCACAACGGTTTACAAAAAAGTGCACATGCACCCACTCCCGAGAGCTTGATGCGCTCGCGCTACAGCGCCTATGCCCTGGGCATGATCGACTACTTGCTGGCGACCTGGCACCCCTCAACCGCCCCTGGCGAGCTCGAACTGCAGCCCGTTAAATGGCTGGGTCTGGAAGTTCGCCATGCCCAAACCACAGGGGATGCAGGCGTTGTCGAATTTATCGCCCGCTACCGCGACAACGGTCGTGGTATGCGTTTGCACGAGATCAGCCGCTTTGTCCGAGAATCTGGTCGCTGGACTTATATTGATGGCGAGCAACCGACTCTTTAACGTGAAACACCGTTCGTGGTGAGCTTGTCGAACCACCCTTCGACAGGCTCAGGGCGAACGGTTTCATGAATCGGGGTGTCGTGAAAAAACATGGCAGTTAGGGATGCGCTGGAGCGAGGCGAATGGCCTGCTGCTGTGCAAAAAAATCGGCTTGCGCCTACGATCAGTGGCCACTTGCATCACCCTTCAAACCTTCACCGCAAAAAGGAAACGCCATGACACGCCTTAGCGCCAATGATTTTCAGCCCGAAGTTCTGCAGTTGTTCGACCGCTATGTACACGGTGACATCAGTCGCCGGGGCTTTCTGGACAAGGCCACTGCAGTGGTTGGCTCCGGCGCTGCGGCTGTTGCGGTGCTAACCGCACTGAACCCGCAGTTTGCTCAAGCGCAGCAGGTTTCCCCCAAAGACCCTCGCCTGCAATCGCGTTACGAAACATTTGATTCCCCGCAAGGCAACGGTACGGCTCGTGGCTACCTGGTCAAACCCGCTGGCGCCAGTGCAAAACTGCCAGCGGTGCTGGTGATCCATGAGAACCGAGGGCTAAACCCACATATTGAAGATATTGCCAGGCGGCTGGCCTTGCAAGGCTATCTAGCCTTTGCACCCGACGCCTTATCAACTCTGGGTGGCTATCCTGGTGACGAAGACAAGGCGCGTGCCCTGTTTGCCAAATTGGATCCAGTTAAAACGGCACAAGACTTTCTTGCCGCTGCCCGTATCTTGCCAACTTTTGCAGATTGCAATGCAAAAGTTGCAGCTGTGGGTTTTTGCTTTGGTGGCACAGTTGCCAATTTCCTCGCGACACAAGTGCCCGAACTGGCTGGTGCTGTGCCGTTTTACGGATCTGCACCCCAATTGCAAGACGTGCCAAAAATCAAAGCGCCTCTGCTGATTCATTACGCCGGCATTGATGAACGCATCAACGCCGGCTGGCCCAAATACGAAGACGCACTAAAGGCGGCTGGAACGCGTTACGAAGCCTTTATTTATCCGAATGTGCAACATGGCTTTCATAACGACACCACACCACGCTTTGACACAGAAGCAGCCAAACTTGCCTGGCAACGCACACTGGCTTTCCTGCAAACCCATTTGGCTTGACCGCTCGAGGTTAAACCCAAAGAACACCCTCGGAAGTCAGTAACATCCGGGGCTGTTACTCGAAGAGGAATTTGTATGCCCGTTGTTGTTGTCGCCAACCCCAAAGGAGGCGTGGGCAAGTCCACGCTGTCAACCCAAATTGCTGGTTATTTTGCATCCAGAGGCCACCTGGTGATGCTGGGTGATGCCGATCGCCAACACTCATCCAAACTCTGGTTATCGTTGCGACCCGCAACGGCACGCGCCATCACCAACTGGGAAGTGGACAAAGATGAAATCGCCAAGCCACCCAAAGGCACGACCCATGTGGTGCTCGACACCCCCGCCGGGTTGCGCGGCAAACGCCTGAAAGAGGTGTTGAAACTAGCGCATAAAGTCGTGGTGCCTTTGCAGCCCAGCGTGTTCGACATATATGCCACACGTGATTTCCTGGATGAGCTGGCGGAAAACAGCCATGCAGCCAAAACCCAGATTGGCATCGTCGGCATGCGCGTCGATGAGCGCACCCGCGCCGCCGAGCAGTTGCGCACCTTTGTCGAATCAACCGGCCTGCCCGTGCTGAGCTATGTGCGCGACACGCAGAACTACATCCAGCTGATCGCCCGCGGCCTCACTGTATTTGACATGCCCCCCGAGCGCGTAGCACGCGACCTGGCTCAATGGCAGCCCATTTGCGATTGGCTCGAGCGATAAAAACAATCAGTGTTCTGTTGCCGCCTGCGCCGACAACGACAACCATAAAGTTCTGAAAAACACATCGGTAGCAAACGGCTTGATTAAAAAATGAGTCATCCCGACCTCTTGGCAGAGTAGCTTGTCCTCGGCATAGACATTCGCGGTAAGCGCAATGATTGGCGTTTGTTGGTAGCCGGGTAAACGGCGTATTTGCTGGGTTGCAGCTAATCCATTCAAATGAGGCATCTGCAAATCCATAATAATCACCGCGTAATTCGTCAGTTTTGCCAGCATCACCGCTTGCTCACCATCGGCTGCCGCGTCTACAACAAGGCCGACCGATGCCAACAGACCTAGCACAACGTCCCGATTCATCGACTCATCGTCGGCAATCAATAGGCGGCATCCTGAATAGCCTTGGCGGATCAGTGTCATGGGATCCATGTCGCTGGCCAATGCCTTGGCTGGTACCTCTTGCGTGCGATTGTTGAGCTTTGCCGTAAACCAGAACGTGCTGCCAACCCCAACCGAGCTGGTGACGCCCGCCTCACCCCCCATCAGCTCGGCCAGTCGCTGGGTAATGGCCAGCCCAAGACCCGTACCGCCATACTTGCGTGTCATAGAGTTATCAGCCTGCTCAAAGACATGAAAGAGCCTTGCAACAACCGCAGGCTCGATGCCAATGCCCGAATCTTCGACCTCAAAGCGTACGCGCGTCCAGTCGGCTGTTTCTTCCTGTAAAAAGGCTCGCATTGTCACCACGCCCTTGTCAGTAAACTTGATGGCATTAGTTGCATAGTTGATCAAAGCCTGCTGCAGTCGGGTTGGGTCGCCCAGCATGCGCTGCGGCATATAGTCGATTTCAATTAACAGACGCAGGCCTTTGGCTTTTGCCCGTTCAGACAAGATCGATCTGACATTAGCCAACAATTCACTCAGCGTGACCGGCGTTTCTTCCAATAAAAACTTACCGGCTTCGATTTTCGATAAATCCAGAACGTTGTTGATGATGCCAAGCAAATGCTGCGCCGCAATATCAATCTTGTCAAAACGATCCGATTGTTTTCTTGAAACACCTTCCAGACGCAGCAGATTGGCCATGCCAATGATGGCATTCATGGGCGTGCGAATTTCATGGCTCATGTTGGCCAGAAAAGCGCTCTTGGCAAAATTGGCGGCCTGCGCCGCCTCGTGCATATTTTTCAGATAAGTGATGTCGATGGCGAAACTGACGATGTGTCCGCCTGGTGTTTTCTTTTCGACAATACGAAACCAACGCCCGTCACTGAGCTTCTGCTCCATATCCGTATGACCACTTCGGTGCTGAGTCAAACGCGCTGCGACCCACGCATCTAACTGGCCGCTGGAATCTGGATAAATTCCCTGCAGGGCATCGGCTCGGATAATCTGCTCAAAAGTAGGCTGCGCAGCCTGCAAATCTGAGCTAGCTTTGGCGCTAGGGCGAAACTGTTCATTGCAAAACACCAGCCGATCCTGGTCATCAAAGACAGCAAACGACGCATCCACGGCATCGATCGCTGCGCGCAAAATATCAGCATTTTCGAGTGCCGACTGCTCCATCTGTTTAAGCCGGGCGTCGGCCGCTCGCTGTATCGAAAGCGACTCAATGTAGGCGTTGAAACCTTTCATCAAAGCTGTAATTTCATCTTGTTTTTCAGGCACCGCGAGTGCTGCATGCGGCCGATCAGGCCGCGCTCGAAGCTGGACAAATCCATCCGAAACCGCACGCAGCGGATGCACCACGGTTTTTGCGTAATGACGTGCCAACCAGCCGATCCCCGCCAAACAAATCAACAAAAGCGTCAAACCCGCAGCAGCCAGACGGTTCACCTGCGTCGTTTGCAATGCCAATGGTGCAGCAAAAATCAAATACCCCTGCATGTTCGGGATCGGTAGAGTGGTGACAATCACGTCCTCTCCATCCAGCATCAATTGGTGGGTCGGGATGTTGTCTTTTGCCAAAACCAGCAGTTCGGGTGCCAGAGCTAGCCCAATCAGATCCGGGTTTTCGTGATACATCAGCCTGTTATTTCGATCTGTCACCATGAGCCGCGTTCCCCGGTGTTCAGCCTGAGTCCGAAAATAATCGCGAAAAATGCTGTCGTTCAAATTCACTACCAGCAGTCCGACGGTTTGATTGGTGCCCGTGACTGGTGAGTAATAGGGAATGAGCCGCGTCAGCGCAATCACCTTTTTATAGGAAGATGTCGCATTCACGTTGTCCTCGAGACCGCGCCAATAAGAAGCACCTTGGACTATTTCACCCGAGCGCATCATTTGCTGAACCGTATCCATTTTGATTTCACTGGCGTTGAGTGTGTCTCCAATGTGAAAGTGTTTGCCTTTGACCGAAAACAAGTCGATGGACACCAAGCCTTTGACGCGCACGAAATTATTCAGCAAGTAACCCATTTGTGCTTTTGCATTGAGCGTGTCATAAGTGCTAGCAGTTTGCTGATCAACGACATTCAGCGCCGCAGCAATGGCATCATTGCCAGCGACGCTGGCAGCCAGATCTTCAACCTGTGCCCGATAGAGTTGCAAATAGGTGGCAACGTCTGAAGCCAGGCGCAAGTTGTAGTCGCTGGCCTGCTCGATGACGATTTGCCGTGCAACCTGAAAAGCGCTGACACCATACACAAGCAAGGGCACAATGCCAGCCACTAATAAGTAGCCAACCAGTTTTCCGGTGATATTGAGCTGAAGTTTCATGCGCCTGGTCGAGCCCTTATCAACACATCCAGATGTTTGGCCAAATCGCTGGGGGTGAAAGGTTTGGCGATAAAGTCATCCATTCCTGCCGCAAAACACTGATCCACTTCATCACGTAAAGCAAACGCGGTCATGGCAATGATCGGAACTCTGGGTTTGGCCGTAGCCGCTTCATTCAAGCGAATCTGCCGCGTTGCCTCAAGCCCATTGAGCACCGGCATTTGTAAATCCATGAGCACCAGATCGAAGGTCTTTTTGGCAACCCACTCAAGCGCCTCTTGACCATCGTTAGCCACGGTTACACGATGCCCAAGAAACTCCAGCAGTCCCACCGCATAGTCCTGGTTGAGCGGGTAGTCTTCGACCAGCAACAACTCCAATCCAGCTCCCGCTGGAAATCGCTGCAATCCTGATCTGCTATCTGCAATATTTGGCGCAATTTCAGCTGCCGCCTCAGGCTCGCATGCTTCGGCCACCCCCAGAGTCACCGTGAACAAAAAGCGGCTTCCTTGACCTGGCGTTGACTCCAGCCAAATTCTGCCTTGCATCATTTCAACCAGAGCGCGCGTGATCGTCAGCCCCAACCCAGTTCCAGCATGGGGCGTGCTGGCTAAAGGGGATTCTTGCCAGAACGGCTCAAAAATCTGCTTTTGTCGCGCCAGGGCGATGCCAATACCACTGTCACACACTACAAATTGCAAACGCACGCTTTCATCAGTCAGTCCGATCAGCGCCACATCCAGGCTAACCTCACCGTGCTCAGTGAACTTAATGGCATTGCCCAGCAAGTTCACCAGAATTTGCCGCAAATGCACCGGATCCCCATAAACCGTTGCCGGAATAACACGGCTGACAGAAACAGTGAAGCGAATAGATTTTTGCTCAGCACTGAACGCGAACGCCATCGCGGTTTCCTTCACCAACCCTGCCACAGCAAACGGAATACTTTGCAGAGGATGCTCACCTGCTTCGATTTTTGAAAACTCAAGCACCTCATTGATGACTCCCAGCAAAGCACCTGCCGAGCTTTGCACCACCTCCAAGTAGCTGCGCGAAGCACAATCCGGGTGTTTGAGTAGCGCCAGCTCGGTCATTCCGAGAATGCTGTTCATCGGGGTTCGAATCTCATGGCTCATATTGGCCAGAAAAACACTTTTTGCCCTGTTTGCCTTGTCGGCCTCATCACTTTGCTGAATCAACTCGCGATTCAGATGCTCCAGCTTGGTTTGTGTCGATTTCACGGCAGACACATCGGTCAGCAACGAGAAAACTCCCACAACCACGCCCACAACCCGATCTGGCAAATACTGTACCCAATAGTGGCGCAGACTCCCGTCGGCACGCACCCATTCACACTCAAACATCTGCTCATGTCCAGCCAAAGCACCTTCAAAATAAATTCGGTTTTTCTGAAATAACGCATCCCCCAGCAGACTGCACAGTGAAATGCCTTGCAACTGTTGCGCCGTTAGTTGAAATGTTTTTTGATACGCCAGGTTGGCAAAGCTGCAGCTCATGTCAGTGCGCCAATAACCCACCATGCTCGGCAACGCGTCAGTCAGGGTGCGCAGAAAGCGCTGGCTATCCATCAGCTGCTGCTGATCTTCGCGCCGCGCCGTGATATCGCTCATGGTGCCGATCATGCGCAGTGGCTGCCCGTTGGCATCGCGCCGAATCACCATGCCACGGTCGAGCACCCAGCGCCAGCTGCCATTTTTGGCAAGCAGTCGGTATTCGAGCACATAACGGTGCGCGTAATCTGACTGGTTTGATTGTTCGGATTGCAGCACACGCTCACGGTCATCCGGGTGCAAACGTGTCACCCACTCTTCGTTCTTGCTGCTGATTTCATGTTCTTCATAGCCCAGTATGGCGGCCCAGCGGCTGGAGCGCAATACATGACCTGTTGCGATGTCAAAGTCCCACACTGCGTCGCCGCCACCTTCCAGAGCAAATTTCCAGCGCTCTTCACTTTGGCGCAAATCAAGACGGGTGCGCTCGTTGCGCCGCAGAGCCCTGATAAACATCAGGCAAAAAAAGATCAGAAAAGCGCTGGCAACCCCACCAGAAGTCAAATAGATGTTGCGTTGCAAGCGATGTGCCGAAAACATACTTTCGGTGGAAATTCCCAGCAACACAAACAGATCAAGACCATCCACTTTGCGCCAATGATGGAGTCGGTTAACCTGATCTATTGCAGAGTGTTTTTCTTCCCAACCCTGATTGGAAGATTGTGCCAACAGAAAATACGTGTCCATACCAAAATTGCTGCCAATAGAACCCTCGGCTTCAGGCCAGCGCGCCAAAATGTGCCCCTCCCGATTGAGCACAGAAGAAACGCTGTCAGGTCTGAAGTTGATGGTTTCATAAAACCGGGTGAAATGATCGGCTACTACTGACAAAACAATAACGCCGTCAAAATGACCTGCTGTGTCAAAAATCGGTCTGGTAAACTGAATTGACCAGCGCTTGGAGATGCGCCCCAAGACTGGCTTGCTGATGAATAACCGATCTGTTTGACTGAAGCGATGCACCTGAAAATGCTCCCGGTCACTCAAATCCACCGGTTTTATATTGGGCTCCAGGCTGCTGAATTTCATTCGACCATCTGCACCAATGATGCCCACCTGAAAGACCAACTCTTTGGCCAGTCTGCGTTGTTTGACATCAACCAACTCGGCAAAGTGTTGCGGCTGCCTGAGCCAGTCGTCGCGCAGATCTTGGGCTGAGATGTCAATTGTTTCAACCGAAGCTTTGACGGTTTCTGCAAAAGTCCAGGAAAAATTTTCCAACTCGCGTCGGACCAAAGATTCAGTGTCTGCGTGCGAACGATAAATGCCCCAACCAAGGAGGCTCCACAAAGCCAGCAGCAAAGCAGCAACAAACAAAGCCAAAGCAACACTGGGCGAGAGTTGCCGATTGCGGCTTGATTTAACAAGAGACGGGTTCAACTTCATTGAATAAATTTGCCTTCAATCATGACTGGAAAAGTACCGTCTCGTTGCCACTTTTTAGCCATTGGCTTGAACGGGCTGTGACGCATGAGAACATTCAGACGTAACGCAGTGTCGCCATAAAGTTGGCAAAAACCGAATCATCATTCGGTATATGTCGCAAGGCCCAATCGGTCATGAGCTTTTCAACCACGGGTTTGTTGAACTCACCTTGGCCAACTTGCTGGCTGAGTGCGTTGAGCCTGATCAGCAAGCTGTCGTGGTATCCGGTGTGGGCACTGGCACCGGGGTAGTTGAGCTTGCGCATCAGCCCCTCTTCAAGTTCAAAGTGCTCACGCGTGTGTTTGTAAAGCTGCATGATGAGCCAACGCAAGGTGGGCAGGTCTTCTGCGGCCATCAAATCGTTGGTCAGATCAAACAAATGCTGATGCTGTGCATCAATGTCCGCATAACCTACTTTGTAGGCATCTTGCCATTCAATACTCATTTGTGTACTCCAACAGATACTTTTTGAACGAATAAAAATCGATCTCGTTCATCCCAATATTCACAAAACGACGATCCCTGTTTCCACCAAGTCTTCAATAAAAACCACTTGGTGGCAATATAAACCCCTTAACCGCCTTGATTAGACTGAACACCAGCAGATCCAAGGGTCTGATGGAGGTCAGGTTGGCCAACTGATCCAGCAGCCGGGGGGTCGATATCATTTGGACTACCTCATATCTTGAAAAATCGCATGGTTTGCTGCAACTGCTCGGCCTGGCTGCTCATCTCTTCAGAGGTGGCAGCCAACTCTTCAGAGGCCGAGGCATTTTGCTGGGTGGTCTGGCTCAATTGACCCACGGCCGAGTTGATTTGCCCAACCCCGCTGCTTTGCTCGGTCGAGGCTGCGGTGATCTCTTGCACCAAATCACTGGTCTTGCGGATATTGGGCACGATTTCGGCCAGCAAACGGCCGGCTTTTTCGGCCAGCGCCACGCTGTTGCCGGCGACTTCACCAATTTCTTGCGCAGCCACCTGACTGCGCTCGGCCAGTTTGCGCACTTCGGCCGCAACCACGGCAAAACCCTTGCCGTGTTCGCCGGCACGCGCCGCTTCGATAGCTGCATTCAAGGCCAGCAGGTTGGTCTGCGCCGCAATGTCGTCGATGATGCCAATTTTTTTGGCAATCTGTTTCATGGCCTCGACGGTGGCTGTTACGGCCAGTCCACCCTCCACCGCATCTTTCGCCGCCTTGCTGGCCATGCCATCGGTCATCTTGGCGTTGTCGGTGTTTTGTGCGATGCTGCTGGTCATTTGCTCCAGGCTGGCGCTGGTTTGCTCGACCCCGGCGGCCTGTTCACTGGCGGCCTGGCTCAATGATTGCGCTGTGGCACTGATCTCTTCGGCAGCACTACCCAGCGATTGCGCTCCGCCATTGACATCGCTGACCACCTGATTGAGCTTGGTCACCATGCTTTTCATGGCAAACAGCAGGCTTGAGTGGTCTCGTTCCTTGAGCACAATGTCCAGCGTCAGATTGCCAGCCGCTACTTGCCGGGCTATTTCAGTCGCATAAATGGGTTCACCGCCCAGGCCACGCAGCACATTGCGAATGATCCAAAACGACAAGGCGCTGGTGAGCACCACGCAAAGCAGGGTCAGCGCCACGTACCACATCAGTTTTTGATAGGCTGCGCCAGCCATGCTGCTGGAGACGGCTAACACATCTTTGGCCAGTTTTTGCTCGATTTGATAGATGGCATTGATGCGTGCCGTGGCTTGCTCAAACCACACCTCACTGTCCACGCCAAACTTGCCGCTTATATTTTTCTCAAACACAAGCTCGCGCATTTTCAGCACGTTTTTGGCAGCCTCTTGGGTGGCCACGCTCTGAAAAGAGCGGAGTTCACCTTCTTCAGCATAGGATGAGAAAACCTCAAAATTCACGTCTTGCTTGTAAAGTCGTTCCAAAAAGGCTTTGTACTCCTGGGTGCTCATGGCATCGGCAACAAAAATAGCCGTTAAAAAGGCGCGCTCTTGTCCCGCCCACTCTTTGCCTTTGAGCAAAGCAAAATACGATGTGAGTTGGTGGGAGACAGCCACATCAACGTCCTGGATGGAGATGCTTTCTAACGATTTCAGCAAGACCGCAATGGTTTGTGTGAAATACGCTGCCGTTTGACCCCCGGTTTTTTTCAAGGCCGATATCTCGTCTCTGGCCTTGGGCAAGTCGGCCAGCCGTTCCAGACTTTGCGCGACCAACTCGGCGGATGCAGATTTGGCCACATTTCTCAAAGCATCCAGACTGCGATCGGTCGCACTGCGGCGTGTGGCCATGGCATCGGCAAACTTCTTGCCCTGCGTTTGGCTAAACCCGGCACTGTTGCCGCGTTCCACCTGCAGGTTGTGAATGGCATCACCCAGCGCCGTGGCCAGCGGCATCAATTGGGCTGTCGCCTGAGTGTTTTGGTACTGAAGCGATGCGTTGTGCGCGCCAATACCGGCAGAGATCATGAGCGCCAACAGCGGCAGGGTGACCAGCAGCAAGAGTTTGCTGACGATGGAGTTGAAGAGTTTCATTTTGTCTTCCTTGTTTTTAAAAATTTATTCGGCTTCATTATTTGATTGATTTAGGCCTCTAGCGCTTATCCTACTTGCACAAGCAGCTATATAAAATATAGCTGCTTGTCAGCTTCACTGACTCAGTTCAGCACAGGCTGCCACCTGCCCCATCTGGCCAATTTCTTCGTTCGACAAGACACGGTTGACATTCAGCAAGATGACAAATTTGCCCGCCACCTTGGCAATGCCCTGAATAAAGTCGTGGCGAATCTTGGCACCAAAGCTGGGTGCTGGTTCAATCTCACTGGATGGAATTTCCAGCACGGCTTGCACCGAGTCCACCACAATGCCCATGTTTTGATGCTCGCCCTCGGTGGCGGTCGGCACCTCGACAATCACAATGCAACTGCTTTTGATCACCGGTGTGCTGGGTCTGCCAAAGCGCCGGGACAGGTCCAGCACCGGCACCACGGCACCGCGCAGGTTGATGACCCCGCGAATGCAGGCCGGCATCATCGGCACCTCAGTCAGGTTGGCGTACCAGATGATCTCTTTGATGCACCAAATCTCCAGCGAAAACATCTCGCCACCCAAATTGAAAGTCAGGTATTGTTTTGCCTCGACAGGGCTTGCTGAATGTGCTTTGACAGCTATCTTTTTTGAGTCCGTCTTGACCAATGCGTGCATGGGTGACTCCGGTTAAAACTTGGTAAATTGGGATTCGTCGAGCTCTGCGCCAGACATCTGACCCGCTCTGACAGGGGTGCTGACACGGGACGCTTTGGCAAGCACCGGTTTTTTGCTGTTGGCACTCTTGTGCACCGTCAACCCAGCCTTGGCAGCATGACCGGCGCCGTCAAGCTTGAAAAAACGCATGGTTTGCTGCAGTTGCTCAGCCTGGCTGCTCATTTCTTCGCTGGTCGCGGCCAGCTCTTCTGAACTGCTGGCGTTCTGCTGTGTCGTGGTGTTAAGTTGGCTGACTGCCGCGTTGATCTGGCCCACACCGCTGCTTTGCTCGGTGGAGGCGGCCGTGATCTCTTGCACCAGGTCGCTGGTTTTGCGGATATTGGGCACGATTTCGGCCAGCAGGCGTCCGGCTTTTTCGGCCAGTTCAACGCTATTGCTGGCCACTTCGCCAATCTCTTGCGCGGCGACCTGGCTGCGTTCAGCCAGTTTGCGCACTTCGGCTGCCACCACGGCAAAGCCTTTGCCATGCTCACCAGCTCGGGCGGCTTCAATCGCGGCGTTCAGGGCCAGCAGGTTGGTCTGCGCTGCAATGTCGTCGATGATGCCAATTTCTTTGGCGATCTGTTTCATCGCCTCCACCGTCGCGGTGACGGCTTGGCCACCTTCAACTGCATCGCGTGCGGCCTTGCTCGCCATGCCGTCGGTGATTTTGGCGTTTTCGGTATTTTGCGCAATGCTCGATGTCATCTGCTCAATGCTGGCCGAGGTTTCTTCAACCCCGGCCGCTTGTTCGCTGGCCGCCTGGCTCAAGGACTGGGCGGTAGCGCTGACCTCTTCAGAGGCGCTGGCCAAGGCCTGGGCGCCACCATTCACATCGGTCACAACCTGACTGAGTTTGACGGTCATGGTTTTCATGGCAAACAACAAGCTGGAACTGTCTTTGGGCTTGACCGCAAGTTGTATGGACAGGTCACCCTCAGACAGCTTGAGCAGCATATCGCGCACATAGGCGGGCTCGCCGCCGAGCTGATGCATCAGGTTGCGAATAATCCACCAGGCAATGGCAACGGCCAGGAGGGTCGCGATAACACTCAAAATCGTCATGAGACGTGCGGCACTGGCGGCTGATTCGGCTGCATCCTTGCCGGTTTTATCCATGGTATCGACCAAAAACTTGATCAGATCGTCCACTGAAGCCAGGTAGTCCGCTTGGGTCTTCAAGAGCGACCCTTGCATCAGTGCAACCAATTCAACTTTTTTCTCGGTATTAAGATACTCAACGAACTTGTCCTGGTCTGCGATATAAGCAGCGCGGGCGCTCTTTATTTTTGCCAGAATGGCTTGACCGCTTTCGCGTTTGATCGTGGCATCGAGCTTGTCAAGGTTGTCGATGATGATTTGTCGCTGCACTTTCACCGCATCCAGCGATTTTTTCTGCTCCTCCCCGCTGTACAGGGCCGCATTGCGCAAGTGGATGGCAATGGTGTTGATGGCATCGTTGATATGGTTGGCCTGCACCGTCTTGGGGAAGCGGTCGTGGGTTGTTAGCTGGATGTCGGTGTTCAAAGTTCGAATGTCGGTGATCGCGATGACCGACATGATGATCAACATGGCCAGCACCGTGGCAAAGCCGAGTCCCAGTCGAATGCCAATTTTCAGATTTGTAACCATGTTTATGCCTCTTTTTTCAACCACTCAATTTACCGAAGAAATATGCCTCTGGCGCCCGTCTGTATTGCGTAAGAAGCTACAAATAACATAGCTATTAATGACCCACCGCTGAAGCCAGCGCCGCTCGCGCTGCATAAGGCAACTCGGCTTTGGCCATAGCCTGGCGCACCAGCTGCGGCACATCCAGAATCAGCGCCACATCGCCACTGCCCAAAATGGTCGAGCCACTGATGCACTTGCTTTGTGCAAACATCTGCCCCAGCGGTTTGATCACCGTCTGAAACTCGCCCAGCAAGGTGTCCACCACCAAGCCGGCCTTTTGCCCGGCATGCTTTAAGACCACAATGTTTTCGCCTTTGGCGGCCTTGCCCGGCACCGAGAACAGCTCACGAATGCGGATGAACGGCAGCACCTCTCCGCGCAGGTTGGTGTAGTCGTGCTCCGGCTCGGCGCTGTAGGCCACACATTCTTCGATCATGTCCAGCGGGATCGCGTATACCGACTTGTCAACGCCGACCAAAAAGCCGTCGATGATGGCCAAAGTGAGTGGCAAGCGCACGGTGACGGTGGTGCCCACGCCTTCTTCGCTGCTGATGCCGACCGTGCCGCGCAGGGCTGTGATGTTGCGTTTGACCACATCGAGCCCAACGCCCCGACCTGAGAGGTTGGTGATTTTTTCGGCCGTGGAAAAGCCCGGCTCAAAGATCAGCGCGTAGATCTCGCTGTCGCTCATGTGGTGACCGGGCTCAACCAGCCCGCGCTCAATGGCTTTGGCCAGAATTTTGTCTTTTTTGAGGCCACCGCCGTCGTCTTGCACGGTGATCACAATGGCACCGGAGTCGTGGTAGGCGTTGAGTTTTAAGGTGCCCTGCTCGGGTTTGCCGCGTGCAGCGCGCACTTGGGCACTTTCGATGCCGTGGTCCATGCTGTTGCGCACCAGGTGCATCAGCGGGTCGCCAATTTTTTCGACCACGGTTTTGTCGAGCTCGGTTTCTTCGCCGTCGATCACCAAGCAAATGTTTTTTCCCAGCTCGCGTGAGACGTCGTGCACCACGCGCTGAAATCGGCTAAAGGTGGCACCGATGCGCACCATGCGCAGTTGCAGGGCACTGTCGCGCACTTCTTCGACCAGGGTGGCCAGTTTGGAGGTGGATTCGGTGAGTTCGATGACCCGCGAGCGGTGCGCAATCATGTTGACGCTGGCACCAGCAATGATGAGCTCGCCCACCAGGTTGATGAGCTGGTCGAGCTTGTCGGCATCGACGCGAATCGAGCGGCTTTCGGCAGCGCCAATTTCTTTGACCTGTTTTTGTTTGGTCAGCGCGGCTTCAACAACCTCGGGTTGCACCGAGCCTTGTTCGACCAAAATGGTGCCGATGGGTTTGTTGGGTGTGTCGGCCTGGGCGTTGAGCGCAATGTCGAGCTCTTGGGAGGTGAGTGTTCCGCAGCGCACCAGCATATCGCCCAAGCGGCTCATTTCGCCTTGTTGCAGGCTGATGAAGCTGATGTATTCAGAGATCAGGCTGTGCGGCGGCAAGATCACCAGGCGGCAGTCGTCGCGCACAAATTCAAACACCTTCTCAATCGAAGCTTTGTCTGCCTTGGTTTGAAACGCCATCTCAAAACCCAGGTAGCACAGCTCGGGGTCCATTTGCTCGGCAGCGGGCAGTGCATCAGCTATGGTTTCAATGCCGGTGATTTTGCCCATGGTGCCCAGGTAGCGGATGAACGAAAGGGGGTCCATGCCGTTGCGCAGCACATCGGGGCCAAAGCGCATTGAAATATGCCAGTGGTCGGCGTTGGCTGTGTTGGCATGGATGCGTTGCACCTGCTCGGTGTCATTTTGGTCGATAGCGCTTATGACTGTTGCGCGAGCAGCTTCTTTTTTAGGAGCATCCAGATAGGTGCGAAGTTGCTGCACAAGTGGCTCGCCCTGGGACAGCAGCTCCGGCGTGCCTTTGTGTTCACCGGCAGCTACCCCGTCAACCAAGTCGCCAATATGGTCATTGCAAGCCAGCAGCAGCACCACCAGTTGGTCGGCCAGCGCCAGTTTGCCGGCGCGCACTTTGTCGAGCACGCTTTCCACCACGTGGGTAAACGCCACCACATGGTTCAGGCTGAACAAGCCCGATGAGCCTTTGATGGTGTGTGCAGCCCGAAAGATGGCGTTGACCATTTCGCTTTTGTCGTCGGCGCCTGCTACGCCCAGCAGGGCCGATTCCATATCTTCAAGCAGCTCCCTGCATTCAATGATGAAGGTCTCCAGTGCGTCATCCAAATCCAGATCCATCTCAGCTCCTTGAATGGGTAGCCTGAGTGCGTGCAGCCATCACCAGCGGGTCACCAAAATAGCCTGCCACATTGAGCAGCTCAAAGACTTCGATGACAGCCGGGCTGTGACTCACCAATTGAAGGTCTCGACCTTGCCGTTGGGCGGTTTGTTTGACCAGCATCAGCAGTTGCACGCCAGCGGTATCCAGATCAGTCACGCCTGAAAGATCAATCTCGGTAACGGGCGGGGTAGCGAGCAACACTGGCTTCTGTTCCATGGCGCGAAAGATGGTCAGCTCGCCCTCAATGCGCAGGGTATTGGGCACGCTCATGGCAGGCACAGCCGCTGCACAGCACTCACCAGTTGATCCGGCTGAAACGGCTTGACCACCCAGGCGCGCGCACCTGCTGACTGGCCCTCGCGCTTTTTCTCTTCAGCCGACTCGGTCGTCAGCATGATGACTGGCGTGAATTTATAGGCCGGCATTTGTTTGACAGCTTTCAAAAAGGCGATGCCGTCCATGGTGGGCATGTTCACATCGCTGATGATCAGGTGTATTTTTTGCCCTTTGAGCTTGCTCAGTGCATCTTTGCCATCGATGCCTTCGATGACGTCATAGCCCGCGCCCTTGAGTGCGATGCCGACGACACGCCGCATGGAGGCCGAATCGTCCACAATCATGATGAGTTTTGCCATGGTTTTCCCCTCTAAAAAAACTGATATCGGTTACGTTGCTTGGTTTGACTTGCCCGCCGGCATGAATCACATGCTGGTCTGCCATCACATAGCTGCTCTTCATCTCATCGAGCAGCGTCTGCACATCAATGGGCTGTAAAAGCTGACTTTGGGCATACTGCTGTTGCTGTTCAAGCAGCACTTGCGGCAGGCGGCTCAGGTTTTTGTTGACCTGCGTCATGATCTGGCTGACACGGTCAGAGAACTGCATTTGCACCAGCGCCTGGTTAACCTCAGACTGGATGCCCACGCTTTCGTCTTTGAGCAAGGTGCTGGCACGCTGAAAGGCGTCGATGATGCTTCTGAAGTCTTCCAATACGGTCGTGATAGTGTCGCTGGCGGCAGCAGCAGAGCCGTCCTCCGCCACGACCGCTTGCTGCACCACGCTACAGGTTTCTTGAATCGCGGCGTTGATCACACCGACCGTCTCGGCAATGCGTTTGCCGGCAGCACCAGACTGGCTGGACAGCATGCGAAATTCTTTGGCCACCACGGCAAAACCGCGCCCGAGTTCACCCGCACGAGCCGCTTCTATGGCGGCGTTGAGTGCCAGCAAATTGGTTTGCTGGGCAATTTGAGCCACGTCGTGCGCCATTTCTTGCAAATTCACAATGAACCCGCTCAGACCCTGCACCTTGGTAAGCATGGTTTGCATATTGACCATGGCTTTTTCTTGTGCGCTGATCAAGCCGCGCAGCCCGATCTCGCTTTTGGCAAATGCATCCACCAATCCGTGGCCGTTAGCCTCCACACTGTCGGTCTCATGGGTGGCGCTGCGCAGCGTCGCATCGAGCTTATCGACAATGCCGCCAAAGCGCTCTGACAGCGCGTTGATGGCATCGTCCATTTGGCTGCGCGAGGATTCAATGTGGTTTTGCCAGACCGGCACCAGCTTTTCTGCAAAGCGTGTTTGACCCGCCAGGTAGCCGCTAATGCCATGCAACAAGGCAAGTTGCTGTGCAGACAGGTGCGCTCCCAGCGCCAGCCCCATACCCAGTAGCGTCAGCGCGACCAGCACGGCTGGCCAGTTCAGTCCGGCCAGAGTCAGCACGGCTCCCGCTGCCACGCTGCCCAACGCAATCGGGTAGCCCAATTGCGGCTTGAATCGGCCACTGATTTGGCTAAGCATATTGCATCAGTTGCAGCCAATTTCTGGCCTCTTCAACTGAGGTGAATAACGCCAACGGATAATTTGAAATTGCCGTGAAGCGCCCGACCAGGTCGCGGATATCCTGGTCTATGCAAACGATGGCGATTTTGATTTTGGGGTTAATGAGTTCAGCACCCAGCGCATAGGCCGCCGCTGTTTCAACATGCCTAGTGCCCACATCGTGACCTGAAACAGCCAAAAAATCATTGAGGCTGTAAGCCAACCGGTCGTAATCGGGATCGCTTTGCGCTTCGAACACTGATTGAAGAAATTCGGTTTTACTGACAAAGCCTGAGAATTTTTTGTAAATCCCGCGTTGCTCTCTTGTGATCTGAAACGGCATAAAGTTCCCCCTTAATTATTTGTCAACTATCGGTGCTTGAAGCAACCACTCAGTCGAGTGCCAGCGCCGACAGAAATATCGGCTCCTTTTGCTCTACCAATGCCTCAAAAGCCGCCACGGCCAACGGTCGCCCAAACAAATAGCCCTGAAATTCTTTGCACCCGTTGGCGCGTAAAAAATCGCATTGCGCACTAGACTCCACGCCTTCGGCAATCACCGCCATGCCCAGACTTTGCCCCAGGGTGATAACGGCTCGAACGATCGCTGCGTCATGGGGGTCATCCAACACACTCTGCACGAAAGACTGGTCAATTTTGAGCTGATCGATCGGAAATCGCTTGAGATAACTTAGCGACGAGTAGCCCGTGCCAAAATCGTCCAGAGAGAATCGGACGCCGTGACGCTTCAGAATCAGCATCTTTTCAATCACCGCGTTGACATCTCGAACCATCATGCCCTCGGTTAATTCGAGTTCAAGTCGAGCCGGATTCGCCCCGGTTTGTTCCAATGCATCAATCACTTGTTGCACAAAATCGCTTTGATGAAATTGCTTGGGACTGACATTGACCGACAGCGTGAGATGTTGCATGGCACTGCGATGCGACCATAAAACCAGTTGCTCACAAGCACGCCGCAGAACCCAGGCGCCAATCTGAATAATGAGTCCGGTCTCTTCGGCCAGCGGGATAAAGAGTGCGGGTGAAATGTGCCCTTGCTCAGGGTGCTGCCACCGAATCAACGCCTCGGCACCAAAAGGCACACCCTGGCTGCTGGTTTGAATCTGATAGTGCAAGGCAAACTGCTGCGGCAAACCCTGGCGCATCCACTCCGTTAGCGTGAATCGGGTCTGCAGCGTAGCCTGTGTTGCCGCGTCAAAAAAACGAATCGCGTTGTATTTAACCTCTTTGGCGTGGTGCATCGCAGTCTCGGCACGCGTAACCAAAGCCGAGGGTTCAACGGCCAACCCCTTGAACAAACAAATGCCAATGCCGGCTGATGCGGGATGGCTGTGCCCCTTCAGATCAAATGGTTCACTGAATGTCTCAATGATCCGATTGGCCACGATTTCGGCCTTTTCAGCGGCAATTGAGCTTTGCGCATCAAGCTCCTCCAAAATCACAACAAATTCGTCACCCCCAAGACGTGCCAAAGTGTCAGTGGTGTACAGGCAGCCCTTTAAGCGCTGTGTTACCTGAATCAGCATCTGGTCACCTATCTTGTGTTCCATTGCATCATTGAGATTTTTGAAATCATCCAGATCAATCAGCAGCACAGCGCCGTGGCTTTGGTTGCGCTCGCTGCTGATTAAGGCTTGTTGCAAGCGGTCGAGCATCAACATGCGATTGGGCAGCTCGGTCAATGCGTCATAAAAAGACAGGCGATGCAGCCGATCTTCAGATTGACGACTTTCGCTCAAATCGACAAAGGCGAGCACAAAATGTGACACGTGGCCTGATTCGTTGGCAACCGCCATGACACTGAGTTTCACCGGATAGGTTTCGCCATTTTTGCGCCGGTCTTGCACCTCGCCGCGCCAAAACATATCAGCGGGTGAACGGTTTTTAATTTCCCAAAATGCTCTCAAATCCGGCTGATTGAGGCGAATAATCGACGACTTTTTGCCGATTGCCTCTGTAGCGCTATAGCCTGTGATGCCAGAAAAAGCCACATTCACCTTTAATATGGACAGGTCTGCATCCAAGATCAGCATGCCCTCAACCGACTCAAAAGAAGACTGTGCCAAAAGCAAATCGCGCTCCATCTGATGGCGCACGCTGAGATCACGAAAAAAAGCGCAGTATTCGACTGCCCGGTTGGTCTTGATCATCGTCAGTGTTAACTCGATCGCAAGCTCATGACCCAAGCGGTGCAAACCGGCAGTCTCCAGACGCACGCTCGACAGAGTGGGGGTTTGAGCCCGAGCAAAAGCGCTGATAAGCCTTGCACGATAGCGCTGTGGCAAAACGACGTCGTAGAACGCTCGGCCCATGACTTCCACACGAGGCCAACCAAAAAGACTTTCAGCCTGCTGGTTCCAGCCTTGGATGAGACCCGACGAATCGATCCGTATCGCCGCATCAAGCGACGCATCGAGCAACACCTGCAGCAAAGCTATCTCTGCATCATGTTCGGTTGACATCAAAGCTTTCTCGGTGCTGATGCCATGCGGCTGACTGCCTGGCGGGTGTGTCGTGTGTCTCGTGCGCAAGCACCAAATGAGCCAACTCTTGATCGGCAACAGCAATGTGACTGATTAACCAGATTTCCAGGTAGTGCCCCAAATCTTCGGCAATTTCAGTGTCAGTCTTGCTTGAGCGCCGCTGGTTCCAAACCTCTATATCATGCGCAAATTCACGGTGCTGCAGCACATGCTGGCGTTCAGATTCGGTTCCGCCAGCCACCCGCGCCAACATAGTCTCTTCTTCGCTGAAGTGGAATAAGGCATAGGTTTTTAAGCTGGGCAGCAAATCATCGAGCGCTTGGGTAGACTGACCGGCTTCATGCATCGCGATCAACTCATTGGTTTTTGAAAACAATTCGTAATGCTGCAGGTCGATCGCCCGATGCCCCGTATTCAGACCAGCATGCCAGTCCACTCGTTGTTTATGCTTCATTTTTCTCCCTCATTGGTCTCAATTTCAACTCTGAAATTCTGCGCCGCATAGGGCTGCATGAACGCCATGCTGGCTTCATGTGGCGCGTTCAGCCAATCCATGTAACGCTCTTTTGGCAACACGACCAGCATGCGTTTTTCTGCCGTCGATTGGCGAAACTGACGCATCAGCGCATGCGCATCGGCCTTCATGGTGAGCAGGGTGTAGCTGTAAATAGTTTGCTGTGGGAGCTGACATGCTGACCACAGACCAGCGATGCCCAGGGGCTCTGCATCTGCCTGAACAATGCGCGTTGCGATGGCCTTTGCACCCTGGCAATTTGGCTCAAAAATGGCCGACGCAGCAATGATGCAATGCCGTGCTTGACTCCAGGCACCCCGGAAACTTTGGCTTTGAGAAACTGTTTCAATGGGCGCATTAAACGTGTGCCGCGCAATACCAAGGTCTTGCGTCCATTCGGGTATGAGCCCAAAAATGCCCGCTAAGACCTCACAGCCCGAGCCGTTGCCCCCAGCATTTGTCGTGCTGGCACAACGACGAATAAAGTACCCCATAGTGCCTGGCCACAGATCAACCGCGACCGTGAAATCTGTCGCCACGGGCGCAGCACCAAAGCAGCGCAAATACGCG
This sequence comes from uncultured beta proteobacterium, assembly GCA_903930255.1. GTDB lineage: Bacteria > Pseudomonadota > Gammaproteobacteria > Burkholderiales > Burkholderiaceae_C > Rhodoferax. The sequence continues at coordinate 37,367 of CAIYYA010000066.1, forward strand.
GTGCGGTCGGTTAGTGCTTGATAGTGGCTGCACATACAAACGGCATGCTTTTTGATTTGAAGTCGTGATAGTGCGGCTGTGCAGAATTTATCAAATTTAGCATTTTATTGGCTGCCAATTCGGTATGGCCTGGTGCAATTGCCGGGTGATGCGCCCCAGGCGTTCAAATGCCGCATTCGTGCTGACCGCTGCTAATACGGGTGTCGTCATGAGAGTCCCTTTGACATCAGAATCGCCTCTTCTTTTAACAACAAGGCATCACCGTGTTGCTTGAAAGGTTCATTGAATATCTCAAAACTGCAACCGCAAAAACAGGGTCGCAGCGCTTGAAATGATTTTAATGATAAAAATGATACTTTTGAAGCATCAAATTCAAATTTCGATAGAATCGCTTCATGAGTTCACCTGAATTGAAGGCCGATGATGTCAACTTTATGACCACCCGAGCAGTCGCACGGCAGCTTGGCCTGGCGGTGCGATCGATTCAACTGATGGTTGATCGTGGTGAGCTAAAAGCCTGGCGCACCTCCGGCGGACATCGCCGGATTGAGCGTGAATCGGTACAACTCTGGCATGCCCGTGAGTCCAACGGGGCAACCCATGCTGAAGCGGGGAGTGCGATTTTGCCGACTGATTTCTTCACTTATAAAAATTTTGCGCCGAAAACTGATCAACCCCGCAGCGTGCTGCTGATTGAAGATTCGATTCACTTTCAGACTTTGGTCAAACTGCTGTTTGCACAAACGTTTCCGGATGTGAAGCTGCATGTCGCTGACGATGGCATTGTGGGGCTCGCAATGGCCGGCCAGTTGCAGCCCGATGTGTTGATTATTGACATTTTGCTGCCATCACTCAACGGTGCAACGCTGATTAACACCCTGCGCTCACACCCGCAGTTTGATCGCAGTCACGTGCTTGTCTTGACTTCGTTGGAAGCCTCACAACTGGGCCCCTATGCCTTTGCACTGGGTGGCGTGCCGGTGGTGCACAAGCCGCAGCTCGTGACCGATTTACCCCCCCTGCTGGCAGGTTTACTTAAAATTAAGTTGCCTTAGTGGGCGGCGCGACCCACCACAAAACAAGCATGAGCCAGGAACTCGCGAACGCCTGGGTGGCCAACCAACAAGCGGCCATCGACCATTTTTTCATGGGCAACCATGCTTTGTACATGGCATTCAAAACAGCCTGTCTGGGCCAGTTTCCGCGCGATGTGCAAGCCATCGAGTCAGCGCTGCAATCCAGAGATGACGAAGCCTTGCGGCGCGCCGCGCATAACTTGAAAGGCGCTCTGAATATGCTCGGCTGCAAAAGCCAAGCCCATGCAGCGCTGCAACTGGAGTTAGCCGCCTGTGCCGGCGAAGCGCAGGCCATCGAACTTGCAAAGCATCGTTTACTGGCGGACTTGCAGGATTTCTTGACCCGGCCAGATTAATTGATTCGGCGCGATGATGTATAAAGTTCCGTTCGGGCTAATGGATTTTTTCGGATAATTTGAACTGGGCCGGCTCAATAGTCACACCCCAGCAGGGGCATCAAGACCACGGATTTAGTATGCCTTCTGCTCGGCGACCAATCCGAAGTGACTTTGACCTACAGTGCCTTGCTCGCCACAATCACCTGAAAATTACCAAAAAACACCACGTGGCGCTCACACCGGATGCCCGGCATAGCACTGAGTTGCTTGACCGGATCGTGTGTATCCCAGAGTGCCAGACCGTAGGGTTCAAACACTTTGAAATAGGTCCAGCTCAAGGCACGCAAAACCCACAAACTGGGGCGATGAAACTCGGCCAGATACAGCTTGCCACCCGGCACCAGCACGCGGATGGCTTCCTTGATGGCGTCGCCCTTGAGCGGGTGCGGCAACTCGTGGAGCAAAAAAAACATGATATTGGCACTGACCGAAGCGTCTGCCTGCTGCATCGCTACGGCGTTGTCTTGCACATAGCAGGTTTTGTCAGCGTATTCGCCCAGCTTGCCCTGAGCATGATCCAACTCGTTTTGAATGATGTCAGCGACCAACACGCGCGCAGCGCCGGCATCCACCGCCGCCTTCACCACGCGTGGCAGCACATTGCCAAATGCGCAGGATGTAATCAGCACCTGCTGCGCGTGCAGGTTCATGCCTTGCAAGCTGTGCGCAATGATCGACACCAAGCGACTGTATTGAAACAACAAGATCGCTGAAATGATGGGTTGGTAATCCACCAAACGAATCAGCCGCATATTCGAATAAATTGGGTACACATGCGCCGACGCATGGTGCACGCGCCCCAGGGCTGTGCGCACAATCAAGGCACCCCGCGTGAGCGTGAAAAAGAAAATTGCGGTGCTGGCAAGTAAAAAAATAAGCCCAAAAACACCATAAGTTAACCAGGCTGACATAACGCTCCTTCGCGATCAAAACAAATCTGTCATATTCATTAATTTTTAATTCTTCGGATTAGACCCATTCTGGCGGTGCACAAACTTGAGCCAAATCAGGTTTTAACCAGAAAACATCGGCTGCAACAAACCCACTGCAATCGAAAAGGTAACGAAAGCCGCCGCTGTTGAAACCAAAATGATGCGTGCGACACGTCCGTTGTCGGCACCAAAGCGCTCAGCCAAGAGCGACACGTTGCTGGCGCTGGGCAGTGCGGCTACCAGCACCACCACGGCCAAGGCAAATCGGTCTAACGCAAAACCCAGTTGAATAGCCGAAACCCCAACCAATAACACCAGCAAGGGGTGCAAAAACAGTTTCAGCAATGCCACCGGCAAATAGTCAGCCAATCGTGGCGCTGGCGCATGGCCAGCAGCCGCCAGCATTTGCGAGCGTGCGAGCACCGCTCCAATGGTGAAAAGCGCCACTGGCGAAGCGGCATCGGCTAGCATGCCCACGACTTTTGTCACCGGCTCGGGCAGCTCAAGCTGCAATACCGAAACCAGCGCACCGAGCAAAATCGACCAGGGCATCGGGTTGGCCAGCACACCCTTGAGGGCATTTTTCAAAGCCTTGGCAGCGCCGTGTTCATCCGCTCCATCGAGTCTGGACAGAGCAATGCAAAGTGAGGAGACAACCAGCATATCGATCACCATCGTCAAAATGGTGGGGCCGGCAGCAGCGCTGCCAAGCAGTGCCACGAGCAGCGGCACCCCCATGAAACCCGAGTTGGGAAAAGTCGCCACCAGCGCGCCAAAAGCGGCATCGTTCCAGCCAATGCGCGTGTTCAGGCTGGTGGCCACAGTGAACCCGACCATGATCAAACCACACACCAGCCAAACTGCGGCCACGGACGCGTCGAGCAACTGGGCAATGGGGGTGTTTGCGCCAAAGCGGAACAGCATGCAGGGCAAGGCAAAAAACAGCACAAAGCCGTTCAGCCCCGGTATCGCTTCGAGCGGCAACATGCGTCGGCGTGCCGCCAGGTAGCCGCACAGCACCAGGGCAAAAAACGGAAAAGTAATGATGAAAACTTTAAGCACGGGCGTGATTGTCCTCGTTGTGGAAAGAAGCTGCCATCTGACGCGTTCACCCCCTAGAATGGCACGCCATAATGAACCTAGACATTCGCACCCTGAGCTTTTTAGCCATGCTGAGCACGCTGCTGCTGGCGCTGGGCTTGCATATTGTCAGCAGGGTGATGCAGCGCGATGCCAGTTTGCGCTTGTGGGCGCTCAGCGCTACTGCGGGCAGTGCGGGGTTCATCTTGCTGGCGCTGCGCCATGTGGCACCTGACTGGGTGTCGATTGTGCTTGGCAACACCCTGTTAGTCGCCAGTGTCAGTTTTCAATATTTGGGCAATCAACAATTTGTTGGCAAGTCGGATCGTTTCCCATGGACTTGGTGGCTCACGGGCTTGATGGCCGTGGCCTTGCTCTATTGGACCTATATTTCGCCCAACCTGGCCGCACGCATTGTGTCGCTGTCATCGCTGGTTGCGCTGATCTTGGGTGCCAGTGCCCTGGTCTTGCTCAAAAATGCACGCGACGATCGGCTGGTGGTGTGGCTGATTGCCAGTGCGCTGATGCTCAACGCCACCTTTTTTGCGTTGCGTGCGCTGATCAATGGACTGACTGGGTTGGTCGATCAAGACTACATGGGCTTGACTGGGGTTGTGCAAACCTTTGCCACGGTGTTTGCCATTGCCTTGGTGGTCATTTTGGCGGTTGGGCTGCCCTTGCTGGTGCTCAGCCGGACCCAACGCTCGCTTATGGCCAGCGAAACCCGCTACCGCACCCTGATCGAATGGTCACCCGACCCCATGGTGGTGCACGCCCGAGCCAAGGTGGTTTATGCCAACCCGGCCGCACTGGCGCTGTTTGGAGTCGGGTCTTTACCCGACGGGATTGGTAAACCGATTGCTGAATTTGTCCACCCCGACTCATTGCACCTGATATTGGATCGAACCCAGGCTGTGCTGCGCACCGGCTTACCCAACCGCATGGTGGAGGAACGATTTTTAAAGTTCGACGGCAGCAGTTTTTATGCCGAAATTCAAAGTGCGGCGATCGTTTTTGAAGGGCAACCGGCCATTCAAGCCATTTTGCACGATGTGACCGAACGCAAAAAGACAGAAGCCGCGCTCATCAGTGCAACTAAAGCCGCTGAAGCGGCGAACCTGGCCAAGAGCCGCTTTCTGGCCACCATGAGCCATGAAATCCGCACCCCCATGAACGGCGTGTTGGGCATGGCACAGCTGCTGCTAATGCCCGGCCTCAAAGACGCTGAGCGCAGCGACTACGCCCGCACCATTTTGTCGAGCGGACAGGCCTTGCTGGTGTTACTCAACGACATTCTGGATTTGTCCAAAATTGAGGCAGGCAAGTTTCAGCTCGAAGCCACGGCGTTTGACCCTGAATTGCTGATGCACGATGCACAAGCGCTGTTTTTGGGTGCGGCCCAGGCCAAACGCCTGCAGCTTAATTTTGACTGGGTCGGCCCACGCGCCCAGCGCTACGAGGCCGATGCCAACCGGCTGCGCCAAATGCTGGCCAATCTGCTGGGCAATGCCATCAAATTCACCCACCAGGGCAGCGTCTGCATAAGCGCTAGCGAAATTGAGCACGACGCAGTCACAGCACTGCTCGAATTTTCTGTGACCGACACCGGTATTGGCATTGCGCCTAACAAGCACAACTTGCTATTCAAACCCTTTTCGCAAGCCGACAGCTCAACCACACGCGAGTTTGGTGGCTCGGGGCTGGGCTTGTCGATCGTGCGCAATCTGGCGCAGGCCATGGGTGGCGCGGTCGGGGTCTCTAGTGATGTGGGGCAGGGCTCCCGATTTTGGTTTCGCCTGCGCGCCAAGCGCGTGCAATACGGCACCGAGGCCAGGCGCAGTGTGCGCCCCAGCAGCGCTACGCTTGCGCCGCAATACGCACAGGGCACGCGCCCCCCAGCTACCATTTTGGTGGTTGAAGACAACCTGGTCAACTGCATGGTGATTGAATCGCTACTCGATAAACTGGGCATGCACGTGAGCGTGGTCAACGACGGCCAGCAAGCTGTGGATGCCATCACCCAAGGTAGCAGCTTGCCCGACCTGATTCTGATGGACTTACGCATGCCGGTGCTCGATGGCTATGGCGCAACAGAGCGCATCCGCCAGTGGGAAACACAGCAGCAGCGTGTGCAATTGCCCATCATCGCGCTCACGGCCGACGCCTTCGAAGAAGACCATCAGCGTTGCCTGGCCATGGGCATGAACGACTTTTTGACCAAACCGGTGGCGCTTGATGCCCTCAAGTCGACTCTAGAGCGCTGGCTGGCACCGTTGCAAAAAATATAGAAAAAATCCCTGTGACGCTTGATGGATAAGCGTCGTAAGCTATTAATAATGCAGCGTATTGCTGCGCATTCTTGACAATTTCAAGCTTCTGAACGATTCGCATCGGCGCTGGGTTGCTGATTGCAGTGGTGCGCAAACGCAAGGCCTGCGTGCGCCAGACCGACATCAAAGTGTCATGCGGCGGTCTTAGGATGCATCTTCGGGCGCAATCGCCTGACCGATTTATTAACTACAGGATTCGTTCATGAAAATTCGTTACTCATTGATTGCCGCTGGCATCGTTGCGCTAGGCGCTGTTGGCACAGCCAGCGCTCAAGAAAAAACTTTTCGCCTGCTGACCTGGGCTGACTACGCACCCGCCGAAGTGGTGGCGCAGTTCGAAAAAGAAAGTGGCTACAAAGTTGAGCTGACCCTGTCCAACAACGAAGAAATGATCTCCAAACTGCGCGCCACCGGCGGTGCTGGCTTTGACTTGGCGCAGCCATCGCAAGACCGCATCACCGGTCCACAGCAAGAATTTGGCATTTACAAATCGATGGATTTGAGCAAGCTCAAAGCTGAACTGTTCATTCCGTCGATGCTTGATGCGACCAAGAAAAACACCACCCTGGCCGGCAAGGTGTATGGTTTGCCGCACATCTGGGGCACCGACGGTCTGGTGGTCAACACCAAATTGACCAACATGGGTGACTACCCTGATCTGTGCCGCGCCGATGTCAAGGGCAAAACCGCCGTGCGCCTGAAACGCCCAACCCTACTGGCGTTTGCTTTTGCCGCTGGCAAAGACCCGTTTGCTTTGTACGGCAACCCCAAAGCCTACGCTGCGCTGATGGATGAAGTCGGCAAGTCGGTGATTGCTTGCAAGGGCAACCTCAAATTCTTCTGGGACAACAAAGACCAGTTGCTCAACGGCATGCGTACCGGTGAAATCGTTGGCGCCATGATGTGGGACACGGGCGGTTGGAAGCTCAATAACGAAAAGGCTGAAATTCAGTTCATCGCACCCAAGTCAGGCGCACTCGGTTGGATCGACACCTTTGCCATTCCGGCCAAGGGCAAAAACGATGCTGCCGCCTACGCTTGGATCAACTTCAACATGCGCCCCGAAATTGCGGCCAAAGTAGGTGCCTCGGCGGGCAACTTTACGGCCTCCAAGGGTGCCGATCAATTGGCCGATGCCAAGCTGAAAGCCCAGTTTGCTGCCAGCTTCCCGGAAGCCGCGCTGAAAAACGTCAAGTGGTACCCGGCGGTGCCGGCTGGCATTGAAGACATCGAAGGCCGCGTGCTGGACCGCATCAAAGCTGCCAACTAAACGTCTGAAGCTTTGATTTCAGACGTTTCTGCTGCGCTTGCCACAGCAGGCGCGGCGCAGCCAGACTTGCAAGCCACCCGCGTGACCAAGCACTACGGTGCTTTCCACGCGGTGGACGATTTGTCTTTCTCGGTGGCGCGTGGCAGTTTTTTTTCGATTCTGGGGCCGTCAGGCTGCGGCAAAACCACGCTGTTGCGCATGATTGCGGGCTTTATCAGCCCTGACTCTGGTGACATCCTGATCGGCGGCAAAGCCATGCGCGGCGTGCCACCCAACCAGCGTCCAGTGAACATGGTGTTTCAGCACCTGGCGTTGTTCCCGATGATGAATGTGGCTGACAACGTCGGCTATGGTTTGGCGCGCCGGGGTATCGCCAAAGAGGAGATCAAGCGCCGCGTGGGTGAGATGCTGGAGCGTGTCAGCCTGCCCGGTGCGCAAAGCAAGCGCGTTGAGCAACTCTCCGGCGGCCAAAAACAGCGGGTGGCGATTGCCCGCAGTTTGGTGCTGGAGCCGACCCTGCTCTTGCTTGACGAACCGCTGGGTGCCCTCGATTTGAAACTGCGCGAGCACATGAAAATTGAGCTTAAACAGTTGCAAGCGGCTTTTGGCACTACTTTTGTCTATATCACCCACGACCAGTCCGAGGCGCTGGTGCTGTCTGACCATGTGGCGGTGATGAACCAGGGCCGCTTTGAACAAATGGGCACCCCCCAGCAGCTTTACTACGAACCACAAACGCCATTTGTGGCGGGCTTTGTGGGAGCCAACAATCGTTTGGCGGGCAAGGCATCGGAGGTTCGTGGCAACACGGTGACGCTGACCTGTACGGGCGGTCTGGTGATCGCTGCGCGCGCTATTGGCAACATCGCACAGGGTGACGCGGTCGAAGCCTTTATTCGCCCCGAAGTGGCCAGACTGGCGCGCACCGCAACGGTATTGACCGAGGCCGGATTGCCAAGCTTCAATGCCCGCGTCAGTAGCCTGCTGTTTGACGGTGCAAACTCGGCCGTGCTGCTGCACGAGTCCCAATCCAACACCGAATTTCGCATTGCTTTGCCACAAACCGGCGAATTTGCCAACCTGCAAGTGGGCGAGAGCGTGGCCTTTGGTTTTGATCCGCAACGCGCAGTCTGTTTTGTCAGTGAAAGGCTTGAAAAGGAATAACCGATGAAAACTCAAGCCCGGCTGATGCTTTTGCTGCTGCTGGCTCCGGCGCTGCTGTGGCTGATTGGCTTGATCGTATTGCCACATGTAGAGCTGGGCATTTTGTCGCTGCGCGCCCGCGTGGCACCCCGGGTTTACGAGCCCAGCTTGGCACAGTTCGCCACCTTTGTTGACGAGCCACTTTACTGGCACACTTTTGTGCGCACCGCGTTGCTGTCCATCGTGACCACCGCCATCACTTTGCTGCTGGCTTTTCCGATCGCCTGGACGATTGCCAAAATTGCCCGGGGCCGCAACAAGTCGATGCTGTTCATCATGTGCCTGATCCCATTTTGGGTCAGTGAAACCGTGCGTACGCTGGGGTGGATGATTTTGCTGCGCGAGTCTGGCGTGTTGCCAGCGCTGCTGGTGAGTCTGGGCGTGACACCGGCACCGGTGGAGCTGCTCTACCACGATGCCACCATTTTGCTCGGGTTGGTCTATACCTCGATGCTTTTTATGGTGATTCCGCTGATCAGCGCGTTGGAGAGTCTGGACGACTCGCTGGTTGAAGCCGCCTACGACTTGGGCGGCAACGGCTGGTCGATCTTGCGCCAGATCGTTATCCCGCACGCCGCGCCAGGCATTGTGGCGGGCTGCATTGTGGTGTTCATGCTGACGCTGGGCAACTACCTGACGCCAACGCTCTTGGGCGGCAAAAACTCGCAATGGTTTACTGAGCAAATCTACACCCAGTTCATCACCCGCTTCAACTGGGAACAAGGTGCAGCCTTTGGTTTTTTGCTGCTAGGCTTGAGCACCGCCATCGTCTGGGCGGGTTTGCGCTTGTCAGGGCAAAAGTTTGGTGAAGTGATGCAGCGTTCATGATTGCATCCCTGCCTCGCCCACTATGGCTGCGCATCTGTACCGTGCTCTATGCACTGGCTTTTTTTGCCTTTCTTTTTCTGCCCTTGGTGATTGTGGCGGTGTTTGCCTTTAACGACGCGCCTTACCCGGCACCACCTTGGCGCGGTTTTACACTGGACTGGTTCACCGGCAGCGCCGAGTCCACCCGACGTGGCCTGTTTTCCGACAGAGCCATGCTGGGCAGCATTTGGACCAGCATGGTGGTGGCCAGTTGGGTGACGCTGTTGTCCGTTTTGGTGGGTACGGCCAACGCTTTTTTAATCGAACGCACGCAATTTCGCGGCAAACAGGCGCTCTCGCTGTTGATGCTGGCCCCGTTGGTGATACCCGGAGTGATTCTGGGCATCTCCATCCTGGCATTTGCCAGCCGCATTGCCAACCTGGCCGATGACCTGTGGGGTCTGGAGCTGGAGTTTTTACGCCCCGGCTTGCCACTGGTGGTGTTGGGCCAGTTTTCTTACATCGTGTCAATTGCCACCCTAACCATCACGGCGCGCCTCAAGCGCTTTGATGTCACACTGGAAGAAGCCGCTTACAACCTGGGGGCCTCTCGCTTTGCTGTGCTGTGGACTATCACCCTGCCTTACCTGAAACCGGCGCTGATTGGCTCGGCGGCGATTTCCTTCCTGATGAGTTTCGAGAACTTCAACACCACCCTGATGCTGGTGGGCTCAGACGCGCCGCTGACCGTGATGATGTATGGCCGAATGCGCGAAGGAGCCACGCCGGTGCTCAATGTTGTCAGCCTGCTGCTGATGCTGGCCTCGGCAGTGCTGGCACTGACGCTGCTGCGGGGGTCGACAGCGAACCAGACCAAGGGATGAAGCCTGCCCCCATCTGGGTATGATTCGCCCCCTTGCGTATCATCTTTCATGTCTCACCCCCCCACCACCGGTTTAAACCTGGCTCAACAAGAAGCGGTCAATTACCTGCACGGCCCCTGCCTGGTGCTGGCCGGTGCGGGCTCGGGTAAAACGCGCGTCATCACGCACAAAATCGGTCGCTTGATTCAGGCGGGCGTTCCAGCCAAGCGCATTTTTGCCATCACCTTTACCAACAAAGCCGCTGCCGAAATGCGTGAACGCGCCCGCGGGCTGATTGGCAAGGCAGCCAAAGACGCGGTGATTTGCACATTCCACGCGCTGGGGGTGCGCTTGCTGCGCGAGGATGGCGCTGCGCTCGGTCTGAAGCCCCAGTTCTCTATCCTGGACAGCGACGACGTCACCAGCATCTTGAAAGACGCGGGAGGCAGCGTTGACGCCGCCACGGCACGCACCTGGCAATGGACCATCAGTCTGTGGAAAAACCAGGGGCTCAATGCCGAGCGCGCACTGGCAGCAGCCAGCAGCGACAGCGAGCGCATCGTGGCACGCATCATGGCGCATTACGAAGAACGCCTTAGCGCCTACCAAAGTGTCGACTTTGACGACCTGATTGGTTTGCCCCTGAAATTGCTACAAAATCACGAGCACGTCAAGCATAAGTGGCAAGCGCTAGCGGGTCATTTATTGGTCGATGAATACCAGGACACCAACGCCACACAATACGAATTACTAAAACTGTTGGTGGGCGGCAATGGTCCGAACCAGGCCAAATTTACCGCCGTGGGCGACGATGACCAGTCGATTTATGGCTGGCGCGGTGCCACGCTGGATAACCTAAAAAAACTGCCCATCGACTTCCCGAGCCTGAAGGTCATCAAACTGGAGCAAAACTACCGATCAACATCGGCCATCCTGCGCGCTGCCAACAACGTGATTGGCCCCAATCCCAAGCTTTTTCCAAAAAACCTGTGGAGCGATCTGGGCGAAGGCGAACCGGTGCGTGTGGTCGATGCTGACACCGAAGAGCACGAAGCCGAGCGTGCGGTGGCGCGTGTGCAAAGCTTGCGTAGCAGTGGCACGGCCAGCGGGGGGCCGCAGTTCAAAGAATGGCGCGACTTTGCCGTGCTGTACCGTGCCAACCACCAGGCCAAACCCTTCGAAAAAGCCCTGCGCAAGGCGCAAATCCCTTACAAAGTATCGGGTGGCACGAGCTTATTTGATCGCTCCGAGGTGAAAGACCTGTGCGCCTGGTTTCGCTTGTGGATCAACAACAACGACGACCCTGCGTTTTTGCGTGCGGTAACCACGCCCAAGCGAGGCATTGGCCA
>CAIYYA010000067.1 GCA_903930255.1 uncultured beta proteobacterium
CCCACCACATACAGGGTAAATGATTTAACAGTGGTGTTAGCCGCTTTGAGCATTTGTTCAACCGTTTGCTTGTCATTTTTAACAAACGACTGGTTCAACAAAGAGACTTCCTTGAGGTATTTTTGCACCCCACCCTCAATACGCTTGGCAACAATCTCAGCTGATTGAACAGGTTTACCGGCTGCGGTTGCAACAGCTGCATCTTCGGCAGCCTTGGCAGTCGCCACTGATCGCTCACGAGCCACCAGCTCTGCCGGAACATCATTGCTCGACAAAGCGACTGGCTTCATAGCTGCAACATGCATCGCCACGTCTTTGGCTGCGGTGTCATCGCCTTCATATTCGACAACCACACCAATGCGTGTTCCGTGCAAATAAGAAGCAAGCTTATTACCAGCAGCAAAACAGCTAAAGCGACGAAAGCTCATGTTCTCGCCAATTTTGCCAATCAAACCTTTGCGCACATCTTCCAGGGTTGGCCCAAAACCTTCTTGCGCATAGGCCAACGCTCCTAAAGCCTGCACATCAGCTGGTTGATTGGCGGCAATAAGGCCCGCGGCTGCACTGGCCAATGCTAAAAAGCTGTCGTTTTTGGTCACAAAATCTGTTTCACAATTCACTTCGAGCAAAGCACCAACACCAGCCTGTGAATTGAAGGCAACCACGCCTTCGGCAGTAATGCGACTGGCCGCTTTGCCAGCTTTGCTACCCAGCTTGACACGCAAAATTTCTTCGGCCTTGGCCATATCGCCAATGGCTTCGGTTAAAGCGCGTTTGCATTCCATCATGGGGGCATCGGTTTTGCCACGTAGTTCAGCCACCATGCTTGCGGTAATTGCAGCCATCTTTATTCTCCGAAATTCAAAACAAAATTAAAACAAACTAAAAAAAAGGGGGCAACATTGCCCCAATTTTTGGGGTGCATCGGTCAGCTTAGGCAGCTGCCTCTTCGACTTCAACAAATTCGTCGTCACTCTCAGCCGCTACAGCTTTGATCACATCGTCAATCGCATTGGCGCGACCTTCAAGAATTGCATCAGCAATGCCACGAGCATACAAAGTAACCGCTTTAGACGAGTCATCGTTACCAGGAATGATGTAATCCACACCCTCTGGCGAATGGTTGGAGTCAACCACGGCAATCAGCGGAATACCCAGTTTGCGGGCTTCAGCAATGGCAATTTTGTGGTACCCCCACATCAATCACAAAAATTGCATCTGGCAAAACAGCCATATCCTGAATGCCGCCAATGTCTTTTTCGAGCTTATCGAGTTCGCGAGCAAACACCAATTGCTCTTTTTTACTCATGCTATCCAAACCAGCTTCTTGCTGGATCTTCATGTCTTTAAGACGCTTGATTGAGGTTTTGACCGTTTTAAAGTTGGTCAGCATACCGCCAAGCCAACGCTGATCAACATAAGGCATACCTGCACGCGTTGCTTCAGCGGCAATGGTTTCGCGCGCTTGACGCTTGGTGCCTACCATCAAAATGGTGCCACGTTTAGCGGCGATCTGACGCACAAACTTGGCTGCATCCTGGAACATCGGCAGAGATTTTTCCAGGTTGATGATGTGGATTTTGTTGCGATGACCAAAGATGAAGGGAGCCATCTTGGGATTCCAGAAGCGGGTTTGGTGTCCGAAGTGAACGCCTGCTTCTAGCATTTCGCGCATTGTTACTGCCATTGATTAAACTCCAAAGGTTAGGTCTTAAAGCCAGTCTGCAGTTGCTGTGTATTTACAAATAAAATACCGGGAGCAACACCTTATCGGGACTGGCTTGCGATTACTTTGCTGCTGCGCCTGCACTTGCGGCAGACACTTCTAGCAAAGCCAGCTAATTTTACACTAAAACGTGCGCCGCACGCCGGCAGGCATGTGTTAAAAAATGGATGCTCGGGCCGATATGATTGGCACGGGTTAAACTCGAACAGTTAAAGCACTGCATGATTGAAGGTTTTTTATGAAAATTGCTGTAATTGGTGCCGGAATTATTGGCATCACCAGTGCTTACGAGCTTGCAGCCGCAGGGCATGCCGTTACGGTATTTGAAAAATCCAATGCCGCCGCTGAGGGCGCGAGCTTTGCCCCCAGCGGGCTGATGGCCCCTAGCCTCGTGCACCCGATGGCGCTGGGCGCACACCCCGCAAGCCAATGGAGCCGGCTTTTGAAAAATGCCCAGCTATTTTCGCTGGGCAGAGGCTTGCGCAGTGCCGACTTGCAATGGCTATGGCAGTGGAGTCACGCCGGTCAACCTGCGTCGCTCCCTGAAACTATTCAAAGTCTGCAAGCGCTTTACGCCTACAGCATGGAGCGTATGCGGGCGATTACGTCCCATGCCAGCCTTGAATTTGAGCAAAGCACCGGCCAGTTGGCAGTAGTGCGCACCGAAGCCGACGAGGCCGCCCTGCGCCCAACGCTTGCGCTGCTGAAAGAATCGGGCATTTTTTTTAAAGAACTCAGCCGCGAAGAGTCCATGAAGATTGAGCCCGCCCTGTCTTTATCTACCGACTTTCATGCCAGCATTTACTTTCCAAACGATGAAGTTGCCAACTGCCGCCAATTTGCCATGCTGCTTAAAAATGAGCTTTTAAACAAAAAGGTAGATTTTCAATTTAACACGCACGTGGCACACATCAGAACCACGCCCGACTTGTCGCTGTACATCGAGGGCGAGGCACATGCTCGCTCGTTTGACCATATTGTGGTGTGCTCGGGCGCAGCTACGCACAGCTTGTTGCAGCCTTTGCAAAGTGATTTTTCTCAAGCCAACGTCTGCAGCTACTCGCTCACCCTGCCCATTCGCGAAGCCACGCTCGCACCCCGCAGTGCAGTGCTCGACACCCAGACACACATTACCCTGCACCGGTTGGGGCAGCGCATCCGACTTTGCGGAGGCGCCGAATTGGGTGGCACCTTGCTACGCAAAGACACCAAAGTAATCAACAAGCTGTACCGCATGCTTGAGCAATTTTTCC
>CAIYYA010000068.1 GCA_903930255.1 uncultured beta proteobacterium
GCAGCCGACAGGCGCGCCCGTTGCCGTCCAAAAAAGGGTGTACCCAGGTCAGGCGGTGGTGGGCACAGGCAGCGGCGACCAGCAGTTTGTCAAGCCCCCAGCTTTGGGCATAAACCGCGTCAGCACGCTGCAAAAACAAAGGCACGCTGGCCCAGGCGGGTGGTTGGTGGCGAGACACCGTGACATCATGGGTGCGCAACACGCCGGGCGCTACCACTTGACCTTCTTCAGTTTGACGATCTTGCTCGACAAGTTTGGCATAAAGGCGGCTGTGCGCCTGGATCAATGTGCTGCTGCCAAGCGCGTGGGTCTCACTGGTGATGGTGGCCTCAAGCTCACTTTCGGCCGCCATGTGTGCCAAGGCGATGCGCTGGCGTTTGGCAATGTCGGGTTGGCTTGAAAAATTGGCACGCAAGGCTTGGTCAATGTTCAGCGGGTGGGTGCTTTGGCCTTCGATGTGGTTGGAATAGTAGGAGTTCATCGACCGCACCAAGGCCCGAATCTCGTTGCGCGTGTCGTTGCAGGTAGCACCCTGCAAGCGCAGCGCCGCTTCAACCACCGGCCGAGCTTGCTGCGCCAAGGCTTCAAGCCCCTGGATTGGCAGCAGGGGCTCAAACTGTGATGGATGATTGTAAAACGCGACGGTAGTGCTTGATTGAGACAATTTATTTCCGGTTTATTTGCCGATAAATAATAGAAATTTATTCATTTAAAGTCAATAAGTTAGATGAATATGTAGAGCATTAAAAATAAACAATATTGCCGATGTTAATGGCAAACACTTGCGCATCAACTCTTTTGAGCAACGCTTCGCGCTCGGCACTGGGCAAAAAGGCGTGTACAAAGGCTTGGCGCATCAGGGCCAGGCACTCCCACAAGCTTAAAGCCCCGTCTGTCATGCGGGCAGCGGCCAAAAATTCAGCGGCCAGGGTGGTGCGGCTAATGGCAGGGTTGTCGGTGCAGAGCGTCACGGGCAGCCCGGCTTGCATCAATTGGCGCAAAGGGTAGCGTGGCAAATCGGCAGAATCGGGATACGCCGGGTCGGCAAATCCGACCACCTCGCGGTTCGACGTGGGGCACAGCTCAAGGCAAATGCCCCGGTCGCGAAAGCGTGCCGCCAGTGGCGGGTTGTCGGCCAGGGTAAGACCGTGGCCAATGCGGTCGGCGTGCAGGTGGTAGGCGGCTTGCCAGATGTTGCTGGCCGATTCGCCTTCGCCGGCGTGGATGGTGATGGGCAGACAGTTGGCAAAAGCCAGCATGAAGTCTTCTGCCAATTGCTCGGGCGTGTTGCAGCTTTCGTCACCGGCCAGGTCAAGTCCCAACAAAAAATCACCCGTAACGCCTTTGGCGTGCACCGCTTGCTGCACTGTTTTGGCGAGCGTTTGGGGTTGGCGGCGATCCAGAATCCAGATCAAACCAATGCGTAAACTGCCAGCATGGGATGGGGGCTCGGTAGCGCTCACTTGGGCACCTGCATTTTGCAGCGCACTGCGCAAGTCGCGCACAAA
>CAIYYA010000069.1 GCA_903930255.1 uncultured beta proteobacterium
AAAAAACCCAAGCAGCGCAGTTTCGAAGAGTTGCGTCCCAGCATCGAAGCGGATATTAAAACGCAACAGGCGCAGCGCAAGTATGCTGAAGCGGCTGAGTTGTTTACCAATCTGGTCTATGAGCAATCCGACAGTCTGAAACCTGCTGCCGACAAACTTAAGCTTGAAATTAAAACCGCAAGCCAGCTTAGTCGCCAAGCTGCTGCAAATCCCAAAGGGATTTTGGCCAATGACAAGTTTTTGTCGGTGCTTTTTTCGGCCGATAGCATTGAGAAAAAACGCAATACCGAAGCGGTTGAAACAGCACCCAATCAATTGGTGGCGGGACGGATGAACACGTATCAGCCTGCTCGAAATTTGCCTTTAATCGAAGTCCGTGCACAGGTGCATGAGCGGGTGGCACGTCAAAAAGCACTCGAATTGGCTCAAAAAGAAGGACAAGAGAAACTGGCTTTGTTAAAAAAAGATGCTAGCGCGCTAACGTTTTCAGCACCCATTGAAGTCACTCGAAACCAGCAACAGAATGTGGCACCCCAAATATTGGATGTGGCGTTGCGCAGTGACACCAGCCAATTTCCGGTTTTGAATGGCGTTAGTTTGGGGGATTCTGGTTATGCCATCGTACGCGTCAACAAAATCTTGCCGAATGCGCCAACCACTCCCGCTGCTGAAGTGCAAAACCGCAATCAATATGCAGCATGGTGGACTGCTGCTGAAAATAAAGCCTTTTACAGCGAACTAAAGCAAACCATGAAGGTGCATATGCTGGTGCCTGACCCCTCGCTAGTGGTCTCAGCCAAATAGTCCATCGAGATGGACGTTTAAGCGGTTAAATATCTGTGCGCAAAGGGTAGGGTGGCGGGCTCAATGTCAAGAGTGGCCCGCTGGGGCTTTCGGTGTGAATTTTTTTGGTTTCAAAAGCGCTTATCTTTATAGACACAATGGCATCAAAGCCGCCATTCGGATTGGCCGCTACTTGTGCGACCTGGCCACAGGGTTCATTGATATCGTCGGTGTCATAGAGTGCGTCGCCCACATTGATTTCTTGAGCGGCATGTGCAAGGTAAGCGCGGCGCTTCAGGGTACCGCGAAACTGACTTCGCGCCACGACCTCCTGACCTGGATAGCAACCTTTTTTGAAGTTCACTCCGCCAACTGATTCGTAATTCAGCATCTGTGGAACAAAAGCGCCGACCAGTGGCTGCGTCACCGTGACAATGCCGCTACGCACTTCGCTCCAATGCCATAGGGCAGGACTCACAGCTGCGCCAGCTGGCGCAGGGTCATCTGTCGGTGCCACCCAAAAAGCTCGCTGCAGCCCATCAGCCGGATACAGTTTCACCAGAGTAGCTTCATCAAAATCGGCTTTAAACCAAAGAGGATGTGCTTCAAGCGCTATTGAATTTGCTAGCGCTGGCAGTTCGGAGCCAAGCCATCCAAAGATCGCAAATTCGTCACTGGCATCACTGAGTTGAAGTTTGGCACGCATGACAAACATCGACAACCGCTTCAGCGTGCTTTGCAGAATATCCTTCGAGCAAATCATGAAAATGTCATTGACATTGCGTTTGTAGCCAATCAAGCTGGCTAGCATTCGCCCCTGTGCGTTGCAAAAGGCAGCTAAGCGGGCTTCAGAAAGCCCCAGCAATGAAAAATCGTTGCTGACTTGTCCGTGCAGAAATTTGGCAGCATCTTCACCTTGTGCACGAATGATGCCTAAATGCGTGAGTGGGGCAAAGCCCTGGAGTTGTTTTTGCATAAGCTGAATTATGATGTGCATTCAATTTTATGGAAGGTCATAGGGTGGTTCGTCGTTTATTGGGTTTCTTGCTGGTGCTATTCGTTGTGATGAGCGCTAGCATGATTGGCTGGCTCAATCAAAGCTTGATGCTGAATAGGCCACTGCTGGATGTATCAATAGACGCTGGCAGTTCGGCCCGCAGTGTTGCACAAATCTTGGTCGATTCCGGCGTGCAGACATCTCCGCTGCTGCTGTATGGCTGGTTTCGTCTATCCGGACAGTCGCGGCTCATCAAAGCGGGTAGCTATGAGATCGAATCAGGCCTTACCCCCATCACGTTGCTCGACAAATTGGTGCGAGGCGAAGTAGCCTTGCGTTCGGTCACCCTGGTGGAAGGGTGGACATTTAAGCAATTTCGCAGAGCGCTCCTAAAAACAGAGTCTCTTGTGCATGACACACAAGCGATGGAGCCTACTTTAATAATGCAAAAGCTAGGTCTCACCAACGTGCATCCTGAAGGACGGTTTTATCCGGACACCTACACTTTTTCGAAAGGCAGCAGTGAATTGGCTTTGCTACGACGAGCTCAAGAGGCGATGGATAAACACCTAGCTCAAGTTTGGACATTGCGTGACATCGATTCACCCTTAAAAACCCCCGATGATGTGTTGATTCTGGCAAGCATTATTGAAAAAGAAACTGGCAAAGAGTCTGACCGCGCCATGATTTCATCGGTTTTTAACAACCGTTTACGCATTGGCATGCTTTTGCAAACTGATCCAACCGTGATTTATGGCTTGGGAGAACAATTTGACGGGAATTTGCGGCGACGCGATTTACTCGCAGACACGCCTTGGAACACCTATACGCGTGGTGGTTTGCCACCAACCCCGATCGCGATGCCGGGCAAATCGGCATTGCTGGCAGCGGTTCAACCTGCACGCAGTGAGGCTTTGTATTTTGTTGCAAAGGGCGATGGAAGCAGCCAATTCAGTGACAATTTGCAAGCACACAATCGTGCCGTGAATACTTATCAACGCAGGCAATCCATTGGAAAAATCACAAACTAACGGCACTCGAGGCTTGTTCATCAGCTTTGAAGGCATTGACGGAGCCGGCAAGTCGACGCACATTGATGCGTTGGCTCAAGCCTTTTGTGTGCAGGGCAGGGTGGTCAAGCTAACGAGAGAACCTGGTGGAACGGTGCTGGCCGAAAAATTGCGTGCCCTGGTACTCACGGCTAGCATGGATGCGATGACCGAGGCGCTGCTGGTTTTTGCTGCCCGGCGCGATCATTTGCAACAAGTGATTGAGCCTGCGCTGGCGCAGGGTCTGGTGGTGTTGTGCGATCGTTTTACCGATGCCACGTTTGCCTACCAAGGTGGTGGGCGGGAATTCAGTCTTGAAACGCTCACATATTTAGAGCAGCTTGTGCAGACGGTACAAGCACCGCGGGGTGATTTCGTGCGTCAACCTGATCTCACACTCTGGTTCGACTTGGCACCCGAAATTGCTGCCGAGCGTTTGGCTGGAGCACGTCTGCCGGATAAATTTGAAGCACAGCCTGTCACTTTTTTCAAAAAAGTTGCAAGCGCTTATGCCAAGCGTTGCGAGGCTGATCCCACTCGTTTTGCGGTGATTGCTGCAAACCAGTCGCGTGAGCAGGTCTGGCGAGATGTGCTAATTGCACTGCAGCAACGTGCTTACTTGTCATGAGTCAAGTCATCTCCATCCACCCGCCTCCATGGATTGCTGATCAGACGCGCTGTTTGTTGGCGAAACGAGGCCATGCCTGGCTACTGAGCGGGCCATCAGGTCTTGGCCAGTATGAGTTGGCCTTGTCGTTGGTGCGCGCCTGGTTATGTGATTGCCCTAGCGTAGATGGGGCTTGTGGCGCGTGTAAAAGCTGCCACGCTATTGATGTGCGCACCCATGCCGATTTATTTGTATTGCTACCCGAAACCGAAATGCTGGCACTGTCCTGGCCGTTGAATGAAAAAGCACAAGACGAAATCGACAGCAAAAAGCGCAAGCCGAGCAAAGAAATTCGTGTCGAAGCGATGCGTGATGCGCTTGAATTTTCACAGCGCACCAGTTCGCGTGGTCGCGGCAAAGTTGTCTTGATTTTTCCAGCTGAACGCATGAACGTTTTTACCGCGAATGCGTTGTTGAAAACACTTGAAGAGCCACCCGGCGATGTGAAATTTGTGCTGGCAAGCGACGCCGCACACTTGCTATTGCCGACTATTCGCAGTCGATGTCTGGGGCACAACATGCTTTGGCCTGATAGCTGCAGCGCTACGTCTTGGTTGCAAGATCAAGGCTTGTCGAATGCGCAAGCTCAAACCATGTTGCAGGCCAGTGGAGGTCGCGTCCATGGTGCATTGCATTTTGCAGAGATCAGCAGCGTTTGGGGGCAATTGCCGAATGCTGTTCAAAGGGGTGATGTGCGTGTTTTTAAAGATTGGGGCTTACCGCAAACCGTCGATGCCTTGCATAAAATCTGTCATGATCAGCTGGCGTTGCTGAGTGGCGCTACACCTCGATTTTTTGCGGCAACTGATATGCAAAAAATGGGGAGCTGGGAAAGCTTGACGCTCTGGTCAAAGTCTTTGGCCAAAATCATGCGCAGCATTGAACACCCCTATAACATTGGACTCATGCAAGAAGCCTTGGTCTGTCAGGCGCAAATAGCTCTCAACTCAAAACCATGAAAAAACCAATCTCGGCACCATCAAGTGTTCAACCAGCACCGGTTGCTAATCCGCCTGTTCCTCGACCCAGTGTGATTCAGTTGGCGATCAAAGAAAAAACCGCACTTTATTCTGCCTATATTCCTTTGTTCACATCAGGTGGACTATTTGTACCGACACCACGTGACTACCGCCTGGGCGATGCTGTTTATGTGTTGGTATCTTTGCCAGATGACCCACAGCGCTACCCAGTTGCTGCCCGAGTAGCCTGGATTACACCTGCCAATGCGGCTGCCAATCGAACCCAAGGGGTAGGGATTTTGTTTCCAAATGATGAAAAATCGCGTGCCTTGAAACTAAAAATTGAGGATATTTTGGGTAGCCACCTGGTATCGGAACGCTCAACCCAAACAATATAAATGTTCACTGATTCACACTGTCATCTGACATTTCCAGAGCTCCTGCCGCAATTGACGGCCATTCGTGCCGCGATGCAAGAGGCGCAGGTCAGCCGCGCTCTATGCATCAGCACAACCCTGGAAGACTTTCCAGCTGTGCATGCTTTAGCCATGCAACATGACAATTTTTGGGCAACGGCAGGCGTGCATCCGGACTACGAAGACGTGCAGGAGCCGACCTTGGCCAAGTTATTGGAAATTGGCTCATTGCCTCGTGTTGTCGGCATTGGTGAAACTGGGTTGGATTACTATCGTCTGAACGGTCGAAGTTGGCACGACATGCATTGGCAACGTGAGCGCTTTCGCGTTCACATAAGGGCAGCAAGACAGTTGGCAAAACCCTTGGTCATTCACACGCGACAGGCCGCTGAAGATACGCTGGCATTGCTGCTTGATGAAGGTAAAAACGGTTCCAGCGGGTGTGTCGGTGGCGTTTTTCATTGCTTTACGGAAGACGCGACGGTGGCTCGTCAAGTTCTGGATATGGGTTTTTACATCTCGTTTTCAGGAATTTTGACATTTAAAAATGCAACGGCGATGCGTGAAGTTGCTGCGCTCGTTCCTTTGGATCGACTGCTGATCGAAACTGACAGCCCTTATCTGGCACCGATGCCGCATCGAGGTAAAACCAATAACCCATCATATGTGCCTTGGGTTGCCAAACAACTTGCTGACATCAAGGCCGTTTCGCTCGAACGCATGGCTCAGTGCACAAGTGAAAATTTCACTCAGCTTTTTGTCGCTGGTGCTGATTGATTTTTTCTTTATGATTTACTTTAAAAAATATCTTTATCTTGTTGTTTTAATTGGATTTAGTTCAGTTTTTGCTGGCTCATATGATGATTTTTTTAGTGCCATAAAACAAAATGACACGACAAAAATATCCGAACTTTTGAAGCGTGGCTTTGATCCGAACACGATCAACCCAGACGGCAAGTCGGGTTTATTGTTGGCGTTGCAAGACGAATCCAACAAAGTTGCCGAGATACTTATTCATGCGCCTGGTATCAAAGTTGAAATGCGCAATAGCAAGGATGAAAGCCCTTTGATGCTTTCGGCATTAAAGGGCAACCTGACCTTAAGCCTGCTCCTGATTAAAAAGGGTGCTGACATCAACAAAACAGGATGGACACCTTTGCACTATGCTGCGACCAACGGCCACGCGGAAATTGTCCGCTTGCTTTTGGATGAAAATGCTTATATTGATGCCGCTTCGCCGAATGGCTCGACACCCTTGATGATGGCTGCGCATTATGGGACTCCTGAAGTCGTCAAATTACTGCTTGAAGCTGGTGCTGACCCCTTGCTAAAAAATGACCTGCAGTTGTCTGCACTTGATTTTGCCACCCGTGCTAACCGTTTTGATTCTGCCAGCATCATTGCTGCGTTCATTCGTGGCGCTCGTCCTAAAGGCACTTGGTGATCGTCGTTTTGATCACTATCGTACTTTATACGATGTATATTATGTAAAGTTTCAATCGGCAGAAAAATATTCAATCTAGCTTTCAGATGAGGCTGAATGCCACCACTGTTGCCATAAAGTCGCTAAAAGGTGATCCAAGCGCAATCTCACCCTTACCGTGCAAAACACACTCCTCACGGCGCAGCGTTACACCGGCACCATCACCAGAAAAGCGCACCCAACAACCGTAAGAGCTGACATCCACAAGAACCATGCTGCCGTTGCGCCATTCAATGCGGGCATGCGTACGTGAAACGCGGGGGTCGCTCACGACGAACTCTAGCTCACGTGCACGCCCCAACTGAATTGGCATATCAAATGAATTGAACGTTTTATGGTTATCGATCCAAGATAATTCGATTTGTGCACCCAAAAAATCCATGCCATCCGGACTAAACGTCGAATTCATACTTGCAGGCACAGTAAAAAACTCGGAATTGATGTCTTCCTGCCATTCGACCTGAGAAACCAGGCAAGGCTCTGTACGCCCACGCAGAGAAATCGGTCCGAGTGACCTAAAGCGCACTTGCTCCAAGTCTTTGCAGTTAACCAATGCGTGGTTATTCACCCATATTTGATTCGGTCCCGTGAGTTCGCTGAGTCGGGCAGCAATATTCACAGCATCGCCATAACAATCGTTTTCGACAATTTCAACATCACCGCGCACCACGCCAATGCGCAGAGGCATGTAA
The DNA here is from genome assembly GCA_903930255.1 of uncultured beta proteobacterium. Classification (GTDB taxonomy): domain Bacteria; phylum Pseudomonadota; class Gammaproteobacteria; order Burkholderiales; family Burkholderiaceae_C; genus Rhodoferax. Next base: position 7,047 of record CAIYYA010000069.1, read on the forward strand.
AACGCTGGATCCTGGCTAGCAAAACGCAACTGATAAGAGCGTTGTATATCGATCACCGACGTAATAGCGGTGTTGCTGCTCTTAAAGATTGCCAAAACGCCATCACCTAAAAACTTAACCACACGGCCACCGCTAGCCGTAATTCTTTCGGCTACCCAGTTGGTGGCCGTGGTGACTGCTTCGGTCGCTTTGACATTGCCCAGCGACTCAAAAACGCCGGTGCTGCCGAAAAGATCAGCGAAAACGACGGTGGATTGAATGCCCATTGAAGATTGGCTTTAATTGGTGAAACGAGTGGTAAGTTTAGCGTGAAATACCGTTCGTGGTGATCCAGTAGAACCAGACTTCGAGAAGCTCAGTGCGGAGGGTTTCATCTTTTAGGGTAGCGTGAAAAACCATAATAGTTAGGCGAACGTTGGTTCTTGCAACAAGATTTAACCCCAGAAAATAAGCGCATCACGCCCTTGCAGCGAAAAATCGACGTGTGCGCCAACCGGCAACAGCACTTTAGTTGGCACATGTCCATAGGGTAAATTACTCACCACAGGTGCGATGATCTGGTTGCTCAACCAGTCAAAGACGCTTGAGAGCTTAAAGCCTCGGTCGTGCGGCGTGAGTTTGTAGTCGGTAAATTGCCCCATCAGCACGACTTTTTGGCGTGCCAAGACACCCGCATAAAGCAACTGCGTTAGCATTCTCTCGATACGGTAAGGGTGCTCGGCCACATCTTCTAAAAACAAAATACCGCCCTCTATCTGCGGGAAATATGGGGTTCCCAAAAGTCCGCAAAGAACGCTTAAATTGCCGCCCCAAAGGACGCAATTTTCAGCAACAAAAGAGGCTCCATCGCCCGTTACACATGCGCTAACAGCTATTGTTTTTGAATCAAATGACGTCCCTGTGCGGAGTTGCTTCCAGCCGGCGCCCTCGCCTTGCCGCAGTAGCAAATCGTTAAAACAAGCTTCCATTATTTCATCGGGTGCTGGCTGTGCACCAAAGCCTTCGCAAAGTGCAGGGCCAGCCCAGGTGACCGATGCGGTTTGGGCTAATACGGCGTTTTGAAACGCCGTGAAATCGCTCATGCCGACAAAATTCATGCCCAGTTCGATGGCTTTGGCGATTTTGCGGTAGTCGAGTGACGGCAAAATCCGCGTCAAACCGTAGCCACCCCGCGCAATCAGCGCTACGTCAGCGCCACTGTCGGCTGCGCGGTGAATCGCTGCCACGCGGCATGCATCGTCACCTGCAAAACGCCGATAGCTTTTGAGAGCCGCCTCGTCCACTTCAACCTCGTGCCCCAGCTCACGTAGGCGCTTCACGCCACGCTTAAAAGCCGCCGTATCACGCACAGCGCCCGAGGGGGAATAAATGTAGATGTGTTGGCTCATGAGTCGCCCATTGTGGCGCAGCCTGACTGTGCTTGCCAGCTGGGTTTGGTAAGAGCCCGCAATGCAGCCAGGTGACCCGCATCTGGATACGGTGCTGCACATTCGGCGCGCGTCATCGCTGCCGGACTCTGTTCAATAATTTGACTGATCTGGAGCGGGTGAATTTGTGCCCATGTGCGGGCCACCACAAGGTTAGCCGACTCTACGCGCAGCGTGATCTTCGACAAACCCAGTTCGCACAGCCATTCATGCAGCACTTGCACATGCCAATCCAAGGTATGAAGACCTTGTTTTTTGGGTTTGTCACTCTTGCCAAAGCCAATCATATCGGGTGCTAATACGCGTTGACCTTGCGTGTGCTGCATTTGCATCTCGTCAAGCCAGACATGGCTCCAGGTAAGCGGCGCATGCAAAAAAACAGTGACCGGCCTATCGCTATTCTGATCTGCCTGCGACTCCAAGTAATGCAGGCGTAGGCCTTGAAGACTAGACAAATGATTCATGTACGCGCTGGCCAAGGGAGCGGTAAGCACACGAAGTGCGACAAAACAGGCCTCTGGTGTGCGCAAGGCGTCGTCGCGCAAAGGCCAGGTCGCTATTTGTTGAATGCGTTTTTGGCGAAAAAAATCGCGCAACAACTGGGCGCTTGATTCAGCCAAAACACCACTTTTAACGCTTGTCTGGTGGTTTAGAAACGTGTCCTCAAACAGATTCACAACCGAACCCGCCGCACCTGTTTTGGGCTCTGCTGCGGCAAACACTACACGCTTCAGACGCGTTTGCAAAATAGTTCCCACGCACATTACGCAAGGCTCCAGCGTGACAAACAGTTCGCAATCATCCAAACGGTAATTACCCAGCTTGGAGGCCGCCTGGCAAAGAGCGATCACCTCTGCATGCGCCGTGGGGTTGTTTTGCGAAATCGGTGCGTTGTGTGCGGCTGCGATCACCTTGCCTTGGCGCAAAACCACAGCACCTACCGGCACTTCGCCAGCCAAGGCCGCCAATCGGGCTTGCGCCAAAGCTAGCTCCATAGCTTGCTCATCATTCATAGCCAAATTCAGAATCAGCGTTTGACGCAGTCAGCGTAATAGTGAATGTGGCCGTCGGCACCCTGCTCTTCTACCAAACCATGAATATCGGTTTCAAACCCAGGACACTGGGCGTTGAATTCTCGTGAGAATTTCAGGTAATCAACAATTTTTTTGTTAAAGACTTCACCGGGGATCAACAGCGGAATGCCGGGAGGGTAAGGCGTTACCAAGCCTACGGTAATTCGACCTTCGAGCTGGTCAATTTCAACCCGCTCCGTCTTGCGCAAAGCAATGTGTGCATACGCATCGCTGGGTTTCATGGCGGGTGTCAGGTCGCTCAGGTACATATCGGTGGTAAGCCGTGCAATGTCATATTTGGCATACAACTGATGAATATGCTGGCACAAGTCGGCCAAGCCCATGTTTTCGTAGCGCGGGTGTTTTTGGCAAAATTCCGGCAAGATGCGCCACATAGGTTGATTTTTGGCGTAATCATCTTTGAACTGCTGCAGCGCCGTCAGCATGCTGTTCCAGCGACCTTTGGTGATGCCAATGGTAAACATGATAAAAAAACTATACAGCCCGGTTTTCTCCACCACCACACCGTGTTCTGCCAAAAATTTGGTCACAATGCTCGCCGGAATGCCGGTTTTGGCGAATTTTCCGTTCAGGTCCATGCCAGGCGTGACCACCGTCGACTTGATCGGGTCGAGCATGTTAAAGCCCGCCGCCATCTTGCCACAGCCATGCCAATTCACCCCCGACTTAATGGTGCGCGACTCGCCTTTGATCACCCAGTCATTCGAGCGCCCAATGCCTTCATCGACCAATTTATCAGGTCCCCACACTTTGAACCACCAGTCGTCGCCATACTCAGCGTCAATCTTGCGCATGGCACGCCGAAAATCCAGCGCTTCGGCAATGCTTTCTTCCACCAACGCCGTGCCGCCGGGGGGCTCCATCATGGCGGCAGCCACGTCGCAGCTGGCAATGATGCTGTACTGCGGGCTGGTGCTGGTGTGCATCAGGTAGGCTTCGTTAAACAAGTGTTTGTCGAGCTTGACAGTTTGCGAATCCTGTACCAGCACATGACTGGCCTGGCTGATGCCAGCAAGTAGCTTGTGTATCGACTGGGTTGCATACACCATGGCCTTTTTCGGACGCACCCTGTTTTTGCCCATAGCGTGATAAGTGCCATAAAACGGGTGAAATGCCGCGTGCGGCAGCCAAGCCTCGTCAAAGTGGATGTTTTCCACGTAGCCATCCAACATTTTTTTAACAGTTTCAGTGTTGTACAACACACCGTCGTAGGTGGACTGCGTCAGCGTCAACACGCGCGGCTTGATGTCAGCCACATTCACATCCGGTAAATGTTCTTTCACCAAAGGGTTGGCAGCGATTTTGGCTTTGATGGTCGCTGGCTCAAACTCTTCTTTGGGTATCGGGCCGATGATGCCGAAATGATTACGCGTGGGCTTCAAAAATACCGGGATCGCCCCAGTCATGATGATGGCGTGCAGAATGGATTTGTGGCAATTGCGGTCCACCACCACCACGTCGTTGGGCGCGACCGTGTGGTGCCAAACCATCTTGTTACTGGTTGATGTGCCATTAGTCACAAAAAAGCAATGGTCGGCGTTAAAGATACGTGCCGCATTGCGCTCGCTTTTGCCGATAGCGCCATCGTGGTCAAGTAGCTGCCCCAACTCTTCCACAGCGTTACACACGTCAGCGCGCAGCATGTTTTCGCCATAAAACTGGTGATACATCTGCCCTACCGGGCTTTTCAGAAACGCCACACCACCCGAGTGCCCCGGGCAGTGCCAAGAATAAGAGCCGTCCTCTGCGTAATCAAGCAGTGCCTTGAAAAACGGCGGCTGTACCCCTTCAAGGTAACTTTTTGCCTCGCGGATGATGTGCCGTGCGACAAATTCAGGCGTGTCTTCAAACATGTGAATGAAGCCATGCAGTTCACGCAAAATGTCATTCGGCAAATGGCGCGAGGTTTTTGTTTCACCATAAATATAGATCGGCACATCGAGGTTTTTGCGGCGCACCTCTTCAATGAAATGGCGCAAATTTAACACTGCGGGGTCAAGATCGGGGCCGGGTGTGAATTCTTCATCGTCAATCGACAAAATAAAGGCGCTGGCACGGCTTTGCTGCTGCGCAAACTGGCTTAAGTCGCCATAGCTGGTCACCCCCAAAACCTCTAGCCCTTCGGACTCAATTGCCTGAGCCAGCGCCCGAATGCCCAGCCCCGACGTATTTTCAGAACGAAAGTCTTCGTCGATGATGACAATAGGAAAACGAAATTTCATGGCAGACTCCAGCGGCATACATTCAATTAAATTGGCGCGAAGTGTAAGGACTAAACATGACACTTGGGCCCCTGATACTGACTTTGGCCTGAAAATGTGGACGATGCAATACAGCAGGACACTAATATGACTGAATCTACGTTGTGGTGGATGGCCACGGGCATTCTGATTGCCGTGGAATTAATGACCGGCACTTTTTATTTGCTGATGATTGCCATCGGCCTGTCCGCAGCTGCCTTATCGGCGCATGCCGGCCTAGGGCTGGTTGGGCAATGTATTAGCGCTGCATTGGTGGGCGGTGGCACTGTGCTGGCGTGGCACCTGAGCAAACGCCGCCAGGCCAGCCAAGCCCCGGCACAGGCGAATCACGATGTAAACATGGACATTGGTGCCACTGTGCATGTGGAGCGCTGGCTTGACAACCACACCTGCAGCGTTCACTACCGTGGTGCGCATTGGGATGCGGCTCTGCTCCCAGGAGCCCAGGCGCACAGCGGCGACTATGAAATTGCTGAAGTTGTGGGCAGCCGATTAATTTTAAAACCCATCCCACCCCACGGTTAACAGGAGAAATCATGGAAATTGCCTTCATCTTATTGGTCATAGCCGTTATTTTTATCATTCAATCCGTCAAAGTTGTGCCTCAGCAGCATGCCTGGGTGGTTGAGCGTCTGGGCAAATACAACGGTACCCTGACACCAGGGCTGAGTTTTTTAATGCCTTTTATTGACAAGGTGGCCTACAAACACCTGCTCAAAGAGATCCCGCTCGACATTCCCAGCCAGGTCTGCATCACCCGTGACAACACCCAGCTGCAAGTAGATGGCATTTTGTACTTTCAGGTGACTGATGCCATGCGCGCCAGCTATGGTTCGAGCAACTACATCACAGCCATATCGCAACTGGCGCAAACCACGCTGCGCTCGGTCATCGGCAAACTTGAGTTGGACAAAACCTTTGAAGAGCGCGACATCATCAACGCGCAGGTGGTGCAGGCCATCGATGAGGCAGCCCTGAACTGGGGCGTCAAAGTGCTGCGCTACGAAATCAAAGACCTGACGCCACCCAAAGAAATCTTGCACGCCATGCAGCAGCAAATCACTGCCGAACGTGAGAAACGTGCGCTGATCGCCGCCTCAGAAGGTCGTCGGCAAGAGCAAATCAACATTGCCACGGGTGAACGTGAGGCATTTATTGCCCGCTCCGAAGGCGAAAAACAAGCCGCCATCAACCGTGCCCAAGGCGAAGCCGCTTCGATTTTGGCGGTTGCCGATGCCAATGCCCAAGCCATCGAGCGCGTGGCTGCAGCCATTCGGCAACCCGGTGGCGAACAGGCCGTGCAACTTAAAGTGGCCGAAAAAGCCGTTGATGCCTATTCGCGTGTGGCGGCAGATGCCAGCACCACGCTGATTGTGCCGAGCAACATGACCGAGGTGTCTGCGTTGTTGGCATCGGCTATGAAGATGACACAATTGCCTGTGACTACAAATCGGTGAATCGGCCTGATCGTGCGCCGCAACCGTGTAAATGTCGTTGCCGGTCTGGTTGGCCACCTTCACGCGGATGACTACGCTCAAGCCACTTAACAGGTCAGCAGCCACGCTGCAAACAATCGGCGTAGTGTATGAATACATCAGCGTACCACCTGATTCCGTTTTCAGATCAATACGACATTAGGCGCGAAGCCGCAGACAGTGCTAACGCGTGTCCCAAGCCATCTATCGATGCCTGTGGGAGGGCAAGGCGAAGCAACAACATGTCGTATTGATATGGAAATGGAATGAAACACTGCCGCCGGCCACCAATGCACATGAGTGCCATTGGGGTCAACACTGTTGTCCACACCATGATTACTACTGCTAGTGCAGTAGCCAAGCAAAGGCTTTGTGGGCCTGCACCGAAAGCTATTGTTTATGAAGCAGCATTCGCTTATTGGGTAAGTGCCAGAAGGCTATTTTCCACTAACAAATTGATGGCAAGTTCACCCAAAACCACATGCCTGCGTCCATCAATTTTGACGGCGTTGACGGCAAAAGCAGTGACATCCATGGCGGGACTGAGACGGCTTTTATCTGTCAGGCTGAACAACTCCTTAACATTTGGCAGGCACCAGCCAGTATGCTGCAGCGAAATGTGCCGTTTGATTGAGCTTGGTCAAGCAAATGCCGGATACCTATACTTGCGGTTTTCATGTATTGCCATTGCAAAGCCAAGCCATCCAGAGCCTCACCATGTCCCATCCCCACCCCACTTCTCACACCCAAGCTTCGCACTCACCGTTTCGCCCAACCCTGGCCGCCTTGGGGTTCATGCTGCTGGCAGGCTGCGGCCAAAGCAGTGCGCCACCCGCTGCTGCTGCGCCCGGTGCCATGCCTGCGGCTGAAGTTGGCGTGGTCACGGTAACGCCGGGCGACGTGGGTTTACTGACCGAATTGCCGGGCCGGCTCGAAGCCTCCCGCGTGGCGCAAGTGCGTGCACGTGTGGCGGGCATAGTGCAAAAGCGGCTGTTTGTCGAGGGCAGCGATGTGCAAGAGGGAAAACCACTGTTTCAGATTGATGCCGGATCGTATGAAGCGCTGCTGGCCAGCGCGCAAGCCAGCGTGGCGCGCGCTGAGGCTAATCTGATGCAAACCCAGGCGCAGGCCGAGCGCTTCAAGCCGCTGGCTCAGGCCAAGGCGATCAGCCAGCAGGAATTTGTCAATGCCCAAGCTGCACAAAAACTGGCGCAAGCCGATGTAGCGGTGGCGCAAGCAGCCGTGCAAACAGCCCGTATCAATGTGGGTTATGCCAGCATCACCGCGCCGATTTCAGGCCGCATTGGCCGCGCTTTGGTCACTGAAGGTGCGCTGGTCGGCCAAGGCGAAGCCACAGCGTTGGCCCTGATCCAGCAAATCAACCCGATGTATGTCAATTTCACCCAGTCTGCAGCCGAAGTCATGAAGCTCCGCAAGGCCATGGAAAACGGTCAATTCAAACGTGCTGGCAACCAGGCCGCCAGCGTGCGGCTGGTGCTGGAAGACGGCTCGGACTACGCGCTGGCGGGCAAACTGCTTTTTTCTGATCTGACGGTGGACACCAGCAGTGGCCAGATCACGCTGCGTGCCGAAGTGCCCAACCCGCAAGGCGTGCTGTTGCCCGGACTTTTTGTGCGCGTACGACTGGAGCAGGCACAGGTGAGCAACGCCATCACCCTGCCCCAGCAAGCTGTTACACGCTCGCCCCAGGGCGACTCGGTGATGGTGGTGACCGATGGCAAGGCCACAGCGCGGCCGGTGAAGGTGGGCGGTCAGCAAAATGGCCAATGGGTCATTTTGAGCGGGCTGCAAGCGGGCGAGCAGGTGATGGTCGATGGTTTTCAAAAATTGCGCGGTGGCGCCCCTGTCAAGCCAGTTGCCTGGCAAGCTCAAGCCAGCGCCGGCGCTAAAGTGCCTGCAGCCTCGGCACCTGCTTCGCCAGCAAGCGCGGCCAGTGCCGCAGTAGCCGCCAAGAGTGCGGGTTAAGGACAGTAGCCATGGCCAAATTTTTCATTGACCGGCCAATTTTTGCCTGGGTGATTGCACTTTTTATCATGGTGATGGGCTTGGTCGCCATTACCCAGTTGCCGATTGCCCAATACCCGCCGGTGGCACCGCCTTCCATCGTCATTTCAGCCACCTATCCGGGGGCTTCGGCGCAAACACTGGAAGACAGTGTGCTGTCGATTGTTGAACAGGAGATGAACGGCTCACCCGGGCTGATTTATATGGAATCGGTGGCACAAGCCAACGGTACGGGCTCGATCACGCTGAGTTTTCAGCCCGGCAGCAACCCCGATCTGGCGCAGGTGGATGTACAAAATCGTCTGAGTCGTGCCGCACCACGCTTGCCTGCTGCGGTTACCCAGCAAGGTGTGCGGGTAGACAAAGCGCGCAGCAACTTTTTGCTGTTTGCCATTCTGTCCTCGGATGACCCCGCTTTGAACCCCGTGGCCTTGGGCGACTTTGCCTCGCGCTCGATCGTGCCTGAGTTGCAGCGTTTGCCTGGTGTCGGCCAAGTGCAGCTGTTTGGCACCGAGCGCGCCATGCGGGTCTGGATTGACCCGGCCAAACTGGTCGGCTTTAACCTCTCGGCAGCCGACGTTACCAACGCCATCCGGGCGCAAAACGCACAGGTGTCGGCGGGCGAAATCGGCAGCCTTCCCAATGTAGCGGGTCAGGGCATAGCCGCCACCGTGGTGGTAAACGGACAACTCGGCAATGTTGCGCAATTTGGCAATGTGGTGCTGCGCGCCAACGCTGACGGCTCCAGTGTGCGACTGAAAGATGTGGCTCGTATCGAGCTGGGGGCGCAAACATACGCCACGTCGGCACGCTTGAACGGCAAACCCTCGACCGGTGTTGGCGTGCAGCTCTCGCCCAGCGGCAATGCCCTGGCCACTGCCAAAGGGGTGCGTGCGCGCATGCACGAGCTGGAAAAGTTTTTCCCCAAAGGGATGACTTGGGCGATACCGTATGACAGTTCGCGTTTTATTGAAACATCGCTGCGCCAGGTCGCCGAAACCCTGCTCGAAGCGATTGTGCTGGTGTTTCTGGTGATGTTTTTGTTTTTGCAGGACTGGCGCTACACCCTAATCCCTACGCTGGTGGTACCCGTCGCCTTGTTGGGCACTTTTGCTGGCTTGCTGGCCCTAGGTTTTTCGATCAATGTGCTGACCATGTTTGCCATGGTGCTGGTGATTGGCATCGTGGTGGATGATGCCATTGTGGTGGTGGAAAACGTCGAACGCATCATGAGCGAAGAAGGGTTGGCGCCACTGCAAGCCACGCGCAAGGCGATGGGTCAAATTTCCGGCGCCATCATTGGCGTGACGGTGGTGCTGATCTCGGTGTTTGTGCCGCTGGCATTTTTTAGTGGCTCGATTGGCAATATTTACCGCCAGTTTGCCGCGGTGATGGGGATGTCGATTGCGTTTTCGGCCTTTTTGGCGTTATCGCTCACTCCTGCCCTTTGTGCCACCTTGCTCAAACCCGTTGAAGCTGGCCATCACCATGCCAAGAGTGGTTTTTTTGGCTGGTTCAACCGCGGTTTTTCCCGCACGGCCAAAAGTTATGAGCGTGGCTTGGCTGGCCTGCTGCCGCGTGCCGCACGCTACCTGGTGATTTATCTGGCCATCGTGGCCGGTGCCGTCTGGATGTACCAGCGCCTGCCCACCTCGTTCTTACCCAACGAAGACCAAGGCACGATGCTGGTGAATGTGCAACTGCCCCCAGGCGCTACGCAGGCGCGCACGCTGGCGGTGATGCAGCAGGTTGAGGGTTTTATGCTCAAGCAACCCGAAGTGCAAGGCATGGTGAGCGTGCTGGGCTTTAGCTTTTCGGGCCAGGGGCAAAACGCTGCGCTGGCGTTTGTCACACTCAAAGACTGGGCTGAGCGCAGTGCCCCAGGCAGTTCTGCCCAAGCCTTGGCAGGGCGCGCTTTTGGCGCTTTGTCGGGCATCCGTGATGCCTTTATTTTCCCCTTGAGTCCCCCGCCCATTCCCGAGCTGGGGGCTTCGTCGGGGTTTAGCTTTCGGCTGCAAGACCGAGCCGGCTTGGGTCACGATGCACTGCTGGCCGCGCGTAACCAGCTGCTCGGCATGGCAGCACAAAGCAAAATCATCACCCAGGTACGCCCGGATGGGCTCGAAGATGCGCCGCAATTGCAAGTGGACATTGACCGCGACAAGGCCAGCGCACTGGGCATTGGTTTTGATGCCATCAACAGCGTGATTTCAACGGCACTGGGCTCGGCTTATGCCAATGATTTCCCCAATGGCGGGCGCTTGCAGCGTGTGGTGGTGCAGGCTGATGCCCCGGCGCGCATGCAGCCTGACGATTTGCTCAAACTCAATGTACTCAACAACAAGGCGCAGATGGTGCCGCTGTCGGCCTTTGCCACAACCCGCTGGGTCACGGGCGCCATGCAAACGGTGCGTTACAACGGCTACCCGGCCATGCGCATCAGCGGCAGTGCCGCCCCAGGCTACAGCACAGGCGCCGCACTGACCGAGATGGAACAGCTCGCCGCCAAACTGCCAGCGGGCTTTGGCTACGAGTGGACAGGTACCTCGCGTGAGGAAAAACTGGCCGGCTCGCAAGCCATGATCCTCTATGGCTTTGCCATTTTGGCGGTATTTTTATGCCTGGCTGCGCTGTATGAAAGCTGGTCGATTCCACTGTCGGTGATTCTGGTGGTGCCACTGGGCGTGGTGGGGGTGATTGTTGCCACCCTGCTGCGCACCTATTCGAACGATGTGTACTTTCAGGTGGGCTTGATCACCATCATTGGTTTGTCGGCGAAAAATGCCATCCTGATCATTGAGTTTGCCAAAGATTTGCAAGCACAGGGACAAAGCATCATCAGCTCGGCACTCGAAGCCGCACACCTGCGCTTTCGTCCCATACTGATGACCTCGATGGCGTTCACGCTCGGTGTGTTGCCGCTGGCGATTGCCTCGGGCGCCGGCTCGGCCAGCCAGCGTGCCATTGGCACCGGGGTGATTGGCGGCATTTTGACGGGCACCACGTTGGCAGTCGTGTTTGTGCCGATCTTTTTTGTGGTGGTGCGCAGCCTGTTCAAAGACAGCGCACGCCAGCAGCAGGTGCACGCCGAACAGGCCGAGCACATGGGAGTGCATTCGCATGAATAAGTTATCTTTGATAACACTGGCTTGCTGCAGTGTGTTGTCGGCATGCTCGTTGCTGCCAACTTATGAGCGCCCAGCCGCTCCCATTGCCACCCAGTGGCCCGGCCAAACCGCTCCTAAACTTAATGAAAAAGTGAGCACTTCACGCAATGCTGACGTGCTCTGGAAGGACTTTTTCTCAGATACAACGCTGCAACAGCTGATCACCACCGCACTGGCCAACAACCGCGATTTGCGCGTGGCCACGCTCAACATCACGCAAGCGCGCGCCCAACTCGGGGTGCGTCGCGCCGACCAATTGCCCAGCGTTAACGCGGCCCTGAGCGGAGCCCGCACACCGAGCAATGGCACCATCAACAGTGCCTACAGCGCGGGCTTCAGCGTCACCGCCTACGAATTTGATTTCTTTGGCCGTGTCGCGAGTCTCAAGGAACAAGCGCTGGCACAGGTGCTGGCCAGCACCGAGGCGCGCCAAACAGCGCAAATTGCCCTGATCGCCACCGTAGCGCAAGGCTGGCTCAACCTGTTGGCAGACGAAGAACTGCTGGCCGTGTCACGCCAAGCACTGGCCTCGCGCGAAGAATCGCTCAAACTGATCGAACTCAAGCTGCAACACGGTGCTGCCTCTGAACTCGACCAGCGATTGGCGCAAACCCTGCTAGAGAGCGCCCGTGTCACACTGGCACAACAGCAGCGCCAGCGCGCGTTGGACGAAAATGCCCTGGTTTTGCTGCTTGGGCAATCACTCAGCGAAACCAGTCAACAACAATTGCGACTGCAAAGTCTGCAACAGGTGAAGTTTCCTGAACCCGCAGCCGCCCTGCCCTCCGACCTGCTGGAGCGCCGCCCCGATATCCGACAGGCTGAACAATTACTAATTGCCAGCAACGCCAATATCGGTGCTGCGCGAGCAGCATTTTTCCCACGCATCTCCCTGACCAGCAGCATCGGCTCGGCCAGCAACCAACTCGCTGGCTTGTTCAAAGACGGCTCCTGGGGTTGGACGCTGAGCCCACAACTGCTGTTGCCGATTTTTGACGGCGGGCGCAACCAGGCTAATCTGGAGGCCGCACAAACTGCGCGGGACATCGCCGTGGCGCAATACGAAAAAGCCATTCAGAGCGCTTTTCGCGAAGTCGCCGATGCCCTGGCCGGTCGCGATACCCTGGCGCAACAGTTGCAGGCCAATCAGAGCTTGCAACACGCCGAAACAGAACGTGCGCGGCTTACCCAACTGCGGCTGGATAACGGCGTTGCCAGCCAGCTCGAATGGCTCGATGCACAACGCTCGCTCTTTGCGGCCAGTCAAGCGTTGGTGCAAGTGCGTCTGGCCATGTTGCAAAACCAGATCGTTTTGTACAAGGCTTTAGGCTCTGGTGTACCACCCAGTGAATGAATGCCTGGCTGATTGGGGCTGGCGTGTATAGTTGATCCATTGGTAAGGTCTGACCTGCAAACCAAATCAGGATTTCAATGTCTCTGCTTAGCCGGTCTTTAACGCCTCTTCTACAAACCGACAACTCTGAGCTTTTTGGTTCGGGCAACTCAACCGCCATCAAGGCTGAACTTCAGGACGCACTGCAGCGCATGGCCACTACTGCCAACCTCGAGCCTAGACGCGAAATCGAAATGATTCTGGTGGATACTGAATCCAGCCAAAACAAAATTCATGGCCGCTACTTGTTGTCGATCAAAGGCGGAATTCGCCTGGATCAAGGTTTTCAGCAGTTGCCTGCCGGTCGCAAAGTAGATATTGGCCCAGTTGGTCGTGCCATCCATTCCGATCTGTTGGGCCTGTTTTTTGACGGCAAGCAGGACATGAAGGTAACTCACCGCGTGTCCGTCAAGCTTTAAATCCGCACGCCAAAATTTATAAATTATGTGCCTCTAGCCCTTACTGCAATTACGCTAACAGCTATCAAATTTAAACCAATCTAACCCGTATCAAAATCCTTTCCCATGACCGACCCGATTCTCCTTTTGCTGTCTCTTGGCATCGCCCTAGTGGTGGTTTTGCAAATGATTGTGCTGCTGCGCAAAGCACGCGTTGACTTGCCGTCAGAACTGACGCTGAAGCTTGAGGCATTGGAACAGTCCGCCCGAGCCACGCTGCAAGCCGTGGCCAAAAATGACGGCTCACTGGAAGGCTTATCACAGCAGTTGCGCGGTTTTACCCAGGCCACGGCATCAAGTCTGGAATCTGTCCGCCAAGCAATGGATGACAAACTAGCACAAACCGTCGCCGAGTCGCGCCAAGGTCGTGCTGAACTTTTGACCGCGTTTCAGGGTTTTGAAGGCAAACTGGAGCAACGCTTGGAAACCCTGACCAGCGCCACGCGCCAAACGCTGGAGTCGCTCAAGGTCGACATCAACGCCCAGTTGGGGGTCATGTCGGGCGCACTGAAAGACCAACTTGAGGGCAACAGTTTTCAGATCAGAAACCAGTTTTCAGCCTTGCAAGAATCGGTCTCACAGCAGCTCAGTGGTCTGGTGCAAGGCAGCCAGCAAAGCGCCGAGCAACTGCGTGTGGCACTCAACGAGAGGCTGGCTGCCATCCAGCTTGACAACACCTGCAAGCTCGAAGAAATGCGCCGCACGGTAGATGAAAAGCTGCACGCCACGCTGGAGCAGCGCCTGGGTGAATCGTTCAAGTTAGTCAGTGAGCGGTTGGAACAAGTGCAAAACGGCTTGGGCGAGATGAAATCCTTGGCAGCCAGTGTGGGCGATTTAAAGCGCGTCATGACCAACGTCAAATCTCGTGGCACATGGGGCGAAATGCAGCTCGGCGCCATCATCGAGAACGTGCTGACGATCGACCAATACGGCAAAAACGTCAAAACTGTGCCCAACAGCAATGAGCTGGTCGAGTTTGCCATCCGTCTACCCGGCAAAATACAGGAGCATCCGATCTGGCTACCGATCGACTCTAAATACCCAGTTGAACACTATCAGCGGCTGATGGATGCCTATGACGCCGCCGACAAAGCAGCCATTGCACAAGCTGGCAATGCCTTTGAGACATCCATGAAACTCGAAGCCAAAAAGATCGTCAGCAAATATGTGTCGCCGCCGCACACCACTGACTTTGCCATTTTGTATCTGCCGACCGAAGGCTTATTTGCCGAGGTGATCCGTCGCCCCGGTTTGGTGGAAGCCATTCAAAACGATTGCCGCGTCATGATTACCGGCCCGGCCAACCTGGCAGCCATGCTCAACAGCTTGCAAATGGGCTTCAAGACTTTGGCGATCGAAAGACGCTCTTCAGAAGTATGGAGCTTGCTGGGTTCGGTCAAAAGCGAGTTCGCCAAATTTGGTGACATTGTCGATGCCACCAAAAAGTCGATTGATGCAGCAGCCAGTAAATTCAACGAAGTCGGCGTGCGCACGCGCGCCATTCAGAAAAAACTGCGCGATGTCGAAGACTTGCCAGCACCCCTGGCAAGTGCCCTGCCCGATACGTTGCCGGAGGTTTTAGAACATGAATGAGCACAAAACCGCCCTGCCCCGGCGCCCCATCCGCGAGCTGCCTGATGAGCTGATCAGCCAGATTGCCGCTGGCGAAGTGGTCGAGCGACCGGCCTCTGTGGTGCGCGAGCTGCTTGACAACGCGCTCGATGCCGGAGCCAGCCAGATCACCGTGCGCTTGCTGGCGGGTGGTGTGCGGCTCATCAGCGTGGAAGACGACGGCTGCGGCATCGTGCAAGACGAGTTGGCCGTGGCCTTAAAGCGCCACGCCACCAGCAAAATTGGCAGTCTGGCTGATTTGGAGTCGGTGGGCACCATGGGTTTTCGAGGTGAAGCCCTTGCTGCTATAAACTCAATAGCTGATTGCGCTTTGCTATCAAGGTCTGAAGGTCAAAATCATGCTTATCTTTTAGAGAGTCAAAGCGGCGAGATCAGACCCGTGGCGCGCAGTATTGGCACCACGGTTGAAGTGAAAGAATTGTTTTTTTCAACCCCGGCGCGGCGCAAATTTCTCAAAACCGATGCCACCGAGCTGGCGCATTGTGTCGATGCTGTGCGCCGCCACGCGTTGAGCCACCCCGAAGTAGGCTTTGCGATTTGGCATGAGGGCAAACTGGTGGAACAGTGGCGCCGCTGCGGTGAGGCTGGCAGTTTGCCCGCTTTGGAGCAGCGCTTGTCCGACGTGCTGGGCCACGACTTTGTTGAACGCTCGGTGTGGGTGGACTACTCAAGCAGCGCCACACCGGGGCGACCCGACTACGCCCCGGTCATCAAGGTCTGGGGCCGCGCTGGCATACCTGATGCGGCCCGTTCGCGCGCTGACCAACAGTTTTGCTACGTAAACGGCCGCTTTGTGCGTGACAAGGTCATCACCCACGCCGCGCGCAGCGCCTATGAGGACGTGTTGCACGGCCAGCGCCAGCCGGTTTATGCGCTGTATATCGAGATTGACCCAACGCGGGTCGATGTCAATGTGCACCCCACCAAGATCGAAGTGCGTTTTCGCGACAGCCGCGAAATGCATCAGGCGGTGCGCCATGCGGTAGAGGCTGCTCTGGCCGTGCCACGGTCTGGCAACGTGGGTGATGGATCCGCTGAGGTGGCTTCAGCGGTGCAGTATGAGACCCCACTTAACGCCCACAACACGGCTGATTTTTATATGAATAATCAGCCTCTAGCGCCAGTCAGATATGCACAAGCAGCTATGCATTTTGAAGCATCAGCAGGTCATCGGGTGAGCGACTTAGGGGCGCTGTGGGAAAACAGCGATACGGCTGGGGTTAACCGCATGGCGAATCCGACAGCACTCAGCGCCAAGAGCGACTGGCCGCTGGGCCGGGCGCTGGCGCAGCTTCAGGGCGTTTACATCTTGGCTGAAAACGCCCAGGGTTTGGTGATAGTGGATATGCACGCAGCGCACGAGCGCATTGTGTATGAGCGCCTCAAGGCGCAGGCTCACGTGCTTCAAGACCCCAGCGCACTGCCAAGCCAGCCGCTGTTGATTGCGGCTACCTTTGCAGCCACAGCAGTCGAAGTCGCCACGGTAGAAGCCCACGCTGCAACCTTGGCCTTGTTGGGTTTGGAGATCACGCCGTTTTCAGCCAAAACGCTGGCGGTGCGCGCTGTGCCGACCACGCTGGCACAGGGTGATGCGGTCGAGTTGGCACGCAGCGTGCTGGCAGAACTGAGTCAACACGAGGCCAGCAGCGTCATTCAGCGCGCCCACAACGAGCTTCTGAGCACTATGGCCTGTCACGGTGCAGTGCGCGCCAACCGGCATCTGACACTAGAAGAAATGAACGCCTTACTGCGCCAAATGGAGGCCACTGAACGCAGTGATCAGTGTAATCATGGTCGACCGACCTGGAGAGTCATTAGCATGCGTGAGCTCGATGCGCTGTTCATGCGGGGGCGTTGAGCGCCAATTTAAGCCGCCCAATACCTTCTTCGATCTTGCCCACATCCGCTGTGGCAAAACTCAAGCGCAGTGTGGTCAGCTCAGGGTCATGTGCAAAAAACGGTGCACCCGGCACAAATGCCACCATCTTGTCGATTGCGCGTTTGGCAAACTCAGGGGCGTTGGCATTGGCACCATGGGCTCCCGTCAAGCGCGCCCAAAAAAACATGCCACCTTGCGGTGCATTGAAAGCGATGGCATCACCAAGCTCACGCTGCAAACATTGCGCCATGACGCGCGCGCGTTCAGCATAAGTTTTGCGCACCACTGCCAGTGTGGCATTAAGCCGGTTTTGCGTCAGATAGTGCGCGCAAATAGCTTGCGTCAGGTTACTGGTGTGCGCATCACTGAACTGTTTGCACATGGTGGCTTTGGCGAGCAATTCAGCAGTCGCGATGAGCCAGCCCACGCGCAGCCCCGGGCTCAAAATTTTGCTAAACGACCCACAATGCGCCAACCAATCGCGGCTACCTGGAACACGCTCACTCAAAGACAAAAGGCTTGGCGGTGGGGGTGCATCAAAATACAACTCGCCATAGGGGTCGTCTTCAATCACCAAGGTTTGCGTGCGCACGGCGATCTCGAGGATGCGCAGGCGCCGAGCAAGACTCAGCGTGGCACCACTGGGGTTGCCAAAAGTTGGTATCAGATAGACCAGCTTGGGTTTGTGTTCTTCGATCAGTGCTTCCAGTTTGTCCACATCCACACCATCAGCGTCGATGGGCGCACCGATGATATGTGCGCCATAAAGCCGAAAACATTGAATGGTTGCCAGAAATGTAGGCGCTTCGACAATTACTTTGTCACCCGGTGAGATCATGGTTTTACCAATTAAATCAAGCGCTTGCTGACTTCCGGTGGTAACGATCAAGCCGTCAGGGGTGACCACGCTGCCTTTGGCTGCCATGAACGAGCTGATGCCTTCGCGCAAGGGGCCGTAACCCTCAGTGGCACCATATTGCAAAACGGGTCCTGGGTTGTTTGCCAGCACAGCAGCACTCGACTGCGCGATCCCCTGCACATCAAACAGTGCCGGGTCTGGGAATCCACCTGCAAAGCTGATAATGCCGGGCTTGCCCAAAAGCTTGAAAAGCTCACGGATGGCTGAAGTTTCGATAGCGTTCAAGCGGTCGGCAAATTGCATACAAATTCTCACAAATCAAATAAATAGATTGGCAAAGCGCCCTATCGTTGAGGGTGTCTTGCGATTAGGTTAAATTGTCACCGATTCAAAAACAAACCTTTGACAAATGCTTGGCCGAACTTTATGTTTTTTGACTCATTGCTGCATAGACCCATGTCAATCTCATCTTTTTAACTTTGAATAACTGTGCGAACTGCAACCATTGCCACTTTTTTTGCTACCTTGCAAGCAACCAACCCGCAACCCAAAACCGAGCTTGTTTACAACACTTCGTTTGAATTGCTGACCGCGGTGCTGCTTTCAGCGCAAGCCACTGATGTCAGTGTCAACAAGGCCACACTGACACTTTTTCAGTTGGCCAACACGCCCCAGCAAATCCTCGAACTGGGACTGGCGGGTTTGGAAGCTCACATCAAAAGCATTGGTCTGTATCACAGCAAAGCGCGCCACCTTTTGCAAACCTGTCAAATCCTGCTCGATAAGCACCAAGGCAGCGTGCCAGACACGCGAGAAGCGCTTGAAAGCTTGCCCGGGGTCGGCCGCAAAACTGCCAACGTGGTGCTCAATGTCGCTTTTGGACAACCCACCATAGCTGTCGATACGCATATTTTCCGTCTGGCAAACCGCACTGGGCTGGCACCAGGTAGCACACCACTCGCCGTTGAGCAAGCGTTGCTGCGCCGAATTCCAAAAATTTTCCTTTTGCATGCCCACCATTGGCTCATTTTGCACGGTCGCTATATTTGCCAAGCTCGCAGACCACGTTGTTGGGAATGTGCTGTAGCATCGTGCTGTCAATTCAAAGCCAAAACCCTGTCGAATCCTGCCCTATGAGCCTGCCAGATCGCGCACCTTTTACCGACCTTTGCACACTGATTCAATCGGTGCAATGGCCCGTCATGCCTGAAGTTGGCATAAAACTCATCAGCACCTTCAGCGACGACAACGCTGACACCTTTAGTGTGTGCCGCATCATTAAAAAAGACCCCGCACTCACCGCCACCCTGCTGCGCATGGCGAACAGCGCGATGTTTGGACTTTCGGGCAAAGTCGATACGCTGGAGCGTGCCGTGAGTGTGGTTGGTATGAGCCTGGTGCGCACACGTGCGCTTTCAGTGTGCATGGCGCATGTCTGTAAATTTCCCATCAGCATCGATCGCATGGCGTTTTGGCGCTACAGCATGCTCTGTGCTGGCTATGCCCAATGGCTGGCTGACCTGTGCGCCGTGGACGATCAGGAAGCTTGGCTAAGCGGCATGATGCTGCGCCTCGGTGAACTAAGTCTGGGACAAGCACGACCTTTGACTCTGCCTCTCATCGAGGCAAAACCCGTGCTGCCCGGAGAGCGCTGGGTGCGCCAGCGCCAGTTGGTAGGTTTTGACGAAGGTGAAGTAACAGCTGAACTGGCGCAGCACTGGGATTTTCCGCAAGCACTCGTGACAGGCCTGCGTCATTGTGCCCAGCCTTTGGCATGCCGTGAGTTTTCTAGGCTTTCGGCCGTGTTGCACCTTGCCGCCCATCTGGCTGACAGTGGATCCATTAGCATCGACAGCATTGACGCTTTGCCTGTAATGCTGCTGCAAGTGCTTAAACTTGAAACACATACCCTGTTGCAAGACCCACCGAACGCTGATGAGTTGTCTGATACCTCGTTATTCCAGCTTTGATCTCTAACGCTACGCACTGATGATCTTTAGGTCAAGCACCCTTTCGACGAACCAGACCAAGGCCACCGCCACAATCGCCATTGATCCAACTTTAAAAATACCGCGCATAAAAAAAGGCGTGTGTCGAAGCATAAATATGAGAGGAAGAAACACACCCACGATGGCCAGTTGCCCTACTTCGACACCCAAATTAAATCCCACCAGACTGAGCACCAAAGTCTGCTGGGGCAAGCCCAGTTCGGCAAGCACGCTGGCAAAGCCAAATCCATGAATCAAACCAAAAACAAATGCAACCAACCAGCGCCTTTCACTAACCACCGGCCGAATGTTGTTAAGGGCAGCCAGCAACACCGAGAAAGCGATGGCAGACTCGACCAAACGTGAAGGCAATTGCAATATCTGCAATGCTGCCAGCGATAAAGTAATCGAGTGCGTAACCGTGAATGAGGTTACCACCCATAACACTTCATGAAATGCCTGAGCAAAGCGAGGCACTCCAAGCCAACGCTGATTGTCACGAACCAGCACCACTGGCAGGAGCAACGATAACAAAAACAAAACATGGTCATAGCCAATCCAGATATGCCAGACACCTTGAACAAGAAACTCAGAAAACTGCGCAAATTTGGACACTTCTGTGGCCTTAAAACCCTGAACAGAACTGCTAGGAGCCATCACGGTCGAGTGCGTCAGACCGTCCAAATCGAGCCGAACCAAGCTGCGATGCAAGGCATCCAGATCGAATAAAAGCCGATAGTTCAGCGTCAAATCACCTTTGTCTGCAAGGCAAATACCCTTGAATTGAAGCACGGCATAGGCACCATCGGTGTGCTCGTCAACAAGTTGTTGCGTCACCTGCAAGGGGCATGCACCACCACGCTGAACGGTTAGCGCATTCATCGCCCAAGCTGCAATCGCTAAATGCTGGGCACGCAACTCACCCCAAGTGATGTCACCATCACCATTCATATCGATTCCCAGAGCAAAATCTATATCGCGTAGCGCGATGTCCAATTGCCCAGACACATTAGAGCCTTGAACGTCGAGCTTCAGATAGCTATCGCTGGCCTTATGCGCAATTGCTGGCAGACTCAGCAAAAACAGGCTGCAAATGCTGATAAAGCGCCAGATCATTGTGAACTACCGGTCTGTTCAAGAACTTGAGCCAACCGGCGAGTGCGCGGATCTTCAAAGCCACTGCGCTGCAACCAATCACGCACGGCTTGCGCAGCCGCAGGTTTTTTGGCTGCAATCGAAGCCTCTAAAAGCACCCGCGCATCCCGAGGTTCACGCTGCACTTCGTAATTTGCTTGTGCTAATCGCAAGGCTGCTGGCACATCACCATGCAAGTGCAGCTCAAAACGCGCTTCTTCAGCACGGTGTGTCGTATCCCCACGTTCACGTGCCGCCGCATATCGGTCAAGCAGCATTTGCTGATGTCGAGCTGCACCTGGACGATTTAAGCTGGCTTCTGCCTGAGTCAAACGCAGTAAAAGACTGTCAGACGCTTCCCAAGACGCCAATAACGCAACCACCTGCGCAGCTTGCCCCTCGTCTAACAAAAAATCAGCCCAAGCCGCCAGCAGATATACGTCATCTAACCCTAAACCAAGCGCTTCAGCGTAATGCGTTTTTGCCAAGTCTGATTTACCCTGCCAAGCGGCCAACTCACCCAACCGAGTCAGTATCCACAAACGGTTGCCAGGGTCACTGGCTTGGCTCAAAGCGATGCTAAGCACTTTATAGCCGGCCGCCACTTGTCCACCATAAGCCAAAACCAAACCACGGCATCCACTTGCCAAAATTTCACGCCCCAGTTTTGCCAAAGCATCACACTCTTTTTGTGCTCCGGCATAATCAGCTTGCACCAAAAAAATGGCACCTCGCCAGGCATGTGCGTCAGCTTTGTCGGGTTGCAGCCGCAATACATCTGCAAAATCCTGCAGTGCACCTGAAAAATCGTGCCGATATTGGCGCAGCATGCCGCGTAAACTCAGCAAAACAGTCGGCAAGGGGTTGGCGAATCGATTCACCACGGCTTCGGCATATCCCACATAACGAGGATCCCCGCTTGCCACAGCAAGGTCAAAATATATTTGCGCTAGTTCGCCTGCCAACGCGGTATCTGTCGGATTCTTGATCAGCGCAGCCCGCAAGCCCGCCATACCTTTCAACACACTTTTACCTGCACGTGCAGGCAATCTTTCAAGTATTTCAGCATCATTTGCCGGAATTCGAGGCAGCGCTTGCACATTGGCAGCCATGGTTACAAGAACCAGTAACCTAAGTAAAAATCTGACTGCAAATAATCCAGCAAAACCAAAGTGATTCATATGTGTTGTATATTAGTTTTGCATCCACTGGGATGTCTGCAACATTAATTTATTGAGGAGTTTACCTATGAGCAAAGTATTGTCTGTCTTGATCACCGCCGCTTTCGCTACGGTTTCTATGAGTGCTTTTGCCGGTTCACACGGCGGCGCCATGAGCGACAAAGACAAAATGGAAGCCTGCAAAAAAATGGATGAGAAAAAAGCTGACGACAAAATGAAAGCTGAATGCAAAAAACTCACCGAAAAGAAAAGCGGATAAAGTTCCTTTATCCCTTGAGTAAGGCGGAATTTTGATTCCGCCTTTTTCTGGTTACTTTTATTAATGGACTATCGCGGACGAATTCAATTGAATTCAATTCAATGAAATTTTTGAGTACACTCAAGTTCGATAGAAGTCAAATTACTCTATAATTTTGGTCTTGTTC
This sequence comes from uncultured beta proteobacterium, assembly GCA_903930255.1. Lineage (GTDB taxonomy): Bacteria > Pseudomonadota > Gammaproteobacteria > Burkholderiales > Burkholderiaceae_C > Rhodoferax. The sequence goes on from CAIYYA010000069.1 coordinate 29,445, forward strand.
CTCGATAGCTCAGTTGGTAGAGCGCCGGACTGTTAATCCGTAGGTCCCTGGTTCGAGCCCAGGTCGAGGAGCCAATAACTCCAAACGAATCAAGCACTTAGGTCAAAAGCCTTGGTGCTTTTTTCTTTTCTGGTAAGTATTCGGTCTTCCCGTACAGGATGTTAGCGGCGCAAGGCCGAGAGGAAATGTTTGTTCAACGGGTAAAGCCAGACATCCTTGATAGGGATGAGCGGTTTGTGGCTGAGAGATTTT
>CAIYYA010000070.1 GCA_903930255.1 uncultured beta proteobacterium
GCGGGGGTGCTGGCCAATCGGGTTGCCAGCGAACGCCATGCAGACATGCTCAAAAGCAGCGTGCGTGAACCCGAGCAGTGGCTCGGCGCTGTTTTGCGCAACCCGGCCATGGTGTTGCCTGAGCGACATCTGGGTCTGACGGTGGCCAACGAGGTCAGCGATGCCTTGCAGCGGCTCGATGCGGCTGCCGATGCGCTGGCCAACACGCCGCTGGGTCAAATGACGCTGGGCGACTTGCAGCGTTGGACCGTAAACTTTGCAGCAACAGAGGCCATGCCACCCCGCTTTCTACCCTTGCAAAGCAAAACTATTGCGATTGCCCGCGATGCGGCGTTTTGTTTCATCTATGCAGCCAACCTGGATTGCCTGCGTGCGCTGGGTGCTGAGCTGGTGTTCTTTTCGCCGCTGGCCGATGCTGCTGTGCCACCTTGTGATGCCCTTTGGCTACCCGGCGGCTACCCAGAGTTGCATGCGCAGCGGCTGAGTTCCAACATGTCGATGCGCGAGAGTCTGGCAGCGCATGTGGCGCAGCACAAACCGGTGTGGGCCGAATGTGGCGGCATGATGCTGTTGTTTGACACGCTGGTGACGGTGGATGGCCAAAGCCATGCGCAGATGGGGTTGTTGCCCGGTACCGTCACCCTACAAAAGCGCCTGGCCGGGCTGGGGCCGCAGCAGTTGGTCTTGCCCGAGGGCACGTTGCGCGGCCACACGTTTCACTATTCCACCTGTGTCACCACACTGCCCGCCGCTTATCGCACGTCCCGCTCGCACCAGGAGCCATCGCCCGATGCTGGCGAGGCGGTGTACCAGTTGGGATCGATCAGGGCCAGTTATTTTCACGCTTGGTTTGCATCCAGCCCGCGGGCCACCGCGGCACTCTTCATGCCAACTCAGCAGGCTGATTCAGCATGAGCAGCATGGCCCGCAGTGAACTGATTTTGGGTGGCCAAAAAAGTGGCAAGTCACGCCGTGCCGAGTTGCTGGCGTGCGATTGGCTGGCACGGTCGGCTGATCACCGTGCAGTGCTGATCGCTACCGCCCAGGCATGGGACGCCGAGATGCGCCAGCGCATTGCCCGTCACCAGTCGGACCGTGCCCAACGCGTGCCAGGCATGCTTACGGTCGAAGAGCCAACGCAACTGGCACAGGTTGTCGCGCAACATAGCCGCGCTGACACCCTGATTGTGGTGGACTGCCTGACGCTGTGGCTGACAAATTGGCTGATGCCAGCCCACGAGTCGAACCCTTCTAGGCTTGAAAACTGTGATCAAAATGAGCCGCTAGCGCCCGTCTGTCAAGCGCCGACAGCTCTTCTTTTGGAAGCAATTCAGCAAGCACCCGGGCCATTGATTCTGGTTGGCAATGAAATCGGCCTGGGGGTGATTCCGCTGGGCCGCGAGGTACGCGCCTTTGTCGATGCATTGGGTTTGCTGAATCAGCAAGTAGCGGGGGTGTGCCAGCGCGTGACGCTGATGGCCGCTGGTTTGCCCTTGACGCTCAAAGGTGCCGCATGAAACACTGGCTGCCACTGGCAATGCTGGTACTTGGCGCGTTCGCCCAGGCCTACGAGGTCACCGACGACCGGGGGGTGCGGGTCAGCTTTGCGCAACCGCCTCTGCGCATTGTCAGCTTGCTGCCTTCGTTGACCGAAACCGTTTGCGAATTGGGTCAGTGTGCCCGGCTGGTGGGTGTGGATCGCTATTCAAATTACCCTGAAAGCGTGAAAAAACTCAGCCAGGTGGGTGGCGGACTTGACCCCAACATCGAGGCCATTGTGGCGCTCAAACCCGATGTGGTGCTGATGGCGACCTCGTCGCGCGCCAGCGACCGCTTGCAGTCGCTGGGCCTCAAAGTGGTGGCGCTCGAACCCAAGAGCCACGCCGATGTCAAACGCGTGATCGACAAAGTGGGGCAGGTGCTGGCCGTGCCAGATGCTGCGCGTATCTGGCGTGTGATCGACGCGTCGGTCATGGCGGCCGCGCAGTCGTTACCGGCCAGCATCAAAAACACGCGGGTTTATTTTGAGGTGAACCGGGCGCCCTATGCGGCAGGCGAGAGCTCGTTCATTGGTGAAACGCTGACCCGCTTGGGTGCCAAAAACATTGTGCCGGCAGCGTTGGGGCCTTTTCCCAAGCTCAATCCCGAATTTGTCGTGCGTGCCAACCCCGACGTGATCATGGTGGGTGACCGCAATTACATTGGCTTGGAAGGTCGCCCCGGCTGGTCGGGCATACGGGCTGTCAAAACAGGTCGGGTTTGTGTGCTGAGCGTGGCGCAAAACGATGTGGTGGTGCGTCCCGGGCCGCGCATGGCCGAAGGCGCACGCATCATGGCGCAGTGTTTGTTAGGCGGTCAAAAGTGACCGATGTGCTGCGCCAACGCCGAGCGGCGTCCCTGCTGGTGCTGGGTTTGTTGGCAGCCGGTGTGTTGCTGCTGCTGCTGGGTGCCAGTGTGGGCAGCACCGGCTTTGACAGTGTGCAAAATCTCTTAAGCGACCCCATCGCTTTGCAAATTGTCTGGGACATTCGGCTGCCGCGCACGCTCGGTGCCTGGGCTGCAGGTGCCCTGCTGGGCTTGGCCGGGGCGGTGGCGCAGGGCTTGTTTCGCAACCCCTTGGCCGATCCATATCTGCTGGGCAGTGCATCGGGGGCATCACTGGGCGTGGCGTTGGCGCTGGTGTTTTTGGGTGTGTCGCCGTTTGCCGTGCACTGGCTGGTGCGTTTGGGCTTGACCGGGGCTGCGTTTGTGGGTGCGGTCGGTGCCGTGCTGCTCACTTTAATGCTGGCGCGCGGGGTGCAACACACGCTGCGCTTGCTGCTGGCTGGGGTGGTGGTGGGCGTGGTGCTGGGCGCCATGACCTCGCTGGTGATGCTGATGGTGCCCGATGTGATGCAGTCGATGCAGGCTTTTATGTTGGGCAGCACCGGCTTTGTGGGCTGGACGGCCTGGGGTTTGATGGTGGGGGTGTGGACGCTGTGCATGGCAGTGGCCTGGTCACTCAGTCAGGTGCTCGATGGTTTGAGTCTGGGTGAAGCCACCGCGCTGAGTTTGGGCTTGCCGCTGGCCAGCATGCGCGCGGCATTGGTGGCGGTGCTGGCTCTGGCCACCGGCACAGCGGTGGCACAAACCGGCTTGATTGCTTTTGTCGGGCTGGCCGCACCGCACTTGGTGCGTTCGGTGGTCAAAACCACCCATGCCCGTTTGATTTTGCTCAGTAGCCTGATGGGTGGCGTGCTGCTGATGGCTGCCGACGCGCTGGCACGCTGGCTGATCGCCCCGCAAGAGTTGCCCGTTGGCGTGCTCACCGCGGTGCTGGGTGGCGGCTATTTGCTCTGGCTCATGCACTTGAAAACGCGTGGCAATAGCGGGGCTGGTTTGTAATGAATGCTATTTATTCTGCAGCTATTCACGCAAGCGGGGTAAGCGCCAGGCTCGGAAATAGCCCCATTCTGCACGACATCAATCTGAGCCTGCAACAAGGGGTCTGGACAAGTATCGTGGGGCCCAACGGGGCTGGCAAATCAACCCTGCTCAAAGTGCTGGCGGGGCTGTTGCCGCACACCGGGCATGTCACTTTGCTGGGGCAGGCACTGGCCAGTGTCCCCGGTCGCTTGCGCGCGCAACAGTTGTCGTGGTTGGGGCAAAACGAAGCCACTGCGGATGATTTGACCGTGTGGGACGTGGTCATGCTGGGTCGATTGCCGCATCAGCCCTGGTTGGGGGCTCCCAGCGCACAGGATCGCGCAGCAGTTGAACTGGCGCTGCGCAGCACCCAGGCTTGGGACTGGTGTGCACGCTCACTGGGGCAACTCTCGGGTGGTGAGCGCCAGCGGGTGTTGCTGGCGCGAGCCTTGGCGGTGCAGGCGCAGGTGTTGCTGATGGACGAGCCCCTGGCCAATCTGGACCCGCCGCACCAGGCCGATTGGCTGGCCGTGGTGCGCCAGCTGACCGGGCAGGGCACCACCGTGGTCAGCGTGTTGCATGAAATTTCGATGGCGCTGCAGGCCGACCAACTCGTCATCATGGCTGCTGGTCGCATCACCCACCAGGGGGCGTGTAACGATGCTGCCACCCACCGCGCACTGGAAGCCGTCTTTGACAAACGCATCACCATCCACGCACTGGCCCAGCAATGGGTTGCTTTACCCAATTAATGGGGTCAGATTCCAATTAATTCCATATTTTTCAAATTTCAAAATAATTGGAATCTGACCCTCATTTATTTTTTCTTTCAAGGAACATGATGCAGATAGAAACCCCGCCGACAGACAAACCTTATGAAAAACCCGAGGGCGAGCGCCGTGGCATTGTGATTGTCAACACCGGCGACGGCAAAGGCAAAAGCACCGCTGCGTTTGGCTTGGCGCTGCGCGCGCACGGGCGCGGCAAGAAAGTCAAAATCTTCCAGTTCATGAAAGTGCCCAGTGCCCGTTTTGGTGAACACCGAATGTTTGAGCAATTGGGCATTCCGATTGAGGGGCTTGGTGATGGCTTTAGCTGGAAGAGTCAAGACCTGGAGCA